>PWTM01000099.1 GCA_003563855.1 PVC group bacterium | reverse complement strand
CGGGCCTGTCGCGAGCGCTCGCCGGAACGCTGTTCCGCGAGCAGCAGGAAGACGCTCGCCGTCCAGGTGTAGGCCGGATCGCAGAGCGGGGCGCCGGTCAGGGCATCGAAGTTTTCGGCGAAGCCGCTCGTCCGGCAGAGCCGGCGGAAGCGCGCGGCGATCTCGTCGGCCAGGTCGTCGAATCCGCAGCGCCGGAGGCCCGCGACCGCGATGTACGTGGACGGCGCCCAGATCGGGCCCTGCCAGTAGCCGTTCGACCGGTAGGCCGGGCTGTCCACGCGCTCGGTGGCCAGGCCCCAGTCGGTGAGGTGCCCCTCGATCCCGCGCCTGAGGCAGGCGCGCGCGTCCGCCGGCAGGCGGTCACCCAGCAGGATCGGCAGCCAGGGGATCAGGCTCTGCGACTCGACGGGCGTCCCGTCCATCAGGCGGGCGACGAAGCGGTCGCCGCGCCAGAGCTCCCGCATCAGCGCGGCGAAGAGATCGTCGGCCCGCCGCGCCCATTCCGCCGCCTCGCCCTCCCGGCCCAGTTCCGCCGTGAGTTCCGCCAGGACCTCCATCTGCACGACCAGCAGCGCCGCCAGGTCCGGCGCGACCAGCGGCACCCCCCGGCCGAACATCGTGCTGTTGTCCCACCCGCTGTCGTTCCCGTGCAGGTAATACGGCAATGCCGAATGCCGGAGGCCGGAGGCCGAATGGGGGGAGGAGGATTTCGGATCTCGGATGGCGGATGCCGGATCTGCGGTCGGCGCCGTTTCGGCGGAACTCGTCTGTCGCTCTGACGAACCATTCGGCATTCGGCATCCGGCATTCGGCATTCGGAACGACAGCCACCACTCTGCCTGCCGGCCCAGCGAGCGGAGGAGGGTCTCCATCGTGTCGCGCGGCGGCGGCTCGGGCATACGGGCGAGCAGCTCGCGCAGCGCCCAGCCGTGGACCGGGGGCTTGCTGAAGTGGTAGTGGACGATGGTGTCGTTGATACTGTCCGGGTAGGAGCCGAACTCGTCCTGGTGGTCGACGAGCGTGAGCATCTGGTCCAGCGCCAGCGCGGGCCGACCCCGGGCCAGCGCCATGGCGTTGAAGCACTGGTCCCAGCTCCAGACGTTGGTCATCCAGTTCTTCGACATCAGGATCGTCGGCCGCCGGATGAGGCCGCAGGGCTCGACGGTGCAGGACCAGTCGACGTAGGCCGCCAGCGCCCGCGCCTCCGCGTCCTCCGGCCGCGCGGGGGGCATGGCGTCGAGGAAGTCCGCGAAGGCCTCCCGCGCGCCGGTCGCGCAGACGTCGAACGGGGCGCGTTCCGGGGGGACCCAGGTGCTCTGGAACTCATCAATCGCCAGTTCCCAGCCGCCCGTGTCGTCGGGCGAGACCAGGGCCACGCAGGGGAAGACCGGCTGATCGGGCACGAGCGTCCGGATCTCGATGCGGCCCCGGAGCGCCTCGACGCCATACCGGCGGAGCGCCGGCCGATGGTTGATCACCGCGCGGTCGGGCGCCTCGCTGTAGACCAGGTGCCGGTCGCCCAGTTGCAGGCCCAGCCCCTCGCCGCGCAGGCGCAGGGTGCGCGTCGACTCGAAGCAGGCTTCGATGCGTCCCCCGGCATGCCGCAGTTCCAGCGTCCAGGGGCGCCCGGTCATCTCCGTCGCCACCGGTTCGCCCCCGAGCAGCGGCTCGAGCGGAAACACGTCTTGCGCCCCGCCGTGGCAGTTCCGCAGGAAGAGCCGGCGCTCCTTGCGCGGCACGGAGAGCGACATCCACGACCCGTGGCTGCTGAACGGGACCCGGGCTACATCGAACGAACACGTATCCATCGGTTCTCCCCTCCTCCGCCGCGCCGCCGCGTGCGTCAGTCCCGCAGCGTCAACCGCGGTCCCAGCCGCAGGCGGCGGGTCTTCCCGCCGGGCTCGGCCAGGGCGATCGTGTAGCCGTCCCGCGGTCCCCGGGCCAGCGAGAGGCGGAGCTTCCGGCGGCCGGGCTGGAGCGCGGCGACGTGCAGGTGATCCTCGGAGGCCGCCGCGCCCATCCAGCGGAGGATGGTCGTCGGCGGCGTCGCCGGCTGCGAGGGCAGGCCGCGGGCTTCCCGCAGAAGACTTCCGCCGAGCGAGGCGAAGGTCATCTGCATCCACTCGCGCCCGCTCTTCAGCGCGACGCCGTTCCGGCCGCATCGCGTTTCGGCGAGGGTGTGGAAGCGCGATTCGATCCAGTGCCGGTCCGCGGCGTTCGCGCCCTGCACGCGATCGATCACCAGCCAGCAGGCGCGATCAACCATCAGGACCAGCCGGCCGATGAAGACGCCCTTCCAGCGCGGCAGGAAGACCCGGGAGGCGTCGATGCGGATCCCGAGGAGCCCCGGCCCGCGCACGACCTGCGTCCGGTTGCAGGTCGCGTCGGCAGCGCAGCCGAGCCCGTCGACGAAGAGCGTGCTCTTGGAGGCGGCGCTCCGGCCGTAGAGCTCGTGCCCGCGCCGGCTGAAGGTCGAGGGCATGTACGACCCGTCCTGCTGGTCGGTGATCATGAGTTCGCCGTTGACCCGGCAGCGGATGCTCAGCAGGTCGAGCATGCCGTGCCCGGCGATCGCGCTCGACCCGCCGCGCACGGCCATGCGCAGGCGCGGAAAGGCCTCGTCGTCCGCCAGCGCGCCCCAGTCCATCCCCGAATACACCCGCGCCACCGGCGCCGCCTGCCGCGCGTGCGCCGCCCGGAGCCGCGCCATCTCCGCCTCGGTCGGGATCGCGTCGGCGGCATAGAGCAGGTCGCCCGTGGCCGCCCGGCCCGCCTGTTGCTTCCGCTCCGTCCGGACCGGCGCGTCCAGGTAGGCCGCGGCCCGCAGGGCGGCGTTCGGCCGTTTCATCCGCCGGGCCAGCAGGAAGAAGAAGGCGGCGGGATGCCAGCGGTCGTTGTCGCCGAAGCTGATCCCGGCGAAGTCGAGCGGGAAGAAGAGCGAATCGCCGAGCACCCGGGGCCGCAGCGCCGGGTGCTTCCGGCCCGTCGCGTTCTCCCAGCTCAGCAGGTAGCGCACGGCGTAGTTCATGCCGTAGTTCCAGTAGCCTGTCCCCTCGTGGCAGCCCCCGCCATTGCGAACGTAGGACTTGAAATACTCGCCGAGGCTCCGCTCGACGAACGGGATCAGCCGCCGGGCGTCCGGCACATCGTCGTGGAACGCCAGCGCCAGGATGCCCATGCCGCCGGCGCAGACGCCGTTCCAGTTCGACCACTCCTTGTTCGCCCACCAGGGCGGGGCCTCGAGGGCCCGCACCGCCGCGCGCATCAGGAAGCGGTCCAGCACGGCGAAGAAAGCCTCCCGCTCGGCATCGGCCAGCTCCGGGCGGAAGAGATCGAACATCAGCCCGACCGTGGCCGAGAGCTCGCCGTAGCTCAGGCAGAAGGGCAGCTCGGCATCCGGCGGCGTCGTGACCCGGGCCTCGCAACTGATCTGGCGGAAGGTCGCCAGGTGGGCGAGGCGCCGGATCGCCGCCTTCCGGAAGCGCGTCTCCCGCGTCAGCACCCAGGCGCAGGTCAGGCACTGGAGGCCGGCATCGATCGCGCGCGTGACCGGCTGGTAGGCGGTGTCCGTCGGCTCCGCCGGCGGCCGCGCCCGAACCAGCCCCTCCGCGTCCTCGAGCACCCGCTCCGCTTCCCGTTGCAGGAACGGCCCGTGCAACCGCTGCGCCAGGTTCTCGGCCACATCGGCCGGCACATAGAGCCGGGGATGATCCTTGACCTTCAGCGTTTCCATGACGGCTCTCCCGCAAGCGGCTCGCATCCGAAACCGGCGCCAGTCTGACGCCGCCCCCATCCCCCGTCGAGTGCGGAACGCTCCGAGTGCGGAATGCGGAATGCGGAACGGCGGGGGAATGCCGGATGCCGAGTGCCGAATGTGTCGCGTGGCGCGTGTCGCGGCGCGCACGGCGTCGGGAGTCCGGCGTCCGGCGTCCCTGCAGAAGCCTCACCGACCGCGCCCGCGCGCGCTGAATCCGCCTTCGCCAGGGCTTCCGCGGCGTGACGATCAACGACCCGCGGCGCCCCGGCCCCCACGGGCTTGCCCCGTGGGGGAGGAAAGGTTGGGAAGAGCCCGAGGTCCACGCCATTCTCCTGAGCCCTGAGAAGAGCGCAGGCGGACCGACGGTCTGCTCCGCGCTCTCCTATTCGGGCTCTGCTTCGCGATCCGCGGCACGCCGTGAAGACCAACTTTCCGCCCCCCACGGGGCAAGCCCGTGGGGACGCGCCCGAACCCCACCCGCTCCTTCAGAGGCGAATCGTCCATCTCAGCCGTCTCCGCAGGTCGTCGACCGAAATGAGGACGGCCGCGAAGAACCGGGGAAAGCCCGCCAGAAGAAGCGCCTGGCACGAGCCCCGGCAGACCGGCAGCCCCGCCAGCGCGTCCAGGTCGCGGGGGTGTCGCGTGGCGCGTGTCGCGGCGCGCACGGCGGCGGGAGTCCGGCGTCCGGCGTCCCAACAGAGCCTCGCCCGCCGCCCCGGCGCGGGCCGCGCGCCTTTCGCGCCGGAAGGCGACCGACGGGCCCGTCCCCGGCCGGCCCGGAAGGTGGCCCGTCCAAGACAGGTGGCCGGCCCGTACCCGGGGAGAATCTTTCCAAGGTCTTTCCAAACGAATTGCCAAACGAATTGCCTTGCTCCAGCCGGAAGACGGGGGGTAGATTGTCGCCATGAACAGGTCTTTCAACGCGGCGACACGCGGGCGTGCGGCCCGCGCGGGGCGGCGGGGGTTCACGCTGATCGAGCTTCTGGTCGTCATCGCGATCATCGCGCTGCTCATGGCGCTGCTCTTCCCGTCGCTCGCCGGAGTCCGGGCGGTCGCCCGCCGGATGACCTGCACGAACAACCTGCGGCAGCTCGCGGCCGCGTACACCCTCTACGTCGCCGAACACCAGGGCGCCCTGCCCAGTTCGAATACGGGGGGCGACGGCTGGGCGCGTGGCGGCGGGAATATCAACGACGCGCAGGCGCAACTGCGGAACCTGGAGAACGGCACGCTCTGGCCCTACGTGCGCGAGCACGCCGTCTACCGCTGTCCGAGCTACCCGACGGACATCGGCAACATGCACCTGTACAAGCGCACCTACTCCATCAACAACTTCCTTCGCGGAAGCGCTGGCGCCTACGGCTACACCGTGGTGGCCACCCAGCTCTCGCAGGTACCGCAGCCCGCGGCCACGATCTCGTTCATCGAGGAGCCCGACCCACGCGACCAGTTGATGAACAGCTGGGTAACGCAAGTGGGGAACCCCGACCGGTGGGTCGACCCCATCGGGTGGTGGCATTCGAACGGCGTCGTCTTCGCGTTCGTGGACGGGCACACCGAGTATTGGCGCTGGGAGGACGCGCGCACCCCCCTCATCGGGGCCGTCTTCCATGCCACCACGCCGAATAACCCCGACCTGCTTCGCATCCGGCGGCATTCCTGGCCGGGAGTCCACGGGATGCCCGCGCAATGAGGGCGAAGGCATGACCGTACGGACGCCGGGCAGCCGCGGCAGACGATGGGGGATCGCCCTGCTCTGCCTGGCGGCGATCGCGATCTCGACGGGCCTGCTGCTCCGGCGGCGGACGCCCGACCGCGAACGGAGCGCCGTCGAGCTCCACCACCGGGGCGGCGAGGTCATGGCGCGACTGGTCCGGGAGGCGCTGCCCGATGGAGGGCGCATCCTGCTCGTCGTCCCGGCGATCGACGCCGAGGCCAACCCGGATCACGCGGAATGGTTCGCCGCCATGCTGGCGGCCTTCGAACGCCGCCTCCCCGCCGCCATCGCCGTGGCGGGACGCGAGACCGTTCGCCTCGCGCCGGACCGGCGCGGGCGTGCAACGCCCCAAGGGGCGCTGACCGCGGCGTTCCTGCGCCAGGCCCTGGAGCGGAGCGGCGGGGCGGATGCGATCGTCTCCTTCGCCGGCGCGCCGCGCGGCCCGGACATCGACGGACTCCCGCGCATGGTCTGCTTCTCCCCCTCGGGCGACGACCTCCCCGCCCGGATGGCCGACGGCCTGGTCGTCTCCGCCGTCGCGCCCCGCCGCACCGCCGTCCCCATCGGCACGCGTGGCAACTGGTTCGATATCATGTACGAAGTCGTGACCCCCGATTCCGTCCGCACCTGGGACTAGCCATGCCGGCCCGCGCTTCTCCATGAAGATCGCCCTGCTGGCCGACCTGCACTACGCGCCCTCCTGCCCGGGCACGCGGCGGCGCGGCGACATCGCGCCGATCCTGCTCAGGCGGGCGGTGCGCCGCCTGAACCGGCTCGTCCGCCCCGACGTGACGCTCGTGCTGGGCGACCTGCTCGACGACGGAACCCGCGAAGATGCCCCCGACCGGCTGGCCCGCCTGCGCGCGATCCTGGACAAGCTGGAGTGCCCGTACCTGGCGATCCCGGGCAACCACGACGGCGATCCCGAGCGCTTCTACCGCGTCTTCGAGCGCCCGGGCGGGATCGTCGACATCGCCGGCGCGCGCTTCCTGACGTTCCTCGACGCCGAGGCGCCGGGCCACAACGCCACCCGCGCGCCGCGCGATCTCGCCCGCTTCCAGGCGGCGCGCGCCGACTTCCCGGGCCTGATCGTCGCGCTGCAGCACGTCTGCCTCTTCCCGCCCGGGACGGCGGACGCGCCGTATAACTACACGAACGCCGAGGCCATCCTGGCGGCGATGCGGGAGGCGGGCCCCGCGGTCTCCGTCAGCGGCCATTACCACCGGGGTACCGAGGACGTCCGGCAGGGAGACCTCGGGTTCGTCTGCGCGCCCGCGCTCTGCGAGCCGCCGTTCCCCTTCACGGTGCTGACCGCGGACGCCCGGGGCCACATCGCAACGCAGCGGCATGCCCTCGCGATACCGGCCTCGCTGGGACTGGTCGACGCCCACCTGCACTCGCCGCTCGCCTATTGCAGCGAGGACATGGATGTGCCGGCGGCGATCGGCCTCGCCCGGGACTTCGGCCTGCGCGGGCTCGCCTTCGCCGAGCACTCCGGCCAGCTCTACTTCGACCGCAAGACCTACTGGAGCAAGGCCTGCCTGCGCACGGGCATGGCCGCGGCCCGGCCGGAGCACGACCGCACGGGCGCGTACCTCGAGCTGAAGCGCGCCTACGGGGGCGAGGGGGTGCGTTTCGGGCTCGAGGCCGACGTCGACTACGCGGGGAACCTGCTCCTCGCGCCGGGCGACCGGGCGCGCTTCGACGGCATCGTCGGCGCCGTTCACGGGCTGCCCTCGCCGGCGACGGAACCCGCGGCGCAGCGGGACTTCCTCTTCCTCGTCGAGCGCATCCTGGCGGCGGGCGCGACGGTACTGGCCCACCCGTTCCGCGTCTTCCGCCGCAGCGACGCGCCGGTCCCGGAGGCGCTCTTCCTCCCCACCGCCCGCCTGCTGCGCAGGTACGGCGCGGCGGCGGAGATCAACGTCCACACCAACGACCCGCCGGTCGCCTTCCTCCGCCTCTGCCTCGAACTCGGCGTCCGGTTCTCCCTCGCCAGCGACGCGCACGAGCTCTCCGAGGTCGGCGACTTCGCCCACCACCTCGCCCTCCTCGAACAGGCCGGCCTCACCGGCAACCCGGCCGAAGTCATCGTCGACCCTGCTCGCGTGCCGCGCCGAAGCGCGTAGCGCGCAGGCGGGTCGAACCTGCTCGTAGCCCCTGCTCGCCCAGCCCCGGCCGCGCGTCCAGGACGCGGGGGTGTCGCGTGGCGCGTGTCGCGGCGCACGGCGTCGTGCGTCCGGCGTCCCGGCGTCCCGGCAGGGTCTCGCCGGCCCCGCCCGCGCGCGCTGAATCCGCCTTCGCCAGGGCTTCGGCCTTCGCTGAAGCTGCGGCGGACAGGCCGGCGGACAAGTGCGGAACGGCGGAGCGAGGGGCGAGGACGGAGGGCGGAGAGCGGCGCCCCGGCCCCCACGGGCTTGCCCCGTGGGGGAGGAAAGGTTGGGAAGAGCCCGGGGTCCACGCCGTTCTCCTGGAGCCCTGAGAAGAGCGCAGGCAGACCGACGGTCTGCTCCGCGCTCTCCCATCGGGCTCTGCTTCGCGACCCGCGGCATGCCCCGAAGACCAGCTTTCCGCCACCCACGGGGCCCTCCGTCGCCGCCGGGCGGCTATGGCGGGCAAGCAAGCCCGTGGGGACACGCCCGAACCCCGCGCGCGGCTCCCGAGGGCCCGTCGAGGGAGTCGAGGAAGTCGATGGAAGTCGACGGAAGTCGACAGAATCGACGGAATCGAGAGAATCGAGAGAATCGATTCGCCCCTCAACCCTCCCTCCTCCCCGCCACCATTTCAGCATTTCAGCGTTTCAGCGTTTCAGCATTTTCCCCAAGTCCCTTCCCCATTCGGCATTCGGCACTCGGCATCCGGCATTCCTTGCCTCTTCCCCCACCCTGTGGCATCTTCCCTGAACTATGACCGCCCGAGGCGTACCCGGCCGGAAGGCTGCCGCGACGAAGAAGCGTTTCGCCGGGCCGCGGCGGCGGTTCCGGGTGCTGACGATTGCCTACATCCTCAACGAGCCGCTGACGAACGCGATCATCGAGGAGGCGGGCCAGCTCGACTGGGAGATCATCGACCGGCGGTTCCTGGGCGCGTCCCCCTCCGGCCTGCGCGGCGTCCATGCCGACGGTGTGCTCTGCTGCCAGCACGAGACGCCCCGGCTGCTGCGGTCGCTCGCCCCCGCCGCCGTCGTGGTCGGCTACCGCGCCTGGTTTCGACCCGAGGCGAAGATCCCCGTCATCGAGGCCGACCACGAGACGGTCGGCCGCCTCGCGGCCGAGCACTTCCTCGAGCGGGGCTTCCGCAACGTCAGTTGCGTCGCGATCCCCCTGGGTCCGGGCCACCCGCCGCACCCGACGGTCGACGTCGGGCGGGGGTTCGAGCAGCGGCTCGCGAAGGACGGCGTGCGGTGCCGGCCGCCGCTGCTGCTGGAGATGACCCGGCACGAGGAGGGGCTCGAGCGTTTCGGCGCCTGGCTGAAGGAGCAGCCGCGTCCGCTCGCGCTGCTGGTCTGGCAGGACGGGCTCGCCGCGCGGCTCTGCGGCTGGTGCCAGGAGCTCGGCGTGTTCGTGCCCGAGGAGGTCGCCGTCCTGGGCATCGGGAACAACCGCCCCATCTGCAAGCTCTCGCCCTGCTCCCTCTCGAGCGTGGACACGGACGCCGCCCACCAGGGCCGCGAGGCGGCGCGGCTGCTGGACCGGATGATGCGCGGGGCGCGCGCCGCCGGTCCGGACGCGCGGCCGGTCCCGCCGGCCGGCGTGGTGACGCGCAAGAGCACGGATATCCTGGCGGTCGCCGATCGCGCCGTGGCCGGCGCGCTCCGCTTCGTCTGGGAGCATCTCGCCGAGCCGCTCTCGGTGGGCGACGTCGCCGCCTCCGCCGGTGTCTCGCGCAGTACGCTGGAGCGGCACTTCCGCCAGCAGGTCGGCCGCACGGTCAACCAGGAGCTGCTCCGCAAGCGGCTGGAGCGCTGCCGCGAGCTGCTGATCGGGACCGACCTGCCGCTCGCCGACATCGCCCCCCGCTCCGGCTTCTTCACCCGCGCCTACCTCCACCGCGCCTT
>PWTM01000051.1 GCA_003563855.1 PVC group bacterium | reverse complement strand
ATGCAGGAGGCGTCCAACACGGGCTGGACCTCGCGCGCGAAACTGAAACCGCGCGCCGGACCGTACCACGGCTCGATCGCCGAGGGCGCGCGGCGCAGGGCGCGCGGCGTCCCCAGGGTGGGCGGCGCTTCCTGCATGTCGTGGCAGCCCACGCAGGAGAGGTTCTCCCCGGGCATGGCGGTCGTCCAGCTCCGCATCAGCGCCAGCGCCTTGCCGTCCTCGTCCAGGGGCTGAAAACTGAGCGGCACATTGGCCGGCGCCGTGAAGAAGACCGATCCGTCCGGCTCGACCGGCACGGTTCCGAGAATCCGCCGGATGTCCCAGGGGCCGTCCATTCCGATCACCCCGTACAACCCTCCGGCGCCCCGATGCCCGTACGTGTAGCTGGTCACGCGCAACGACTTGACCGTGCCGCGCGGAATCCCTCTCAACCCCGGGCCCGCGTAGATATCCGCGATCGCCACCGTCGCCTCCCGGGAAGACAGGTCCACGCGGTCGGGGATGACCGGCGGAACCGGCCGGGCGCGCAGCGCCACCGGTTCGAGCAGGGCGTAGTCCTCCGACTCGGCCAGCAAGAGGACGTTGTCGTAGACGTCGGCCAGGTAGATGCCCCACGGGCCCCATTGGCTGCCGTGCTGCTCTTGACGGGCCACAAGTACAAACGTTTCGCTCAAGGGATTCGGATGCAGGAACCGTGGATTGAGGGGGCGTGCGTAGGGATCGCTGATCCGGTACGGAAACGGCTGCCCCCAGCCGGGCAGTTGCTGCACGACGCCGTGGGGCTCCCTGTGCCCCAGCGCGGGGTCCAGAAGAATGAGCTCGCCGACCCGGGCCGGACCGTGATGGCCTCCGGCGATCCCGAACACGCGGCTTGGATGCCCGGGCACAGGGTTGGCATAGAAGAAGGAGGTCGGCCAGTAGGAGTTGCTGCCGTAGAACGGCCGTTGGTTGGTGCCGTCCGGATTCATGGTCATCAGCAGCCGGGTGTTCGAATGCGGCGTGTCGACGTATTCCCAGCGCTGATAGAGGATCGCGCCGTTATCCATCACGCGCGGGGTCCAACTGTGCTCCTGGTCGAAGGCCAACTGCCGGATGCGGCCGTCGGACGGATCGAGACGGAACAGGTTGGCCACGTGAACACGCCCGCGCACGCAGGGCACGCCGACCATGGCAGCGGTGGAGGAGAACAGGTAGCTGCCATTGGGCAGGTAGCACCCGTCGTAGTTGTTGACGTTCGGCCCCATATCCGGCGTGACCTGCCGCAGCCCGGTCCCATCCACGCCGATTTCGTAGATGTGCCAGCGCCCCTGCGGATCGGGCATGGAGAAGAGAAGCCGATCGGCATCCCAGTGCAGCACGAGATCCCCGACAAACGCGCCGCCGGGCGGGCGAAACACCAGGCGTGGGGGAGCGGCGGGATCGCGCACCGAAATCGCGACGATCTCGTTGTCGAACGTGTGGGGCCTGAGGGCCGAATTGCTCTGCCAGTTGGCCGGCAGCCCGAGGTTCCGCGGGTGGCGCCGGATGGCCAGGATCTCATCGAAGTCGACCGCGCGATTGGTGTCCAGCAGGACTTCGCGTCTCAGGGACTCCAGGGTCTCCATGACCTCTCGAAGCACATCCGTGGATAGCCCCGCATCGTCGTCCAGCAGGGCCCGGAGCGCTCCCAGCCTGGCCCGCGCCTCGTTCAGCATGCTTCGTCGGTTCGGCTCGTGTCTTAGCCGCGCCTGGATCAGACGCTCCAGCGAGTCGATTTCACTGGCCTGGATCGGCACGGCCTCCACGCCACGCCGGATCGGTTCGCTGGACGCGATCTCGTGCGCGAACAGGTTCTGGAACGCAAGGATCGTGGCACACAGGGCCAACAGGACGGTTACCGCGCGGGATTTCACGATCGCGTTCCTTTCCATCAAGGCACGCGATGCGCCGCCGGGTGTTCCCGGGCGGTCCGAACGTGCTTCAAGCGGGGATACTCTGTCACCTTGATCCTTCGATGCCTTCGTGGGACCCTAGCTCCGGTCGCCTTTTCGCGCAATATCCATCCCGGCCAGGCCGCGAATCCCACCCTCTCCATTCCGCATACCGCGTTCCGTATTCGGACCATTTACCGCGATGGCCTTCCGTACTTCGTTGAGCGTCATCTCCCGGGTACAGGCCGGGGCGGCGGCAGGGCGGGGCAAGACACATGAGGAAAAAGCTGAAACGCTGAAATGCTGAAACGCTGAAAGGGGAAGGCCGGAGGCCGTCGTGATCCGTAGTCCGTACTCGTCGCCCGCTCTCGCCTGCCGCGCCGTAGCGCGAAGCGCGTAGGCGGGTCGTCCCCTCTCGTCGCCCGAGCGCGTGGGGCTGGCGCTCCGTTCCATGTCGTGGCCGGTTCCTGCGGGTGTCTTCCGTGCGACGATAGGGGGCGAAGATAGCGGTGGACGAGATTGGAGGCCCGAGATCCTTCCCTCGTCCTCGTCCTCGTCCTCGGATCTCGAAAGTCGAGGACGAGGACCGCTCGCTTCGCTCGCTGAGGACGAGGACGAACACGACGAGCGGCGGCGCAAGCCCGCCCTCAATGATTCTGTCCCCAAGCCAACCCCTGGATCGGCCAGGCTGGAGCCTGGCGTTCCGCCCACGCTTGACCGAGCGGCGCCGGGTAGCATAGCGTGCGACGGCGCTCGGCGGGGTCTTGGGGCGGTCATTGGTGCAGGCGGGAGCATGAGGGAAAGGCGGGCGAGGAATCGCCGCCCGTGAGGTTTCGCGCGGGGGCAGCGCATTCCGGGACGAGCCGGGACAGAAAGGGTCTGAACCGTCATGCGAGATCGGCGATCTGTGTTCGTATTCCTCCTGGGGCTGGCGTTGTGCGGCGGCATCTGGCTGGCCGTGCCCTACAACAACTTCGCGCTCAACAACAGTTTCGTCAGCGACGGGTACCTGCCCGAGATCGTCCTGCTCTGCATCGTCTTCCTGGTGCTGGCGGTCAATCCGCTGCTGCGGCGCTTCCTCCCCGGCGCTGCGCTCTCGCACCGGCACCTGGCGCTGCTCGTCGGCATGCTGCTCTTCGGCGCGGTCCTGCCGAGCAACGGCCTCTTCCGGTTCTTCCCGCACAGCCTGGCGCTGGAGACCGAGGGCATCAACCGCTCGCCGGTGATGGCGCCCGCGATCCGGGACTCGGCCCTGCCGCCGTCCCTCTTCCCCGACCCGATCGGCTTCGATATCGAGACGCCGGCCTCCAGCCAACTGGTCCAGGAGCTGGACCCCGGGGCGTCCATCCCCTGGGCGGCCTGGGTCTCGCCGCTGCTTTCCTGGGGCACGGTGATCGTGGCCTTCTGGATCCTGATGATCGGGATGGGGATGATGGTCTATCCGCAGTGGCGGCACGTCGAGCGGCTCTCCTTCCCGCTGCTGCGGGTCTACCATGCGCTGATCGACGAGCCGGAGCCGGGGCGGGCGTTCCCCGCGTTCTTCCGGTCCCGCGTCTTCTGGGTCGGCGCCGGCCTGGTGCTCTTCGTGCATTCGTTGAACGGACTGGCCCTCTTCACGGATGGCGCATTCCCCGAGTTGCCCATAGGGTGGAACGTCTCGGGCGCCTTTTCCGAGGGGATCGGGCGCTATGCCCCCGGGATCATGGTGAGCGGCCGCATCTACTTCCTGTTCATCGGGCTGGCCTATTTCATGCCCAACCGCTTCAGCTTCTCGATCTGGTTCACCCTCTTCGCCTCCGGCCTCCTGCTGACGTTTGCCCGGGAGCACATGCCCATGTTCCGCCACCACCGTCTCTACGACGCGGGCGCCGGCGCGCTGATCGTGATGGCGCTCGGCGTGGCCTGGCTGGGCCGGCGCCACTACCTGCAGGTGTTGCGGGCCGCGTTCGGCCGCGGCGCGAAGGAGGGCGAGGCGACGACCGACGCGCTGGCCGGCCGGCTTTTTCTCGGCGGTGCAGCCGCCATGCTGGCCTGGTTCGTCTGGGCCGGCGCCGGGGTGCCCATGGCCCTCATCCTCGTGGTGATGGGCATCGTCATCATGCTGATGGTGACGCGCATCGTCGCCGAGACGGGTCTGACCTACGTCTGGATCATCGGGCTGGCCGCGCAGCGGATCATCACCCTCTTCCCCCAGCGGTGGCTGACCGTCAGCTCGGTGTTCCTGCAGCAGGCCCACTACATCCTGGCCAACCGCGCCTCGGCCGTCAGCGCGGCGGCGATGACCGTGCTGGCGCTCGGGTTGAACCGGTCCGCAACCCCGACCTCCCGCCGGCGGCTGGCCGGCGTCGGCCTTCTCGTGCTGGTGCTCGGGCTGGTGGTCTGCGGCGCGGTGCACCTGCGGATGGGGTACACCCTGTCCACCTCGTACGACGGCGTGAACCATCCCATCACCGGGAGGGGCGCCCGCCTCATGGGCCTCGGTCCGGTTCAGGACGTCGCGATCGGGCGGGAATTCAGCATGGACCGGGGTCAGCTCCAGGCGATCGTCTATGGCGCCGTCCTGGCGGCCCTGATGCTCCTCCTCTGCGCCCGTTTTCCCGGCTGGCCCCTGCACCCCATCGGCATGCTCTTCGTGCATTCGTCCATCGGCTGGCGCCTCGGCGGCAGCATGTTCCTCGGGTGGGCGATCAAGACGCTGCTGGTCAAGTATGGCGGCGCGCGGGCCTACCGCGCCTCCATGCCGTTCTTCCTCGGCCTGATCGTCGGCGAGATGCTCGCGAACACGCTCTGGACACTGGTGCCCGTGCTGGAAATCCTCTTCGGCGCCGACCCCGCAATGATCCGGCGGCTGGTGATTTTCCAGTATACCTGATGCCGAATCGGCTCAGGTGGGCAGGATGACGATCCGGCCCACCTGGCCGGGGTCGTGGCCCAGCAGGATCAGGACGACCGGAACCAGCGTCCAGATGAGCGCCGAGAAGATTTCGCCGAGGATCAGTCCGAGAAAGAGGGGTTGGACGCTGCGGAAGGCTTTCGCGCCGCCGTAATGGATGAGCAGCACCTTGATGGTCCAGCCCAGCATGAGACTGGCCCAGGCGAGATTCCCGTAGTAATGCCCGACCAGGAGCATCCCGATCGGATGCAGCGGCCATTTCGGCATCGTCATGCAGGCGACGGCGAGTCCTCCGGCCAGGAGTATGCCGAAGAGGATGCCTCCGGGGCGTCGGCTCGGGGGGATCCAGGACCCATCCGACCAGTTCATCAGATGGCGCTGTGACCCCGCCATGACGTTGGTGCCCCATACGTTCAGCGGGGTATGGGCGCCATCGATCGTTTCCCCTTGCGTGTAGGCCAGGTGCAGGTGAATGGCGCCCCCGACGAGGAACCCGACCACGAGGATGGCGATCATCAGGTATCCCAGCCTGAGCTGCCGGCGCGGCGTGGCTTCCTCGTCCACACTGGCGGCGTGCGAGACCATGACGGCGGCGCTGATCCGCGAACCCAGCGGGAAAAGCATGCTGATGAACCCGCCGATATAGATGGCCGCCCCGGTCACCCATTGCGCGGGCACCATGGCCATGAAGTAGATGGGTTCCAGGCCGAAGATCCGCACGAAGGGCATGCCCGATTCGGCCACGATCCGCGCAATCAGAATGCTCACCATGAAGCCGAGGAGCACGAAAACGCCCGCCCAGACATGCGGCACGCCGGTCCAGCGCAGCCAGGCGTACATGCCGCAGGCGCCCGCGATGAGCATCCATCCGGCCGCCTTCAGCAATCGGTCGGGATCCGAGGTTGCGCGGCGGAACAGGAGCCGGCCCACATGCAACCAGTGCCGCCGGCTGAGAAACATCACCACCAGGAAGACCGCGATCATGGCGCCATTCCGGTGGTCCGTGACGATGCCGGTGTAGAAGCCGGGGACGTAGGATCGGCCAAGCATGACGTAGACCGCGTAGGCGATGGTCGTGAACCAGATCGAGAATCCGATGCGATTGGGCATGAAGAACGCGATCCCTATGAGCGAGAAGTAGAGCTTGTTGACGTTCGTGATGCTCGTCGAAAGAAAGCGCCAGGGAGGCTCGGTGAAAAGGGGCGAGAGTCGCCAGCCGATGGGAAACTCGGGGACGCGGCCATGGGTGTGATGGTTGAGTCCGATCAGTGCATAAATCGCGATAACCGTGCCCGCGCCGAGCCAGAAGACGCGATGGCGAAAGATGGGCGGGATCAGCGTGCCGGCCTCGGGATCCGGGAAAATGGTGCGATAGACGTTCAGCAGCGGGAACGGCAGGCGCTCCCTCTCTCTCCATTCCGGAAGCAGGATCAAGCCGACCCCGATCATCAGCAGCCAGCAGGCCAGCACGAAGAACCCATACACCGGCGCCAGGCGCAGCCAGGCGCGCCAGGGAATCGTTGCATTCTCGTCCAGCTCGGCGAGAAACTGGTCGCTGACCGGGGTATCGAGATCGACGCCGACCTCTTCCGGGAACAGGGCCTGCGGGAGGCCGGCCGATTCGACGGCGGCCGCGAGTCTTGGCGAAAGGTTGATCTGTTGCGTGGTGCGGGCCAGTGACCAGGGGAGCATCCGCAGCAGCCCCTGGCTCGGGACCACGGCGGCCATGAGAAGGATGGCGAAGAGCAGGGCGATCTGGCGGCGGGTCAGGACGTACGCCGGGCGGAGCACATGCAGGATGGGGTTGAGGCCGAGCACCACCAGCAGGCAGAAGATCACGGCGGCTTCCGGAATGAAGTCGTCCGAGATGAACGAGTTGCTCAGCAGGAAGTTGTTGTAGGGGGCGGCCAGCCAGATGAACAGGCATCCGACGGCGCCGACGGCGAGGACCGTGAGTTTGCGTCCTGGAGGCATGCGGGTGCTCATCGATTGGTCCATTCGAGTGAGAACTTCTGCCAGGCATCCGCGGCCTGTCGGGGCCGGTTCATGGCCCGGGCCAGCCAGAAACGGTGGAGTTCCGCCCCGGCCCTCACGAGTCGCCGGTTGGCGGCCGACCGCTGCGAGAGCATGGGGTCGGTTTCCGGCGGGCTGTGCTGGAGGATGCGGTCGACCAACGCCACGAAGCGCGGTCCGACCAGGGTGGGAGCGAACCCGTCGACGCTCTCCGTAATCGTGACCGGCGCCGCGTACTCGATCACGGGCCGGCTGTCCGTGTTGAGCGGGTAGTGCCGGAAGAGGTCGGCCGCAACGGTGAGGTTTCCAGCGTAGAAGACGAGCACGGTCTCCTCGTCGTACGCCAGGTCCAACTGGCGGATCCGCAGCGGGTCCATTCCCGCCACATCGGCCATGCGGGCGGCGAGCGATTCCGTGGCGACGGGCGGCAGCGGGGCGTTCGTCGGGTGCCCGATCAACGCAACGACCTCCTTTCCGGGGAGGAAGTGGTTTCGCCAGAGGGTGACCTGGTCGAACACCTCGATCATCGTTCGCGCGATGACCCCGAACTCGAATTCCGTGAGCTGGTACATGGGTAGCCATTGGACAAACACGCCGTCCGGGGTCAGACTGGCCCTGGCGTTCTGGAAGTGCTCGCGGCTGTAAAGGCTTCCCGCTCCCCTTTCGTACGGCAGGAACAGGTCGCCATTGATCATGTCGAACGTCTGTCCGCTGGCCATCAGGAAATGCCGGCCGTCTTCCACGACGATCTCCACGCGCGGATCTCGAAAGAGTCCGCGCGTCAGATCCACGCGCCCGATCCCCGGAATCGGCAGGTCCCCCGTCATGTATTTTCTGGCGGCCGTGACCACCTTGGGGATGAGCTCGCAGACGACGATGCGTTCGAGCGGTTCGAACCTCGGGTCGAGCGCCCCGCCCACGCTGATGCCGGTGCCCATCCCCAGGAAGAAGAGGCTGCGCGTGTCGGGGTAGACGAGAAGCGGAATCTTCCCTTGAAAGTGCTGCTCGGGCGTGGCGCCGGTCGATCCCAGCCAGTAGTTGGAGTTCAGCGTGATGACGTATCCGCTGTCGGCGTCAAGGATCACGGAAACGGTGCCGTGGCTCGTTTCCCAGACGTCCAGAACCTGCGCCGGGGGTCGGGCCGGATCCCAGCCGGTCGCCCGCAGGCCGACGGGGCTCAGCCCCGTGAAGAGCAGCGCCAGGAGGAGAACGCCGGCGGCGCGAAGGGGAATGGTCTTTCGGTTCAAGCCGAGGGTCAGCAGCAGGCCCGCGCCCAGGTAGAGCGCGGCCATCCATTGCATCGTCCGCCAGGTCCCCAGGCGCTCCAGGAACACGAATCCGCAGAGCAGGGCGCCGAGAATCGATCCTACCGTATCGATGGCGGCCAGTCGGCCGAGCGTCTCTCCGGGCTGCGACGCATGCGATTGCGCGGCCTTGAGCGTCGAGGGGAAGATCAGGGCCAGGAAGAAGGCGGGGAGCCCGAGCGCTATCGCTCCCCGGCCCAGCAGGTCCAGCGTGAACGCTTGGAAGGAGACCCCCGTATCCAGCATCTGGAATCCGTCCGTGACCCTCATGAACAGGAAAGGGGATACGGTGACGGCGGCGCCCCCGGCCATCAGCAGGGTGGCGAGCAACCGTGTCGGGTGCACACGCAGGCGCGCGAGGCGGGAGGCGGCGGCCGCCCCCAGTCCCAGCGCGAGCAGAACAATGACGAGCACGATCGCGAAGCTGTAGACCGAGTTGGTGTGAACCTGGGCCATCAGGTGGGTCCACAGCACTTCGAGGGCAAGAAAGCCGAATCCCGAAACGAAGCACACGGCATAGAGGGGGAATACGGCGAGAGGGCTGCGCGGCGCGGGCGGTTCCCGGAACCCCGTCGGCAGGGGCTCCGTTCGATCGCCCTGTCCACGCGCAAGGAAGAACGCGGCTGCGGCGGTGCCCGCGGCCGTCAGGATCGCGAGGATGGCCGTCCAGGTGAAGCCCAGCCTCCTCACGAAGAAGAAGCCGGTGGCCAGGGCGCCCAGGGCCGCTCCGACGATATTGGCCGCATAGAGCCCGGCCGCGCGGGCGCCGAAGGTATCGCGGCGGCGGATCCGGGCCTGGACGACCATGGGTACCGTGCCCCCCATGAAGAATGCGGGAGGCACGATGAGCAGACCGGCCAGCAGGACTTTGACGGCGAAGAGGAGTGCGGGGGATCCGATCCGCTGATACACGGCGGGGTAGATGGCGCGGAAGAGCACGAAGATGGCAAAGTAGAAGAGCGCGGTGACGGCAATCCCGACCTGCAGCCCGGCGAACCCCCGCAGGGGATTGCGGGCGGTTGCGGACGCGCGTCCCCAGGCCCAGCTTCCGAGGGCAAGTCCGGCGAAGAACAGCGCCAGGGTCATGGCGGCTGCGTGGGCCGTATTCCCGAAGAGCAGCCCGAGCTGCCGCATCCAGAGGAGCTGGAAGATCAGGGCCGTGAACCCGGAGAGCATCACCAGCAGAAATGGAGAGGCCTTCTTCATGCTCAGGTCCGAGCCCACGTTATGCGCCCGGCGGCGCCGCGTCGTCGCTTCGCTGTCCCTCCCGCTGCCGGTCACAGGGGCGACCGAAAAGCATCGGACGTTTGGGCGGCCTTCTGCGTACTGTACGCGCCGCCCCCGCCGTGGCCGCCCCGAAGCACACGGGGCACGAAGGCGCTGCCGACAGCGGCGCTGGTGGAGGTAAGGGGAGTCGAACCCCTGACCTTCTGAATGCCATTCAGACGCTCTCCCAACTGAGCTATACCCCCACGCGGTGCGCGGCGCCGGGGAAGGGAACCAGATTCCGAAGCGGATGTCAACGGTCGCCGGCGGTGGCGGTCGCCGGCGGTGGACTTTCCCCAGTTTTCGGTGTGTGCGTGTGTGCGTGTGTGTGT
>PWTM01000353.1 GCA_003563855.1 PVC group bacterium | reverse complement strand
GGTGGGGGCCGGAAAGCCCGCCTCGTCGGCGCCGAGGATGTCCTGGTCCAAGGCGACCCGGAAGAAGGGATGCCCTTCGACGGCGTCGAAATCGACGAGGATCGTCAGCCGGTACCACCGCTCCTCCTCCAGATCCTCGGAAAGCACGGTCAACGTGCTCCCCACGCCGTCGGCCCCGCCGTGCGCCAGGACGAGGTGGCCCTCCAGGTTCATGAACACATCGAGCTTGAAGTCTTCCTCCTCGCCGGGGAGGTAGAAGCTCGGTGTGAAGGCGACCATGGTGTCCAGGTAGACGCGCGGGAACTGGGCGGGCTGCATGTTGACCGCCAGCGACAGGGGAAGACCCCCGGTGTCCAGCCGCAGCACCCGGCTGTGGTCGCTTTCCGGCATGGGGAGCGTGCCGTCGTAGGCGTAGGTCAGCGCGACGATGCGGGAGTTGTCCGAGGCGCCGGGCTGCCAGCCCAGGACGGAAGGCGAGGCGTCGGTTTCGGCCGCCTCGAAGTCCTGGCTGTAGGGGATCGGGAACGATGGGACGACCGTGAGAACGACGCCTTCCGATCGGGTTTCGGTTTCACCGCCGACGGTTGTCGTGAGTACGATTCCGGCCAGGTGCGTGCCGAACGAAAGCTGCCCGGCCGCCTCGCTCAGCTCGATCCGCAGATCGTAGAACGCTCCCGGCGCAAGATGGCCGGACGTATCCGAAAGCCGCAGCCAATCGAGACCGGTATCGCCCGCGTAGTCGATACTTGCGCTCCAGCTCATATCCTCGGTCGCGTGCGTGTTCTCCAGCCGCTTGACCGCGTGGTCGGGCTCGAAAGGCCCCCCCACGCCGCCGCTGGACTGCAGCAGCGCCCGCCCCGATGTGATGGCCGCAAAGTGGGCGGCCGCATCCGCCGCGGTCAGCGTCGTGTCGTAGATCGCGAACTCGTCGATCACGCCGTCGAGGTGCCGGTCGAAATTACCACGCAGGCCCCGCGCGCCGACGGCGAGAGGGAAACCGAAGTCCTGCAGATTGAGATTCTCCATATCATCGCCAATCCATGTGCTTGTTTGCGAAGACACCGTGACTTCCTGCGCCTCCCCATTCAGATACACCATGATGCGGTCGGCTCGTTCCTGGGACACATCCACGGTCACCATCAGATGGTGGTAATCGCCATTGATCAGATCACTGTTTTCGAAAGTTCCGATCAGGGTGTGACCCGAGTTATTCCGCATGAAGAACTGGTGAAAGCCGGCCACATCCCGGTTCAGCTCGAAGTTCACGGCCATAGTGAAGCCGGTATTCCAGGTGCCGAACAGGACCGATTGGTCGACAGTCTCGGTGCGGAAGACCGTCTCGAAGGTGACATTGGCCAGGAGCGGTCCAAGCGTGGCCGCATCGAAGGTCATGTAGTCGCTGCTGCCGTCGAAGCCGACGGCGTTGTCGGTGCCGGCACCGCCGGCCCCGGGGATGCCGAAGGTTGGCGAACCGACGTAGGTGCCCTCGCGGTCGTTTTCCGAGGTGTCGGTCGCCGTGGGGCCTTCGGTTTCATCGAAGCGATGGAACGAATAGGGTTCCGCGCGGAGAACCAGGGTCTCGTAGGCCGGCAGCGCGGCGCCCGCCGGCAGCGCCAACCCGAGGACCCCCGCGGCCAGCGCGACAACGTTGATTTTCAGTGCCTTCATCTCCGTGCTCCTTTCGGCTTCGTTCCGTTTCCTCCCGGCCGCGGTGGCGATCGCCCGCGCGAACGCCACGCAACGGCCGTCCGATCATCGCCGACCGCGTACCCGGTTCCCGAGCACCGGTCGACGGGGCTGGATCACTTCTTCTGGAGCCGGCGGCGGATGAGCAGCGTCGCGCCCATCAGGCCCATCATTGCCAGCGTGCCCGGCTCGGGGATGGCCGCAAAGTGGGCGGCCGCATCCGCCGCGGTAAACGTCGTGTCGTAGATCGCGAACTCGTCGATCACGCCGTCGAGGCGCCGGTCGAGGGTGCCGCGCAGGTTTCGAGCGCCGACGGTGAAGTCGAATGCGAAGTCACCCAGATTGAGATTATCCATATCATCGCCAAGCCATGCGGTGGTTTGCGAACTCATCGTGACGGCATGCGCCTGGCCATTCAGATACACCTTGATCCGGTCGGCTCTTTCCTGGGACATGTCCACGGCCAGCATCAGATGGTGGTAGTCGCCATTGATCAGATCGCTGTTTTCAAACTCCCCGATCAGCGTGTGACCCGAGTTATTCCGCAGGAAGAATCGGTGAAAGCCGGCCAAACCCCGGTTCAGCTCGAGATTCACGGCCATATTGGTGCCGGAATTCCAAGTGCCGAACACCACCGAGTTGGCGTCAGTCTCGGTGCGGAACACCGTCTCGAAGGTGACATTGGCCAGGAGCTGGCCGAGGCCAGAGGCGCCGGGTATGGTCACGTAATCGTTGCTGCCGTCGAAGCCGACGGCGTTGTCGGTGCCGGGACCGCCGGCCCCGGGGATGCCGAAGGTCGGCGAACCGAAGTAGG
>PWTM01000080.1 GCA_003563855.1 PVC group bacterium | reverse complement strand
GTTCCCTCCACCTCGCCCCATTCCCACCCCATTCTGCGTATTCTGCGTATTCTGTGGTTCCTCCTCCCTCCCCTGTCCCTTGTCCCCCCTGGCCCGCGCCGCGTCCGCGGCGCCCTACGGCGGCTCGCCGTCGCGGTCAGGTTTGGAGTGCGGCGACCTGGCGCCGCTTTGATTGCCGAGCCCTGGCTCGGCGCTCCGGGGAATGCGGCGCTCTCGATAGGACAACCCGCGCGCCAGGTCGCGCGAATGAAAGCGGCGCCAGGTCGCCGCACTCCAAACCCGCGCGCAACCGCCAGAGAGCGAATAGACAAAGGAAAGACCGAAGGCCATCGTAGACCGCTCTCGTCGCCCCGCTCTCCGTTGCGACCACTGCGTGGTCGCAACTCCGACTGCCCCCTGTCTCCTGTCTCCTGTCTCCTGTCCCCTGTCCCCTGTCCCCTGTCCCCACCGCCCACTGCCAACTGCCCCTCCCCCTCGTAATGCTTTCCCCTATACCAGATCCCGCATCACCCCGATTGCGGCGAAAACCGGTCCCGCGGTAACGTTCGAGCCCGCTGCGACGTAGTGCGCAGCGCGTTCGGTCCCGGGCAGGCCGGAGAGGAGGAGGCGGTTTCGTGGCGGATTCGGGGATCATGAAGTGCGCCATCCGGTTCCGGCGCACGCTGGCGCTGCTGATGCAGGTCGTGCTCGCCGCGGTGACGGTCCTCCTCGCGTTCCTGATCCGCTTCGACGGCCGGCTCAGCCTCGCCTCCTGGGAAGCCATCCTCCGCCTGCTCCCCTTCGCCATCGCCATCCGGCTCGGCTTCGCCATGGCCTTCCGCCTGCATTGCGGACTCTGGCGCTATGCCGGGATGGACGACCTGCTGCGCATCATCAAGGCCTACACCCTCGGGACGGTTGTGCTCATCGCGGCCACGGCCTTCACCTACCACCTGCGCGGCATCCCGCGCTCGGTCTTCATCCTCGACTGGCTCCTCGGCATCCTCCTCATGGGCGGGAAGCGCATGTCGATCCGGATGCTGCGCCACTGGCTGGAGACCCGGCGCGGACTCTGCGCGGAAGGCCGCACGCTGCTGATCGCGGGCGCGGGCGACGCCGGGGCGGAGGCGCTGCGGGTCCTGCGAACGACCCCCGGCCATGCGGGCGCCGTCCTCGGCTTCCTCGACGACGATCCACACAAGCAGGGCCTGATGGTGCATGGCCGGCGCGTGCTCGGGACGCTCGCCGACGCGCCCGACCGCATCCGCGCGCTCCAGGTGGACGAGGTGCTGATCGCGATGCCCTCGGTCTCCAAGCGCGTGCTCCGCGAGCTGGTCGAGAGCTGCGAGGGGCTGGAGGTCCGGTTCCGCATCCTGCCCGCGATCGCGGACCTGGTCACCGGCCAGCTCCACCTCGAGCCGATCCGCGAGGTGCAGCTCGAGGACCTGCTCGGCCGCGATGCGATCGAGCTCGACCGCTCGGCGGTCGGCTGGGAGCTCTCGCGGGAATGCGTCCTGATCACCGGCGCCGCGGGCTCGATCGGCTCGGAGATCGCCCGCCAGGTCGCCGCGCACCGGCCGCGGCGGCTGGTGCTGATGGACATGGCCGAGAGCGCGCTCTTCGAGATCGACCGCGAGATCGAGCGGATCTTCCCGGACGTCGACCGCGTCGCGGTCATCGCCGACATGCGGGACCGCCAGGCGGTCGATGCGCTCTTCGCGCGCCACCGTCCGCAGCGGGTCTTCCACGCGGCGGCCTACAAGCACGTGCCGCTGATGCAGGCGCACCCGCTCGAGGCGGTGACGAACAACGTCTTCGGCACGCAGACGCTCGCGCAGGCGGCCGCGCGGCACGGCACGCGCAAGTTCGTCCTGATCTCGACCGACAAGGCGGTGCGGCCCTGCAACGTCATGGGCGCGACGAAGCGGGTCGCCGAGCGCATCGTCGCGCACCAGAACGGCGGCGCGACGCGGTTCGTGGCCGTGCGGTTCGGGAACGTGCTGGGGAGCAACGGCAGCGTGATTCCGATCTTCCGTCGACAGATCGCCGCGGGCGGACCGGTGACCGTGACGCACCCGGAGATGGAACGCTTCTTCATGACCATCCCGGAGGCGGTCGAGCTGGTGCTGCAGGCGGGCGCGATGGGGGAGGACGGGGACGTCTTCGTGCTGGAGATGGGCGAGCAGATCCGCATCCGGGACCTGGCCGAGAACCTGATCCGGCTCTCCGGCCTGCGCCCGCACCAGGACATCGAGATCGAATACACGGGCCTGCGTCCGGGCGAGAAGCTGAGCGAAGAGCTGGTCGCCCAGGACGAGAACCTCGCCCCGACCGGGGTGCCGAAGCTGAACGTCCTGCGCCGGAACGGCGGGCACACGCCCGAGAGCCGCGCGGCCTTCGAGGAGGGCCTGCGCGGCCTGGAGACGGCGACGCAGGCGCGCGACGAGGCGGCGGTCCGCGCCGCGCTCGCGGCCCTCGCCGGCTGCGTCGAGCAGCCGGCGGCCGCCGCCCTCCCGGCCGCGAGC
>PWTM01000267.1 GCA_003563855.1 PVC group bacterium | reverse complement strand
GGTTGGCAGTTGGCAGTTGGCGGTTGGCAGTGCGGACAGCGGACAGGGGACAGGGGACAGGGGACAGGGGGCGGTTGCGACCACGCAGTGGTCGCAACGGAGAGGGCGCCTTTCCCCTCTGCGTTGCGACCACTGCGTGGTCGCAACCTCTCAGGACGATAAGCCAGCGACGCCGGTGCGGACTGAAAGCAAAGCCAACCCCAAACCGCCAACTGCCAACGGCCGACCGCCCCTACTGGCCCCGGTACGGGATGGCGGGCGGCCGCGGGGGGATCTGGGACGGGCGCGGCGGAGGCGGCAGGGGGTCACCGGTCGCGACCGGGGCCGGATCGGACTCCCCGGTGTCGGTGGTCGACGTCGTGCCGGAATCGGAGAGCGACACCGGCTCCGGCTCGTCGCCGGAACCCGTCGGGCGGAGCGCAAGCAGCGTGCCGCGGCCGAGCACGGCGGCCGGCCGGCGGGCGGCGCCGGTCAGGGCTTCGCGCACCTGCTGGGAGCCGCCGGCGCCGAGGATCAGGGCCTCGAGCATCTCGGGCGAGCGGTTGCCGGCGACCAGCACCGCGGCGGCGGTCACGACGGGCAGCATCTCGGCGCTGACCCGTTCGGCCAGCAGGGTGGCGAAGGCCGGCGCATCCTCGCCGGCGGCGGCGATCGCGGCCGCGACGATCCCGGCCATGCGCGCGCGTCGCGCGGGCTCGGCCTCGTCCCCGGCGGCGACCAGCCAGAGGGCCTGGGCGACCGATTGCGCGAACTCGCGCGTATCGGACGAGGCGCGGCGCAGGTCCGCGACCCGGGCGGGATCGTTCGTCACCTGGCGTATCTGCGAGGGGCGCGGCGCGGCCGAGGCCGTGAGCGTGATCGCCAGCAGTACCGCTATGGCCGTGTATCTGGATGTCATCGGGCTATCCCCCTTGGTCTCGAGAAATGGTATCGGCCGGTTCTCCGGTCAGCTCGCGATCCGGTTGCGGGCACGCCGGCGCCGCCAGAAGCCGATCCCCGCGGCCGCGCCCAGCAGCAGGACGGCGGCGCCGGGTTCCGGGATGAGGCTCACGTCGTCGTAGTAGAAGACACTGCCGATGCCTGTGGCCTGGAGTCCGACCTGGACCCAGTTGGTCCCGGCCGGGGCGGTTCCGGAAACGGACAGCAATGCCCATTCGCCGACGGTGGTTTCGTCGCCAAGCCCGCTCCCTTCGGGTCCGGGTCCGTACTCGAAGGTCTGGATGGGATCGCCAAGCACGCTCCACGACGAGCCGTCCCAGTTGAGAAACTGCATGACGATCCCGAGGGCTTCGTTATCCCACAAGGTATCCGGAATCAGTAGCGTCTCGGGGAGGTAGTACCAGGCCTCGGCGATATACTCGACGCCCGGGGTGCCCGCGGCCAGGGTTGTGACGTCGAAGTGGACCCGTGCCGGCACCCCGTCCGAATCGAACTTCAGGGACTGACTGCCATTCCTGACGAAGTCCTCGTCCGTGTTGATGATGTAGCGCTCCGCCGCGGGGGGTTCGAAAACATCCCACGAATCGAACCCATCTTCGAACCCTCCGTTGAGCAGCAGGTTCGCCCCATCCGCGGGGCCGACCCAAGCGAGCAACACGACGATCAGTGCCGGAAAGATCTTCTTCATACTCATGTCCCCTCGCGTTCCTGTCTCGCCCGTTTCGCGGTCCACGCGGAATCCGTGCCGAACAGAACTAACGGGTAACAGCATGCTGCAGGCCGGCATAGAGGTCAACCCCAGCGGGGGCGGAAAAGAGATCATGTTTCTGCCGTTTCTAGGGTAAGGGTTTCTTGCATTTTGGGCATAGGGGTTAGGCTGATCTTTCAGAACAGCCGTTCGGGCACGTAGACGATATCGCCGTCGCGAAGGAGCAGATCCTCCTCTGCGCGGCCGCGGCGGCCGACGGCGCGCATGTTCACCCGGAAGACCGATTCGCTGCCGTCCGGGTTCGGGCGCGTGACACGGATCGAGCGCTGCCGCGCGCTGGAGGCGAGGCCGCCCGCCGCCTGGATCGCGTTGCTGACGGTCATCTCGCGGGTGGGCGGAAGCGCGACGGGACCCGGCTTTCCGACGCGGCCCAGGACCCGGACCGCGCCCCAGGGGGCGGTCTGGTCCGCCATCGCCGCGGCGAAATCGACGGTCACGCGCGGGTCCACGAAGAACTCGCCGTACTGCTCGGCCAGCATCGTGCCGAGCTCGGCCAGGGTCTGCCCCGCGACCTCGACATGGCCCAGCAGCGGAAGCCGGATGCGACCCTGCTCGGAGATGCGCAGCGAGGTCTCGTCGACTTCGTTGCGGCCGGCGACGTCAACCACGACGCGCAGGCTGAGTCCGGGCCGGGCCACGGCGCCTGCGCCGAACCGGGGTTCCCCGGCCTCGGCCGCCGGGACCGGGTCGGCGCCGGCCGCCGGCCCGGCGGGCCGGGTCGAGCGGCAAGCCGGCAGCAGGGGCGCCAGGAGGAGCAGCGCCAGGAGGAGCGGTCGGCCGGGGCGGGGGGGGGGACGCGGGGGCGGGG
>PWTM01000201.1 GCA_003563855.1 PVC group bacterium | reverse complement strand
CTTCGCCGCCCTGGCTTCATTCCGGGAACTCCCGTGCCGCGGTCCGATCTCATCCGTCAGGACCTTGAGGTGTTGAAAGGCCTTCTGGCCGTCGAATCGTGTGTCCGTGTCTGTGTCCACAGGCTCTCCCCCCGCAAAGGTCGCTCAGAGAATCCAGGCGCCGCGAAGGCCTGTGTCCGCCCGGAACAGTCCGAACCGCGCCGCGCTCGCGACGTCACCCTAGCCCCAACGGACGGGCATCTCAACCCCCTGCGTCATCGACAGGATCGCGGGGAAGAGAAAGCGCAGCGCTGTAGCCGCGAGCGGTGATCGCGGCATTTCTCCCACCCGCGATCCCCGCCTTCCGGCCGCGGTCATCGCCCGCGGCTACAGGATCGCGGCGAAGAGAAAGCGCAGCACCTGTAGCCGCGAGCGGTGATCGCGGCAGGACCACGGGGAAGAGACGACGAGGGACAGGCCAGGATATCGAGCGTTGATCGCGGGGGGTGTGGAGGTAGAATGCGCGCATGAACGGCGGGCCTCTTCATCGGCGGCTGCGGCGTCTCGACCGGATCACCGTTCCGAATCCGGTCTTCTTCATCACGGTCTGCGTTCGGCAGCGGCGCACGGTCCTGGCGGACGCGCGTGCAACGAGGTTGCTGCGGGCGGAATGGGAGAACGCCTCCGCGCGGCACGGCTGGCTTGTCGGGCGCTACGTGGTCATGCCGGATCACGTTCACTTCTTCTGCGCGGAGCGCCCGAATGGCACACGGCGTGACCTCTCAGGCTTCCTCCGACAATGGAAGGAATGGACGGCGAAGGCGCTGTGCAGGTCCCTCGGACTGGCGTCTCCGGTCTGGCAGCGGGGGTTCTTCGATCACATCCTTCGCAGCGAGGAGTCTTACGCGGAAAAATGGGCCTATGTGCGGGACAATCCCGTGCGCGCGGAGCTGGTGAAGTGCTGGAAGGATTGGCCCCATCAAGGCTTCGTCGATTTCGATCAGCCTGCCGATCTGTAGCCGCGAGCGTCGATCGCGGCCTTTCTCTCACCCGCGATCCCCGCCCTTCCGGCCGCGGTCATCGCCCGCGGCTACAGGATCGCGGGGAAGAGAAAGCGCAGCACTGCCCACTGCCAACTGCCCACTGCCAACTCCCCCCCCTACCGCCTGTCGCTCTCGCGGGGGACGATGTCGCAGGTTTCCATGTACCAGCGCAGGAGCCGTTCGCGGAGTTCCTCGCGGACGCCGCGCAGCGCCGGGTCGTCGATGCGGTTGACCTCCTCGCGCGGGTCGGCCGCGAGGTCGTAGAGCTCGTCGCGCTCGTAGAGCCGCCGCACGTACTTGTGCGTCGCCGTCCGGCACATGGCCGCCTTGGTGTGGTACGGCCCCTCGTCGGTCGCCTGCAGCCGGAGGCGCGGCGCGTACAACCCGTCGGGACCGTGCGCGGATTGGCTCTCCACCTCCATCGCCTGCGGCTCGCCCTTTCGCCGGCCGCCCTCGCAGAAGACCGCGTCCCGGTGACTCTCCGTCGCGCCCTCGAGCAGGGGCCGGAGGCTGCGCCCGAAATGATCGTAGCCCGGCTCGATCCCCGCCAGGTCGTAGACCGTCGCCGCGAAGTCGACCAGCTCGACGAGCGCCGGGCAGACCCGGGGGCGGACCGCCACCGATGCCGGCGGCTTGACGAGGAACGGCACCCGGGTCAGCGGATCCTCCATCGTGTTCTGCGTCTTCTCGACGATCCCGAAGTCGCCCGTGTAGTCGCCGTGGTCGGCGAAGACGAAGACGGCGGTCTCGTCGTAGCGCCCGGTCTCGCGCAGCGCCCCGCGCAGGAGTCCGAACTGGTGGTCGACCCGCGCACACATCCCCACATACGTGGCCCGGAGCTCCGTCCATCGGTCCTCGGTCCAGCCCTGCAACCCCTGGTTCTCCCGGATGCCGTAGAGAATCGACGCCTTGCCGGCGTCGGGCGCGAGCCGGGCGCGCGGCGGAAGCCGGCCGCGGTCGATCGCGCTGAACCAGGGCTCCTCGACGGCGTACGGCGGGTGCGGATAGTGCAGCGGCAGGTAGAGGCAGAGCGGCCGGTCGCCCTCGTACGCCCGGAGGAACTCGATGGCGCCCATGACCACGGCCCAGTCGGAGTCCCCGTAGAACGGCTCCCCGGCCGCGTCGAGTCGGCCGCGGTAGAAGCTGAAGAAGTTGTCCCCGTCCGGCGGCCCGCGCCAGTCGGTTTCGGCATGGCTGCCGGGCCGCGGCGTCACGCCCCAGCGCGCGAAGTCCGCCGCCGTCGGCCGGAACCGAACGTCGCAATAGGGCGAATCCCCGGACTGGCCCGGGACCAGGTCGTTCTTGCCGCCCCACCAGACGAAGTAGCCCGCGTCCCTGAGAGTCTTCAGCAGGTTCGGCTCGCCGCGCTCGGGGTGCAGCATGTGGAACATCGTCCGGTGCCCGCGCACGTGCGGGTACCAGCCGGTCATGAAGCTGCACCGGCTCGGCGTGCAGACGGTGTTCTGGCAGAAAGCGCGCGAGAAGGAGACGCCCTCCTCCG
>PWTM01000333.1 GCA_003563855.1 PVC group bacterium | reverse complement strand
GCGGATCAATCGAGGTTCTACCAGACGGCCTACAGGGCCACCATACAGTCGTCGGCACTTCTTGATCTTGCCGGTAGTATCGGTTTCGATCAGGCTGGGAACGCTGCCGAGGGCCGTGAATTGCTTCGTCGCGTGGCGGCCATGCTTGCGGCGCTTTCTAAGGCGGTAACCAGCAAATGACACCCGAATACCCTTACCCGATCCCCCCTTAACCGCATACTCTTACCCGTATACTCTTACCCGACCACCCTTACCCGACCATGCCCCCCGGGACACGCTCCTCCCTGCGTTCTCGCCCCTTTGCTCGATTCCCCATTCCCCCCCGGGCGGCACAGTACGCTTGTGAAGTCATCGGCTCTCCCGCCCCGGGAGCGGCCCTGCGTGGTGCGGAAGGTCGCCCTACGTAGCCCGCACGCCGAAAACTCGGGAAAGCCCACACGCCCGTCTGGCTTCACTACGCGCCAGGCGGCGGCTATTCTATCCATGCAATTCGGAAAGACGATTTATGAATATGCATGGATATATACCCCGTTGCGCCGAGAAGGAGGTGGCGGCGGCGCTGAAGCGGGCGCCGGTGGTCGCGATTCTCGGCGCCCGGCAGTCCGGGAAGTCCACGCTCTTTCTACGCACGTCCAACGGCGCCGAGGCCGACCTTGTCCTCGAACGTGGAAGAAGCCGTGTCTTGATCGAGTGCAAGCTGACCAAGGCCCCGGCGCCGTCACGCGGGTTCCACCAGTTGGTGGAGGATCTTCAGCCCGAGGCCGCCTGGCTCGTTGCCCCGGTGGACGAACCGTACGAAACCGGCAAGGGGATTCAAGTCGGCCATCTACGGGACATCCGTCTCGATGCCCCGGTTATCCCGGGCGCCACCCCGCCGACGCGCGCCTGATCAGGGAAGCTTCTATCTCGCGATGCGGCGCCCGCCAGGACCACCGTCGGGACGTCGTTTCGGTGGCCATACCCCTGGTCCTTCAGCCGCAGCATCGCGGGCACCACCACGGCCGGGGAGACGGCGGCCAGCAGGAACGCGGAAAGCCCGGCCACCGCCCACGGGAAGCCCAGCCGCCCAGCAGGATGAGAACCAGAACTGCCCCGATGCTCACGACCGCTTCCCCGCGCGCGCTAGGCCCCGCCCGTCTCCGTTTCCGGTCGAAGCAGGCGCGCCCGGTAGTAGGCCATTTCGGCGATCGAGGCCTGCGCGTCGAAATAGGCGTCGTGGAGTCCCGCCTCGCCCTCGATCCGCGCCTCCGGGAACCAGGCGCGGACCGAGGCCGGATCGTCCTTGGCGAACGCGGCCTCGCCGCGCGCGAGCCAGGCGAGCTTGAACGAGGTCACATCGAGCAGCCGGTAGTGGAGTTGCGCATGGAAGCGCGGCAGCAGGCGCCGCGCCAGCCAGCGGTCGGCATGCACGCTGTTCCCGGCCAGGATCGGCGGCGCCGCCTCCGTGGCGCCGGCCGCCTGCGCCGCCCGGCGCGCGCAGTCCTCGAGGCGGGCATCCACCTCGGCCACTGGCGCCGCCCGCTCCGAGCGGCAGACGGCGAGCAGCCCAGGCAGGTTCTCCTCCGCCCATGGGCTGACCGGATGGGCCGGGTCCAGCCGCACCGCGAGCCGGACATCGGCCTCCGCGGGCAGCAGGCGACGCAGCCGCGTGTCCGTGGGCACCAGCGCGACCTGGAGCAGCGCCGCCTTCTCGAGGTCCAGCGACGTGAACTCCGTGTCGAACCAGAGGTAGAGCCGCGGCGGCTGGCTTTCCTCCTCCAGTCCGCTCATTCGTCGCCAGCCGACTGCTGCAGGAACCGGCGCCGCTCCGTGGCCACGGCCGTGAGAAACCGGAGGGCCTCGGCGGCGGTCATCGCCATCGGGTCGAACGCCTTCTCCGACGTAAGCCCGCGGAGAAGCGCGCGGTCGATCCCGTCCCCGCGAAAGTAGGCCATCGACCACTCCGGAAACCGTCGGCGCGAAGTCTCGGCGTAGGCGAGCAACGTGGCCTCCTCGTTCCGGCGGTCCCGAACGATGCGCCGGTAAAGCTCGTTGACCGCTTCGGGCGGCCCCTCCAGCACCTGCAGGAAGCCGGCCGGGGAATAGCAGAGCACGCCGGTTACGCCGAGGGCCGCGTTGTTGCGCTTCGACGCATCGAGGATGCGCGTCAACCCATCCGGGTCCACCCCTTTCGCCATTCGGCTCGCGTACATCAAACGGACCAGGTTCATGCCTCCGCTCCTTCCCGTCTCCGCCGCGCGGCGCGGCATAAGCCATATAGTACCATCACGATGCCCGGCCGGCAACCCGGGCCGGCGAGGACTTTCGCCTTTCGCCAGTTCTTTGCGGCGTCTTCTTCCCGGTCGACGACTACGGCGACGACTACGGATTACGACTGGAAGGGGGCCGTCGTCCACCGTAGTCGTCGGCGTAGTCGTCGGCCGAAAGGAGGACGCCGCGAAGAACTGGGGGTCGTCCCCGTCCCCCGCCGCCCCCATTTCAGCATTTCAGCGTTTTCCCAGAAGCGCCCGGCCCCCACGGGCTTGCCACG
>PWTM01000316.1 GCA_003563855.1 PVC group bacterium | reverse complement strand
GTCGACGATAGGGGTCGACGATAGCGGTCGACGATTGGAGCCCGGTCTCCTTCGCTCGTGCTCGTCCTCGTCCTCGTCCTCGCATCTCGAAGGACGAGGACCGCTCGCTTCGCTCGCTGAGGACGAGGACGAGCACGACGAGCGGCGGCGCAACGCCGCCCCCCCCTGGGAACGCCACGCTCCAGCGTGGCACGGTGCTGAGCCGTGAGGTTTTCGTGCCGCGCCACGCGGCCCGGGAGATCACCCCCGCACAACGAAGACTGGGGAAAGTCCATGTCGTCGAGCGGGGCCGCGCTGGAGCGCTTGCGGGGGGGAGCGCGCGTGCCGTAGAATCCGTGCGGACTCGGGCAAGACGAGCGGTTCCGGGGGCGGAAGGCGTCATGGCGGAAGAGCCGATTATCGAACGTATTGCGGATCCGGTCGGTCGGCTGGCCTGCCGCAAGTGCGGCGAGGTCTTCGATGTTGGAGGCCGGCCGATGTTCTCCGCCGTCGACTGCCCGGCCTGCGGCAAGGCGCAGACGGTGCCGGGCCGCCTGGACGGCTTCCTGGTCCTCGAGTGCCTCGGCCGCGGGGGCATGGCCTCGGTCTACCGGGCCTACGACGAGACGCTCGGGCGGATGGTCGCCATCAAGGTGCTGCGGCGCATGCTGGAGCCGGGCTCCGATGCGCTGTCGGACTTCCTTCGCGAGGCGCGCGCGGCGGCCCAGCTCAACCACCGCAACATCGTGCAGGTGTACACGGTGGGCCAGGCCCGCGAACAGCCCTACCTGGTCATGGAGCTGCTGGACGGCGGGCGGCTGGACCAGGAGATCGCCGCGGAACGGGACCTTTCGGAACTGCGCGTACTCGAGATCGCCCGCGGCGTGGTCGAGGGCCTCAGCGCGGCGAACCAGATCGGCCTTGTCCACGGTGATATCAAGCCGGCCAATATCCTCTTTGATCGCGCCGGCACCCCTAAGATCGCCGATTTCGGGCTGGCGCAGTTCAAGGGGGCGGCAACCGCGCGCGGGGAGATCTGGGGCACGCCCTACTACATCGCACCCGAGAAGGTCCGCCGCAAGAAGGAGGACCACCGGTCCGATATCTACAGCCTCGGTGCAACGCTCTACCACGCGCTGGGCGGCAAGCCGCCTTTCGAGGGGCGCACGGCCACCGATGTCGTGGTGGCACGGCTGAAGGAGCCGCCGATCCGCATCCAGGACATCCGGCCGTCGATCCACCCGGCCACGGCCGCGATGATCGGGCGCATGCTCGAGCCGGATCCCTTCCGTCGCTACCCGACGCACGCGTCGCTGCTGGCGGACCTCGACCGGACGATCGCGCGGGTGCGGGCCGACGCCGCGGCGCCGCCTCCGCGGCACCGGCGCCGTCGGATTCCCTGGCCGGCCGTTGTCGCCGGCGCCGTCGTTCTCGCGGTGAGCCTGGCGACCGTGGTCTGGCTGATCCTTCGTTGGGAGCCGGATGCGCCGCGGGCGCCGGTCACCCCGCCGCCCATCGGGGCGCCCGCGGCGCCCATGCCGCCGGACGAGCGCGTGCCGCCCGTCGAGGCCGCGCCGCTGCAACCCTTTTCCGAAGCGGAGGGGCGCACCCTGGGGGCGACCCTCGAGCGGATCGGCGTTGCCTCTGCCGCCGTCGTCGACGGCGACCTGGTCGACGAGGTTCGCGCACTCGAGCGGGGTCACCCCGGCCGGCCCTGGTACGCGCTCTGGTATGCCGTTCCCCGATGGATCGACGGCGAGCGCGAAACGGCGCGCACGCGGCTCAGGGCCTTGCGGGATTTCGCGTTCGATCCGCAACCGGACGGAACGCCGCACCCGGGCGCGCTCCCGCAGGCGCTGGCGCACCTGGTGGCGGGCGAGACCTATACTCCGCCTGCACCGGAGGATGATCTTCCGGAGTGGTACCGGGACCTGGCGGGCTTATTCGAGGGGATGGCCGCGGTGCTGGCCGGCCGGCACGAGGACGGACGGGCGCGCCTGGCGGCCTACGCCGGGGCGACGGGAGAGGAACCGCCGTGGGCCTATGCCCTGAAGCCGGCCGCGCGCCGACGGATGGAGCACCTGGACGAATGGGAGCAGGTGCGCGGCCGCCTGACCCTTCGGATCGAGCGCGGCGAGGGCGCGCGGGTGATTCGGGAGCTGCAGCGCCGCCGGGATGCGCCGGAGTGGGCCTGGCTTCGATCCGAGGTCGAAACGGCGCTCCGCGAGGCGCGCAGCGCGCAGGCGGCGGTCGATGCGCGGCAGGAGACCGAGCGGCGTTCGGCCGAAGAGGAAGCCCGGCTGCGCCGGGTGGCGGCCGAGCGCACGGAATTGGACGAAGTCCGGGCCGCGATCGCGCCGCGCATCCGGAGACTCGATCTCGCGCGCGCGCGGGCCCAGTACCTCGAACGCACGGCCGGGATCGAGACGGTCGAGGCCCGGGCCGATCGCGACGCGGCGCGCGAGCTGCTCGATCAACTGGTCGGGTTGAAGCGCTTCCTGGCCCTGGAAGTGGGCCGGCAGCCCTATCCCCATGCGCAACGCGAACTGCGGGGGACGGTCGTTCAGGCCGGCGCGAGCGGCATTCGCGTGGCCCTTCCGGGCGGCGTGGGGGAGGCGGCGCGCGCCTGGGACCGCGTGCCTCCCGCCGTGTTTGCCGACATGATCACCTACTACCTCCCGCGATCGGAGCTTCCGGAAGCCGAACGTGGCCTGCTGGCCGCCGGGCTGACCGTCTTTTTCGAGTTGAACGAGGCGCGCCCGGCGGCGCTCGTCGCGGCCCGCAATGCCGTGCGCTTGAACCCGGAGGTCGCCGATGCGCTCCGCCGGTTCCTGCCCGAGGTCATGGAGGGGCTCGACTGAGCTCCGGGTCGCTTCTACCAGGCGTACAGCGAGGTGGACATGGCGGACGAACAGGAGCACGAGGCGGCCTCCCGGGCGGACGGGCCGCCGCTGGTGGAGGCGTGGGAGCTGACCAAGGTCTTCCGCGACTTCTGGCGGCGGCCGCAGGTGCGCGCCGTGAACGGGTTGACCTTCACGGTGAGCCGGGGCGAGATCTTCGGGCTGCTCGGCCCGAACGGGTCGGGCAAGAGCACGACGCTCAAGATGGTCCTGGGCCTGCTGCATCCGACCCGGGGCCGGCTCCGCGTGCTGGGCGCCTCCCCGCGCGAGGTGCGGACGAAGGCGCGGATCGGGTACCTGCCGGAGGAGTCGTACCTTTATCCCTACCTGACGCCGGTCGAGACGCTCGATTTCTTCGGGCGGCTGTTCGATCTGACCGCGCGCGAACGGCGTCGGCGCATCGAGGAACTCCTGGAGATGATCGGCCTCGCCCACGCGCGCCGCCGGCCGGTCGGCGAGTTCTCGAAGGGCATGGCCCGGCGCGTCGGGCTCGCCCAGGCCCTGCTCAACGACCCGGACCTCGTCATCCTCGACGAACCGACCTCGGGCCTGGACCCGATCGGCTGCCGCCAGATGAAGGACCTGATCCTGACCCTGGCGCGGCGGGGCAAGACGGTGCTGCTCTCCTCACACCTGCTCGCGGATGTGGAGGACATCTGCGACCGGGTCGCCATTCTCTATAACGGGCGCCTGCGCGCGAGCGGCGCCATCGAGACCCTGCTCGAAGAGCGGGACCGCTGCTCCCTGACGCTCCCGGCCGTCGAGGAGGCGCGGTTGCGCCCGGTCATTGAGGCCGCGCGCGCCGCCGCCGGCGCGGAGCCCGAGATCACGCGCCCGCGGATGGGGCTCGAGCGTTTCTTCCTGCGCGTCGTCGAGGAGGCGCGCCGGGTGGAAGAACCCGCGGCCGGCGCCGAGGCCGGGCGCGCCGTGGCCGATTACCTGGCCTCGCCGGCGGAGGCCCAGCGCGAGGACGGCACGACGCCGGAGGGCGTCGCGGATCGGGCCGAAGTGGATCGCCGCCTCGAGCGCCTGGTCGGCGGCGGACGGCCGGAAGACAGAGACGGATCGTGAGGCGGGTACTGGCCATCGCCGCGCTGACCGTCCGCGGGGCCGTGCGGTCGCGGGTGCTGCTGATTCTCGGCCTGATGCTGGCGGTGGCCGTCGTCGGGCTTCCGCTGACCGTCCGCGGCGACGGCACGATCGGCGGTCTTGTCCAGATCATGCTGCGCTACGCGCTGGGGGTTGCGTTCGTCCTGCTGGCGGTGGCGATGGTCTGGTCGGGCTGCGCGGGAATCGCCACGGAGGTCCGCGACCGGCAGATCCAGATGGTGACGACCAAGCCGGTCCGCGCGCTCGAGGTCTGGCTGGGCAAGTGGATCGGTCTCCTGGCGCTGCTCGCGGTTCTCCTGGGCGGGGCCGGCTTCGCGGTCTTCGGCCTGCTCCACTGGACCACCCGGCCGGGCGCGATCGAGGAGGCGGACCGCGCGCGCCTGCGCGACGAAGTGCTGGTCGCGCGCGCCGAGATTCCGGCCATCGCGCCGGAGGTGGATGCGCCGGCCCGCGCCGAATTCGAGCGGCGCCGGTCGGCCGGGGAGCTTCCGGCCGACCGGCCGCCCGAAGAGGTCTTCCGCATGCTCCGCCGCACGATGCTCGCGCAGGCCTTCTCGGTGCCGGCCGGCGGTCGCAACGCGTGGCTCTTCCGGGTTCCGCGCCGCCCGGCCCCCGGCCGGCCGTTCCTTCTGCAGTTCCGCTTCGAAAAGTCCGTCCTCGACCTCGAACCGGTCCGCCTGCGATGGACCTTCGAGGCCGCGGACGGGACGCAGCGGCGCGAGACAGTCGGCGAGTACCGGCCGCGCGCGGTCTACACCATCGCCGTCCCGCCCGAGGCGCTCGGCCCGGACGGCCGGCTTCGGATCGGCTGCGAACACATCGATCCGGTGCCGGCGTCCTTGCTCTTCGAACCGGGCGACGGGCTGGTTCTGCTGCAGTACCGGGGCGCCTTCGCCGGCAATTACGCGCGGGCGATAGGCGTGCTCTTCGCCCGGCTGGCGTTCCTGACGGCGCTCGGCCTCGCGGCCGGCACGCTGTTCTCGCTGCCCGTGGCGGGGTTCGCGTCGGTCTCCGGCGCCCTGCTGATCCTGCTCGGGGATTACATTGAGCGGCTGGCGCGCGCGGGCGTCTTCTTCGGCGCCGGACCGGACGCGGGCTGGTCGGCGGCGGTGGTCAACCGGTTTCTTTCCGCGGTCTTCCGGGCGCTCTCGTTTGCGATCCAGCCGTTGCGGGGACCGGACCCGCTGGACCTCCTGGCGACCGGTCGTTGGATCGCCTGGGGCCTGGTCGGGCGCGAGATGCTGATCCAGGTCGTGGTTTACGGCGGCCTGCTGGCGCTGTGCAGCGCGGCCGTGCTCCGGCGGCGCGAGCTGGGATTGCCGGCGTGAGCAGGGCCGTGTGGAGGCGGACGTGAAGGCCCGGTGGTCGACGCCGTTGCTGTTGGGGGTTGCGGTGGCCGCCTTCGCCGTGGCCGGCCGGATGCACCGTCCGTTGCGGTCCCAGCGCCGCGAGGCGCAGCTCGACCCGGTGGATCCCGTCGAGAGCATGCCGCCCCTGGTCGCGTTCACGACCGTGGCGTTCGGCGGGTTCCGCGGGATCGCGGCCGACCTGCTCTGGCTGCGCGCGACGACCCTGCAGGACGAGGGGAGGTACTTCGAACTGGTCCAGCTGGCCGACTGGATCACGAAGCTCCAACCGCACTTCGCGTCGGTCTGGGCCTACCACGCGTGGAACATGGCCTACAACATCAGCGTGCTGCTGGACGATCACGGCGACCGATGGCGCTGGGTCCGGCACGGGATTTCGCTGCTGCGCGACGAGGGGCTGCGGTACAACCCGGGCAGTGCGCAGCTTCACCGCGAGCTGGCCTGGCTCTTCATCCACAAGGTCGGCGGCGACATGGACGAGGCGCACTGGCGGTACAAGCGCGAGTGGGCGGCGGAGATGGGCGCGCTCTTCGAGGGGCCGGCGCCGGACTTCGAGGCGCTGGCCGCCGCACCCCGCACCCGGACGGAACTGCTCGAGGAGGCGGCCGTTGCGGAACTGGTCCGCCGGCTCCGCGAGGCCGGGGTCGATCCGTTCGGCGCGCGGATCGCCGATCCGGCGGCGCGCCCCGCGGCCGCCGCGCCGATCCTGGCCGGGGCGCCGGAGGCCGCGGCCGCGCTGCTCGACTTCGTGCGCGCGCGCCGGCTGCGCGAGGAGTACCGGATGACGCCGGAGGCGATGGCGGAGGTCGACGAGCGCTACGGACCCCTGGACTGGCGGCTGCCGCAGGCGCACGCGATCTTCTGGGCGTACCAGGGCCTTCGGTATGCGCGCCCGGGGCACGAGCGGCTTTCGCTCGATCGGATGATCTTCCAGTCCATGGTGGACGCGTTCCTTCGGGGGCGGCTCACCGCCGATGCGGAGCGGGACGTGTTCCTGCTCCGGCCGAACCCCGACCTGCTCCACCGGGTCCGCGCGGCGTACGAGGACGCGCTGGCGGAGCACCCGGGCGACGAGAGTATCCGCACGGCGCACCATAACTTCCTGGTCGACGCGGTCATGGTGGCCTTTTCGTACAACCGCCGCCGGGAGGCGCAAGCGCTCTACGCCGACCTCGTCGCGCGCTATCCGACGGAGCGCACCCTGGGCGGGCTCGATCGGTTCGTTGCGCGCACCTACGCGGAGTTCATGGAGCGCTTCGCCCCGCGCGAGGCGATGGTGGTCGTGGAGAGCGCCTTCTACCAGAGCTTCTTCTGGGAGGCGCTGGGCGAGCCGGACCAGGCCGCGGGCTATGCGCAGCTCGGGCGCCTGATGTGGGAACGGTTCATGGCCGAACGCGAGGATCCGGAGGCGCGGGAACGGCTGGGTCTCCCGCCGATCGCGGAGATCCGGGCGCGGGCGCGCGAGCGGGCGCTGGAGACCGTGCGCGAGCTCCGCGGGGCCGCGGATGCGCCGACCCCGGCGCCGCGCTGATCGCGAGCGTCGCCAGGCGCAGGGCGCCAGAGGCCGGGCCGGGCCGATCGTTTCCGATCAGGTTCGTGTCCCGGAGGGCGCGGTCGTTGTAGAGGGCGGCGCCGCCCGGGAAGGCCGCCGCGGCCAGGCCCAGGAGGATGCTGCGCGGGGTCACGGCCCCGGCTACTCCACGGTCCCCACCTGAATGTCGACGTCGGCACGCCGCTCGAGCCGCGCGATGGCGCCGTTCTCGATCCAGAGGATGCGGTCCGAGACATCGAGCATCTTGTGGTCGTGCGTCGCCGTGATGACGGTCACGCCGAGTTCCCGGGAAAGCTCCTTGAGGAGGTGGATGATGCCCTCGCCGGTGTGCAGGTCGAGGTTCGCGGTCGGCTCGTCCGCCAGGATGATCGGCGGCTCGTTGGCGAGCGCGCGCGCGATGGCCACGCGCTGCTGCTGCCCCCCGGACATCTCGTCCGGCCGGTGCGTCAGCCGGTCGGCGAGGCCGACGCGGGAGAGCACCGCGCGCGCGCGCGCCGCGGCCGCCTCGGGGGTCCGGCCGCTGAAAAGCAGCGGCATGCTGACGTTCATGACCGCATCGTAAGCGGGCAGCAGGTTGTAGGACTGGAACACGTAGCCGATATAGTTCCCGCGGAAGTGGGCGAGCTTGCGGGCCGAGAGTCCCGTGAGGTCGACGCCCGCGACGCCGATCGAGCCGGCGCTGGGCCGATCGAGCGCGCCGATCATGTTGAACAGGGTCGACTTTCCGGAGCCGGACGGCCCCATGACCGAGAGGTACTCCCCGCGGAAGATGTCGAGGTTGATATCCCGCAGCGCATGCACGACGGTCTTTCCGAGGTCGAACGTCTTGTGCACGCCGCGCACGCGAATCAGCATGTCGCTCATCGGCCTTCCCGTTCCGGCGCCGTCGGTTGCCCGGTCCCGGCGCCCGTGAGGCGTCCTAGTACGCCAGTTGAATGATCGCGCGGTTCAGGAACGTCACGCCGACGCCCACGGTCGTGATCAGCCCTATCCCGCAGCCGAAGCCCGCGGCCACCACCGGAATATACTGCCGCCAGCGCAGGCCGAGCCGGCGCTGGAAGTAGTAGCGCCCGATCAGGGCCCCGATGAACTGGGGGATGATCGCGTGCGGCATCGTCTGGCCCAGCCCGCGGACGAGCCCGTAGGTCAGCGTCACCGGCGCCCCGAGCACCCGCGTGACGCCGAAGAGCGTACCGCCGAAGACCGTGCCGAGCGCGAGGTAGCGCCAGCGGAAGGCCTGTTCGAAGATCGAGTACTCGCCGAGCGTTGCCGAGTGCATGATGCTGTCGTTCGCCGCGCGCAGGGGCCAGATGGTCTGGGCGAAGGGATAGGCCGCGGACGGCACGGGGGCCAGGCTCCAGATGAAGTTCATGAAGAAGATCGAGCTGATGAGGATAATGGGGTAGAGGAAGAACGTGGTCTTCCAGATGCTCGTGAACCGGGTGCCGGTCAGTTCGGTCTGGCGGTACTGGACCACCATGTTGCCGTAGTTGGCCATCGGGATCGGAAGGAACCAGCAGGCCACGCCGCGGTACCCGCTGAGGATCAGGGCGGCCTCGCGGATGAACGGGATTTCCACGACCTGCCCGACCATGCCTTCGAGCCGGGCGGTCACGTAGCTGATCAGCGGGCTGTAGACGAAGCCGAGCCCGAAGAGGACGAGGATCACATTGCGGATGCCGCGCGTCCACTCGCCGTGGTGCCAGCGGAGGAGCGCGGCCGAGACGCCGATATAGCTCAGGGTTACGAGCAGGTAGACGGCGAGAACCACCCCGTTCGGGATGTCGCCGCGGTCGACCTTTCGAGGCGGGGCGGTCGCGTCGGTCAGCCGGACGCCGGCGCGGTCGCGGCGAACCCGCCGGATGCTGAGGATCACGGCGACGATACCGGCCACGGCGATGGCCAGGGCAATGCCGATCTGGAAGCTGAAGTAGAAGTCCACGTTGTTCTTGAACATCGTCGGAACCGTTTCGTCGCCGAACCGCCAGCTCCGCAGGATGCCGGCGTCGTAGAGCAGGGGGTTGGCCACGATCGTGACCAGCAACCCGACGAAGCTGCCGAGCATGCCGAAGAACGGCATCACCATCCCGAAGATCAGGTGGCCGAAGTCCCAGGAGAGCCCGGTCGCGACCGCGCGCAGGTACTGGCCGGTGACGGGCGTGAAGTCGGAGAAGGGGATGGGCAGAATCTGGATGGTGGTCCCCGTCAGCGCGCCCGAGACGGCGGGGAGCAGCAGGTAGACGAACCCGAAGGCCAGGCCGATGGCGCCGCCGATCGAGAAGACGCGCCAGCGCCAGGACGCCTGGGCCTCCTTGTCGTCGCGCGCTTCCGTGTCCTCGGCCAGCGCCAGGATGCCCTGGGCGCCGATCGGCGCCATGGGGAAGGGCAGCCGCTCGATGTCGCTGGCGACGCGGAAGAGTCCGTAGCCCAGGACCATGTTGGCCAACTGCGACATGAAGGACTGGAAGACCATGATGCCGAGGACGGGAAGCCACTCGGCGTGGAAGAACGTGCGGTCCGCGTAGGACGCCGCGCCCTCCGGCGCCGGCGCGAACCAGCGCGGCATGTGTTCGGCGATGCCGGAGGCGATCGCCGCGTCGCTCTGCCGGTAGAACTGGTTCCAGAGCAGCCCGGAGAACGGGAGGCCCATCGCTGCGCCGGCCATGTAGAAGAGGACGAAGATCTCGGCCTTGTTCAGGTGGCGGTGCGCCCGCTTGGCGACCTCGATGAAGAGGATGACCGTGACCCACTGCGCGGCCGACGTGATCTCGGCGGTGCCCGCCAGCAGGCCCATGTAGATGCCGCCCGGAACCATGAGGAGCGCGACGAAGATCGCGCCCAGCAGCGACGACCACCGGAACCCCTCCTCGAACGAGGAGGGCACTTCCATGATGGCCCGGAATTGCTCGAGTTCCTTGTCGATTTGCATGTCGGGTATTCCCGCGGGCGGACGTTCAGGCGGGGGCGGGGGACGCCGCAGGCCCGCGCCCCAACCGGGTCAGGGTCTGTTCGCGATAGAGTTCCATCGTCTCCTGGGGGATCGAGCGCCAGATCAGGAACTGCTGGCGCAGGTCGTTGAGAAAGATGCGGTTGAGCCGCGTCCAGTCGCTGGGTTGGCCGGAGCGCCGGTCCAGGCGGATGTGAACCTCGTCGATGCCGGGGATCTCGCTCGGGGTGCTGCGCAGCGCGAAGTCCTGGCTGACGCCGAGGTCGAAGGGCGCGAGCGCGACCCGCGCGCGCAGCCGCAGCGCCCCGTTCGCGGTCCGCTCGATCGCGGTCTCCTGGGCCATGAAATGTCCCAGCCCGGTATCGCTGTGGTGATCGAAGTGCTCCTTCAGGAAGCTGACCACGCCGGTGATGTCGTATTCCGAGACGGTAAAGGGAAAGACGAGGCTGAGCGTGTCGCCCTCCGGCGGCGGCACCCGCCAGCTCCGCATCAGGCCCGGATTGGCCGACTTCGACGCCTTGATGGCCGGGTAGACCGCCGAGGCCAGGACGGTGGCCATGACGATCAGGATCGTGACGATCGTGTTCGTGGAGGAGACGTTCATCTCGGGCAGCTGGACCCAGCCGAACTCGGCGAGCCGGGTCAGGACGCCCACCGCACCCTGCGCCAGCAGGTACCCGCCCATGCCCCCGACGAGCGAATAGACCATCGACTCGGCAAGGAACAGCGTGGCCACGTGGCGCGGGGCGAGGCCGAGCGCGCTGAACGTGTAGATCTCGCGTTCTCGATCCGTGACCGAGCCGAGCATGGTGCCGAAGATGACGAGTCCGCCGAGCAGGATGGGGAAGAAGAGGTCCGTGATGCCGCTGGCCGCGACCAGGGTGCCGAGCAGGTGCCGGTAGACGCCCGCCTCCAGCGTGGCGGCCACCGGGATAGGGAGGATGCGCGCCAGGTCCCCGGCGAGGGTCCGGGCCGCCCCGAGGTCGTCGGTGTAGACGCTCACGCCATGGAGCGCCCCGCCGAGTGCCTGTGCCGTGTCCGCATCCACGATCGCGACGGTGTCGGGCGAGAGACTCGTCCAGCTCAGGGTCGCCGTGAGGGCCTCCTCTTCCGTCACGTCGTCGGCCGGCTGCGCCGATTGCATCTCGACGAAATCGACGGGAAGGATGCTGCTCCCGTCCATGTCGGTCGCGCCCGAGAGCGCGACGGCGTCCACCTCCCGCACGCGGCGCAGCGCGCCACGCACCCGGACCGGATCGCCGTCGGCGACGCCGAGCGCCCGCATGACCGACGCGGTCAGCAGCACGCGGTCGCGAAGCGATTCGCCGAGCAGCTCGGCCAGGTCCGGCCGGCGGGCGAGTTCCGCGTCGTCGATCCCGAGCAGCCCGCGAAGCTCGACCGGGACCCGGCCGTCCGCGCGCGTGAGCAGCACGCCGGGGTCGGTCGGTTGCTGGGGGGCTACCCACCAGCGGGGACTGATCGTGTGGGCGTCGCCCCAGCGGCCCTCGAGCAGGTCGAGCGATTCGGACGCGAGTGCGCGCCAGTTGGGGTCGTGAATCCAGGCCCCCGTGTAACCCGGCGACGGGGCGGTCAGCACCCGGAGGACGCCCGATTGCATGCCGAAGGAGGCGAAGCTCAGGATCGTGAAGGTCAGCAGGATGATGGTGACGGCCGTAAGCGTCGTGCGCAACGGGCGGCGGCGCATGGTCGAGATGCCCATCTGTACCGCGGCCATGACGGTGCTCATGCGCGAAACATCCGCGCTGTGCACGGTTCCGGTCATCCCCTGCATGGCCCTCAGTTCGACCTGGAACTTGCGCATGATGATCGAGATGACCATCACGGAGAGGACGAGGATGGTGAACCCGAGGAAAATGATGATCGGCGTGTTGGCGATCGCGAAGGCCGGGTGCGAGAAGAAGAGGATCACGAACGTGGCGCCGAAGAAGGCCGCGAACCAGCCGATCTGGCGGTAGACCGTTACGCTGCCCACGAGGATGCGTTCGAGCGCGTAGGCGAAGGGGACCGCGAGCCCGAGAAGGATGAGTACGGCGAAGACCAGGTCGTCGATCGTCGCGCGCGTCTGCCGGTAGACCGGGCCGGAGGCCAGGAAGGCGCTCATGTCGAGCGCCTCCGCGCGCAACCCCTCGGGCATGGCCTCGGCGGCGATCAGGAGGTCCTCCGCGCGCCCGTGCAACTCGGCCAGCGCGCTGTCGGTGATATTGGCGCCCTGGAGAATGCGCAGCCGCGACTCGTTCAGCCGCCAGAGGTCGACCGCCGAGCGCCGCGCGACCGGGAAGAACGACCAGTCGCCGGTGAGGTCAAACCCGTCGCCGCGCGCGTCGAATTTCCCGTTCGAGCGCTCGCCGGGCCCGTGGACCGTCTCGGGCCCGATGCCCAGCGCGGCCACGGTGTGAAGGTTGAAGGCCTTGACGGCGGGGACGCGCCGCTCGGCATACCAGGCGAAGACCCCGTCGGCGGCAAGACGGAACGAGCGGTTGGCGGGCAGTGCGCCGTCGTCGAGGGCCGAGAGGAGCAGGAACTCGGCGCCCGGCAGCATGCGCCGGAAGTTCGGGGGAAGGACCACCCCCCCGGCCCGGGCATCGACGACGTTGGCGCGGAACCGAATCTGCGCCCAGGAGTCCTGTCCGGAAGCCATCTGCAGGCGGCCGTGCTCGTCGAAAACGGCCGCGAATCCGCGGGACTGCGCCCAGTTGCGCGGCACGTTGGGCACGGGACCGAGCAGGTAGGCGCCGTTACGGTTGGTCCGCAGGAGCGCGGCGCGATTGAAGGCCGGCGCGCGGCGCGCGCGGAAGTCGAGCTGTGGATGGAAGCCGCTGAGAAACTGGACGACGGCGCCCGGCATGGGCGTGTTCGGGACCGGGCTGCCGGCCAGCAGGCCCATGACGAGCGGTCCGGTCGAGGCCTGGTCCTGGAAGCGCGGCACCGCGTACTCGCGCCCCCCGACGATCCCGCGGCGCAGCGAGAGGCCGGCCCGGTCGGCGACCGCGGTCGCATCGAGGGAAGGCGGCGCCCCGGCGACCGGCTCCGGGTCCTCGAGGGGGAGGCTGGCCATGCGAAGGAGGAGGTGGGCGATGTCCTCGGTCTGCACGCGGATCGCGTCCAGGTCCAGCCGCGCCCGGGTGTCGAACGGCGTTCCCTCGCGCGCGAGGTTCTCCTGTACGGTCCCGAGCGCGAGGTTGAAGATGCCGAACGCGCCGGCGATCTCGCCGCTGTGCACGAGCGCCGGGGCGGCCCAGAGCGTGCGGGTCTGTGCCAGCGTCTGGTCGACCGTGGCGACCTCGAAGCGCTCGGGGGCGCGGCCCGCCGCCTCCATCTGGCGGTAGGCGCGCAGGAAGACCGACTGGACGCGGCCGTAGAGCCCCGGATGATCGTCCAGGTGTCGCGTGGGCGCGTCGCTCCCGATGAGCAGCCCCCAGCGGGACGTGCGGTCGCCCAGGGCGAGCGCGGCATGCAGCGTGATCCACGTGTCGCCGAGCGCATCCAGGAGGGCTTGGTCGGCCTCGAGGTGTGCGGCCTCCAGGCGCATCTCGGCTTCGCGCAGTCGCAGGTCGGCTTCCACCTCGGCGAGGATGCGGGCGAGTTTCTCGGTTACGCGCGGATCGAGATCGCGGAGCGCGCGCCGCCCGAGGCCGCGGCGCAGGTCGTTCCAGCGGTCGCGGTCCGGCTGGAGTTCGTCGAGCCGGCGCGCGATGGCGTCGACGCGCTCCGGGTCGGGCGCGGCCCGGCCCTCGCGGACCGCCTCCTCGAGCCGCAGGCGCTCCATGCGCAGCGCGTACATGCGTTCGGCCAGCCGGAAGGCGTGCTCCATCGCGCGGTCGTCGAGCCGCTGGTAGAGGGCGCGCTGGAGACGGGTGGTTTCGTGAAGCGGGTCGTCGGTGGCCAGGACGCGGAGCATCTCCTCGACGAAGGCGTGTTCGGCTTCCCACGACTCGCGCCGCGTCGCGACGCTGGCGCGCGCGAGGTCGCGCTCGAGTGCCATGTAGAAGGCGCCGCTTCCGCGGTGCGCGTTGCTCTGTTCGTCGGTGAAGAGCACCACGATGTGCCGACGCGGCCGGTCTTCCTGCACGATCCGGGCCAGATGGAGGAGGGCGGCGCAGTTGGCCGCGGCGCGGGCGCCCGGGGTCCTTGTCGGAACCTCGCCGTACGTGTCGTAGTGCGCCGAGAGGATCAGCGCCTCCTCGCGTTGTTGCGCGAAGACCGGGTCCGTCCCGCGGAAGACGCCGATCACGTTGCGCCCCACCGCGGCGTCCCAGGCGACCTCGCTGTGCAGCACCGCCTCGGCCCCCGCCGGAAGGTCCGCGGGATCGCCCTCGTAGTAGAAGCGCGGAAGGTTCAGCGGCGTCTCCACGTAGTGTGCGTAGGGGGTGTCGGCCACGTCGCCGCCCGCGAAGATCACGGCCTGGGCGCCGAGGCGGAACGCCCGCCGCCACCCCTCGCCGCGATTGAACGGGAGCACGACGATCGCGTCCCGGACGGACCGTTCCGCGAAATCCTGCGCCCGCCCCGCGCCCGCGTGCACGATCCGGCCCCGAATGCCGTCCGGCGGAGTGACCGGAAGCACCGGTCCGTTCGGCCGCATCGGATGCAGCGGGATAGCCGAGGGACGGCCCTCGACCTGCAGCTCGCAGCGGCGCACCGTCGCGCGGAGCGTGGGGTAGGGCTGCACGATGACGGGGTCCGCCCCGATCTCGCGAAGGCGGCTGGCGAGGTACTCCGCCGCCGCCTCGCCCTCCGGCGTTCCGGTCAGCCGGTGCGTCCCGCGGGTCAGTTCGGCCAGGTCGCGCGTCCAGGTTGCGGCGTCGCCCGGCGCCGCGCGGACCGCCACCGCCAGCGCCAGCGCGACCGCCAGGCCCGCCCCGATCCGTCGCCGGCTTTCCGACGGGCCCCGCCCCTTCATGCCTTCCGCTCCCCGGCGCCGGCCGCGCCGCTGGTCTGCCCGCCGATCCGGCCGACGCGGACCTTGACCTCGTCCCGGCGCGCGACACGCTCGATCTGCCCGTCCCGGATCCACATGAGCCGATCGCAGATGTTCATCATCCGATGGTCGTGGGTCGCGCAGATGACCGTCACGTGCTTCTCGATGTTCAGCCGCCGGAGGATGTCGAGAATCTCCTGCCCCGTGTCGATGTCGAGGTTCGCCGTCGGTTCGTCGCAGAGCAGGATGGCCGGCTCGTTGGCGAGCGAGCGCGCGATCGCCACACGCTGCTGCTGGCCGCCGGACATCTCGATCGGGCGGTGAAACCAGCGGTCCGCCAGGCCGACGATACCGAGGATGTCCATGCCCCGCCGCCGGGCCTCGTCGGGGGGAACGCCGCCGAAGGCCATGGGCGTGGTGACATTCTCCAGCGCGGTCATATACTGGATCAGGTTGTAGGACTGGAAGATGTAGCCGATTTTCTGGCAGCGCAGGTACGCCAGTTCTTCGGCGGTCAACTGGGCGACATCGACCTCGTCGATGAAGACCCGCCCGACGGTAGGGCTGTCGAGCGCGCCGATCATGTTGAAGAAGGTGCTCTTTCCGGATCCGGAGGGACCCATGACGGAGATGAACTCGCCGCTGTAGACCTCGACGTCGAGCCCGCACAGCGCTTCCGTCCGTACCCCTTTCTTCACGTAGATCTTCTTGAGGCCGACCGTGCGGATAATCACGCGGCGCCCGCCGCCGCCCTCCGCGCGGGCCGGCGCGCTGGCCTCGGGGACGAGGACGGAAGTGCTCATTCGACGCGCATCGCCTCCATGGGGGCCAGGCGGGCCGCGCGGAATGACGGGTAGACGGCGGCGAGCGCGGCGAGGATGATCCCTACGATCAACGAGGCAAGGAAGCCCTGGGTAAGGGCCCCGAGGGAGAGCGCGGGCACGGCGACCGCCCCGAAGGCGACCAGCATCCGGCCGGTGCCGATCAGCGCGCCGATCAACCCGCCCGCAAGGCCGCCGATCAGCCCGAGAATGCAGCTCTCCATCACGAACATCAGCAGAATGAAGCCGTCGAGTGAGCCGAGGCACTTGAGCGTGGCGATCTCCCGGAAGCGCTCGGTGACCGCCATGAGCATGGCGTTCGCGATCCCGATTCCGCAGACCAGCATCGAGACCAGCAGCAGCCAGCCCATCCGCGCCCCCAGGCCCATCCAGCCCTCGCCCATGTCGGCCGTCCTGCGTTCGGCCCGCTCCAGCAGCGCGGCCTCGCGTCGGAACGCCGACAGCTCCTGGAGCCGCGCGACCGAAAAGTGATCCGGGCGGGCGTCCTCCTCGGCCAGCGCATCGAGGTAACGCGCGGCGTTCGTCCGATCGGCCAGGTACCGCCAGAGGCGCGGGAGCGTCACGTCGCCCGGGAGGATGTCGTAGGCGCGCGCGACCGTCTGGCGCGGCGTGCGCAGGTCAATCGAGCGCTCCACAAACCGCAGGTCAATCTCCCGCTGGGCCTGGGCGGCCAGATGCGGCGCCTGCGACGCGTCCAGGTGGAAACCCGCCGCGCGGATCGCCTCGCCGAAGGCCCCGTCCGCGTCCGCCAGGGCCTCCATGATCGGTCGCTCCCGGCGCATCGCGCGAAGGGTGGCAATGGCGTCCGCCTGGCCGGCCCGAATGCGGACGAGCTTCTCGCGCACCGCGGGCCAGGTTGCGGCGAACGCTTCGAGATCCGAGGCGGGGAAGGGGAGCCGCACGCCCGTGATCTCGCGGACGCCGTCGATGAAGACGGACCAGCCGTCGGGCGAGGCCAGCGTGTCGAAGGCGGCCGCGCCCGTAGCGCCGCGCAGGATCCGGCGTCGGTAGGCGTAGTTCATGCGCTCGATGGTTTCGCCGTAGACCCGCGCCTCGGCCGCGGCGGTCCGCAGCGCGGCCAGCTCGCCCGGCGTCAGGCCGCCGAATTGCCGGGCATCCTCCAGCAGGGGATCGCCGTCCTCCGCGGTCGCGAGGAGCGCGAGAAGCGTATCCCGGTCCGTCGGGGTGGTCAGCCGGGCCGACCAGCGGTGGACCTCGCGGTTGAGCGCGATCCGCTCCCGCGTGTTCGCCGCGACCGCGCGCTTGATGATGCCCTCGCTGAGGATGTTCATCAGGAAGGCCACGGCCACGGCGATGACGGCGACCGTGACCAGGGCGCGGAACAGGCGGTAGCGGATCCCGTCGACCGTGATCCGCAACGTCCTCAAGAAGCCGAGTCGCGGCTGCTCTCCAATGACGATGGCCTTCACATCGACCCGTCCCAGCACCCCCGCGCGCAAGCCCCCCGTGTCCCGCTAAGGGCTCACCGTCTAACAGGTCGCCGGATTGCGCGCAACCTCCTTGTGCCGCCCGGGGGGCCGGGAGGCTTGCGGGGGGGGCGGGGCGGGGGCATACTCCGTCCCGCTAGGTGCCGGCCCGCAGTGGTCGAGGCACGACGGAGCGGGTCGGCAGACGCGCGGGAAAGGGATGGCCATGGACAAGGGCGCCTCGGGAGAAGCGGGCGGCCGCGCGCCGGCGGCGACGGTGCGCGTCACGCACGACGGGCAGACGGGCGACTACCCGGTGGGCCTGGCCGTCCGGGACCTTCCGGGCGGCCCCGCAGACGCGCACGGACTCCGCACCGTCGGTGCGCTCGTCAACAACGACGTCGTCACGCTTTCGTACCCGCTCGACGTCGAGTGTCGCGTGGAGCGGGTCACGGCCGCGAACCGCCACGGCTGGCGCATCTACCGCAACTCCCTCGCTTTCCTCGCGGCCAAGGTGGTCCATGAGCAATTCCCCGACGCGCAGTTCGCGGTCGAGCACTCGCTGGGGTCGGGGTTCTTCTGCAGCTTTGCGGTTAACGGCGAACCCGGAATCCGGCCGGCCGCCCTCCTGGCCATCGAACGTCGGATGCGGAGGCTGGTCGAGGCGGACCTCCCGATCCAGCGCGGCAAGGTTGCCTACGAGAAGGCCTTGCACCAGTTCGAGGCCGAGGGACAGCAGGACAAGGTCAACCTCCTGCGTTTCCGGAACCCGCCGAAGATCGTGATCTATACGTGCGACGGCTTCACCGACCTCGCGCACGGGGTGCTGGCGGACCGCACGGGGGCGCTCGCGGGGTTCCGCCTGCATGCCCACCCGCCCGGTTTCGTGATCCAGTTTCCGGACCCGGACGCGGTGTCGCGGTTCTCCGATTTCGACCCGCAGCCCCACCTCTTCGAGATCTTCCGCGAGCACAAGGAGTGGGGCCGCATCCTTGGGTTGCGGACGGTCGGGGACCTGAACCGGATGATCGCGAACCGCGAGATGCCGGACATGATCCGAATCGCCGAGGCGCTGCACGAAAAGAAGATCGCGCGGCTGGCGGACCGGATCGCCGCGGACCGGAAACGCATCCGGTGGGTTCTGATCGCCGGTCCATCCTCCTCGGGCAAGACGACCTTCTCGAAGCGGCTCATGGTGCAGCTCCGCGTCAACGGGATGCGCCCGGTCGCGATCTCGATCGACGATTACTTTGTCGATCGTGACCGTACGCCGCGGGATGCCGCGGGGGAGCCGGACTTCGAGCATATCGAGACGGTGGACCTGCCGTTGCTCCACGCGCACCTCCGGGCCCTGGACGAAGGCGGCGAGGTGGAACTGCCGCGATTCGACTTTCTTGCCGGCACGCAGAGCCCGAGCGGCCGCCGGCTGCGGCTGGCCGATGACGAAGTGGCCATCGTCGAAGGCATCCACGCCCTGAATCCGCGGCTGACGGAGAGCCTCCCGCCGTCGCACGTCTTCCGCATCTACGTCAGCGCGCTGACACAGTTGAACCTGGACTACCACAACCGTGTTTCGACGACGGACAACCGGTTGCTGCGGCGGTTGGTGCGCGACCACCTCTTTCGCGGGAACGACGCGCTGACGACGCTGGGCATGTGGCCGAGCGTCCGGCGCGGCGAGAAGACGTGGATCTTCCCGCACCAGCAGCGGTCGGACGCGGCGTTCAACTCGGCGCTGGACTACGAACTGGCCGTGCTCAAGCCGTTCGCGGAGCCGCTCCTGCAGGAGGTCAAGCCCTACCACGCGGCCTATGCGGAGGCGCGGCGGTTGCTCGTTTTCCTGGACGCGTTTCTCCCGTTGTCCTTCGGCGGCGTTCCGCCGACGTCGATTCTTCGCGAGTTCATCGGTCGGAGTGCGTTCCGGTACTGAGGCCTTCGGGGGTGGCATGGCGCCTCGGGGTCGGTCTATAGTCGGCCGCGGCGGGGGCGAAGATCCGGGAGAGATCGGATGGCGCATTGGAAGGCATCGGAGGCGAAGTCCGGCGGGGGTGCGGGCCGTGGGGACCGGCGGCTTCGCGCGCGCCGCCGTACGCTGAAGTCTCGCTCGGCCTACCGCTCGTCCGCGCGACGCGGCGAGCTGCGACGCAGCCGGAGGCGCCGGCGCAAGCGGATGATCTTCTGGTCGATGCTGACCCTGCTGGCCGTTCTGCTGGCCGCGGCCGTGGTCGTCGTGCGGCGGGACCCCCGGCCGGGCCCGCTGGACGAGCGCGAGCTGCGCGGCCGCGGCTTGAACCTGAGAGAAGAGGGGCGCCGGGCGCCATTGCGCTAGGCGGGCCGACGGATTCGTGGTGAGCAGGATGCGCGAGGGAGCGATGCAGCGGCCGCCGGCCCGCGCACCGGGTGGGCGCGGATCGGGGGGGCGGCCATGATCGTGCAGCTCGACGCGCAGGCCGCGGTCGGACCACGGGCCGGGGTGGGGCGCTACGTCGAAGGGCTCGCCCGCCACCTGGGCCCGGCGGCGTCCGCCGGGGACTCGGTGCGCCTCTTCTTCTTCGATTTCAGGCGCCGCGGGCTTCCCTTCGCCACGCCCGGTCTCGAGGCCGCGCCGTGCCGCTGGCTCCCCGGCCGCGCGGTCCAGCAGGCCTGGAAGCGCCTCGGCTGGCCCCCGGCCGACGCGTTCGCGCCGCCCGCCGATGTCTATCACTTCCCGAATTTCGTCCGCCCGCCGCTCCGGCGGGGCCGCTCGGTTGTGACGATCCATGACCTGGCCTTCCTCCGGTATCCCGCGTCGGTCGAGTCGCGGAATCTGGCCCACCTGAATGCGCAGGTTCGCGCCTCGTGCGCACGCGCCGACGCCGTGATCGCCGTCTCGGCGGCCATGGCCGCCGAAATCGCCGGCGACCTCGGGGTCCCCGCCGACCGCGTTTTCGCGGTCCACTCGGGCATTTCGCGCGAGCTGCGGGCGCCGCCGGCCGAACGCGTGCGTGCCTGGCGCCGCGCCCGCGGGCTGGACCGGCCCTACCTGCTGACGGTCGGAACGATCGAACCGCGAAAGAATATCCCCTTCCTGGTCGAGGTCTTCGAGCGGATGAAGGATTTCGACGGCGACCTGGTCCTGGCCGGGATGCCGGGTTGGAAGACCGAACCGATCTTCGCGCGCATCGCCGCCTCGCCGCGCGCGGCGCGCATACGCCAGCTGCGTTACGTGCCCGAGGCGGAATTGCCCGCCCTGTACGCGGGGGCGGAGGCCTTCGTATTCCCCACGCTCTACGAGGGCTTCGGGTTCCCGCCGCTCGAGGCGATGGCCTGCGGCACGCCCGTGATCGCTTCGCGCGGGGGGGCGCTGCCCGAGGTGCTCGGCGACGCCGCCGAGCTGCGGGACACGGACGATCCCGACGCCTGGGCCGCCGCGGTGACGCGGACGCTTGCGGACAGCGAGGCGCGCGCGCAGAGGGTGGATGCGGGTCGCCGGCAGGCCGCGCGGTACGACTGGGCGGCCACCGCGCGCGCCACATGGGAGGTCTACCGGGCATGCCGTTAAGGATCGCCATCGACGCGCGCTGGATCTTCCCGCGTCTCTCGGGCATCGGGCTCTATACCCGGGAGCTCATCCGGCATCTGACCGCGACAGGGGGCGGGGACGAGTACATCCTGCTCTTCGCCGACGCGTCGGTTGCCGACCGCACGCGCCGCGAGACCGGGCTCGACAACCGGGACGGGGTCTTTGTGCAGCGGGTCGACTACGGCGTCTTCTCGCCGGCGTCGCAGATCCGGCTTCCCCGCCTGCTGCGCGAGCTGCATGCGGATGTCTACCACGCGCCGAACTACCTCCTTCCGTACCCGGGCTTCCGCCGGAGCCGGCGCGGCGCCCCGGCCTGCGTGGTGACGTTCCACGACCTGATTCCGCTCTGCCACCCGGAATACGCGCCGCGGGCGCGCAAACGCTGGCTCGGTCCGTTGTTCCGGGAGCTGCTGCGCGCGACCGCGCGCCGCGCGGACCGCGTCATCGTGCCCAGCGCGGCGACGGCGCGCGATGTCAAGGCGCACCTCCTGCGCGGCGCGGCGTCGGCCGCGGGGCTCCGCGTGATTCCCGAAGGTGTCGACGCCCGGTTCTCCCCGGCCGCCTCGCCACCGGCGCCGGACGCGGCGCCGACGATCCTCTACGTCGGCCGGTTCGACCCCTATAAGAATGTCCCGCTGCTCGTCGAGGCCTTCGCCGCGGTACGGGCCCGCGTGCCGCAGGCGCGCCTGCGGCTGGTCGGCACGCCGGACCCGCGCTACCCGGAGGCCCGGCAGCGCGCCGAGGCGCTCGGCGTGAAGGATGCCGTCGACTGGACCGGGTACGTCAACGATGCGGCGCTGGTCGAAGCCTACCGTGGCGCCGCCGTCTTTGCGCTGCCCTCGCGTTGCGAAGGGTTCGGGCTTACGGCGCTCGAGGCGCTCGCCTGCGGCACGCCCGTGGTCTGCTCGACGGGCGGCTCGCTGCCCGAAGTGGTCGGCGAGGCGGCCCTGACGGTTCCACCGGACGACCGGGCCGCGCTGACCGGCGCGCTGGTCCGCGTCCTGACCGATCCGGCGCTGGCGGCCCGGCTGCGCGCCGCCGGTCCGACCCGTGCGGCCACGTTCTCCTGGGCGCGCGCGGCCGCGGAGACCCGGGCCGTCTACGGCGAGGCCGCGGAGGCCCGCCGGTGATCCGCTACCCCGAGACCTGGCGCGGACTGCGCGCGGTGCTCGCGCACGACTGGCTCACCGGTATGCGCGGCGGCGAACGGGTGATCGAGCTGCTCGGCGACGGATTCCCCGACGCGCCGATCGCCACGCTGGTGTATAGCCCCGAGGCCGTGTCCGCGCGCATCAATGCCCACCCGGTGATCGCCTCTCCCCTCCAGCGACTGCCCGCGGCGCACCGGGTCTACCGGTTCTTCCTCCCGCTCCTGCCCTGGGCCGCCGGGCGACTGCGACTGCCGCCCTGCGACCTCGTCCTGAGCACGAGCCATTGCGTCGCCAAGGGGTTTCGGGCGCCGCCCGGCGCGAAGCACCTCTGCTACTGCTTCACCCCGATGCGGTACGCCTGGGGCTTCCACGCGGAGTACTTCGGGCGCAACCCGGCTGCGCGCCTCGCGCTCGCCCCGCTGCTCGGCGGATTGCGCCGCTGGGATCGGCGGACCGCCGCGCGCGTCGACCGCTTCGTCACCCTGAGCGAGCACGTCCGTGACCGCATCCGCCGCTTCTACGGCCGCGAGGCGGAGGTCGTCTACCCGCCCGTCGACACGGCGTTCTTCACGCCGGGATCCCCGCCCCCGGATGCCGGGAGCTACGACCTGATCGTCTCGGCGCTCGTCCCGTACAAGCGGATCGACCTGGCCGTGCGTGCGTATGCAGGAACCGGGTTCCCGCTGCGTATCGTCGGGGTCGGCAGCGAGATGGGGCGGCTGCGCCGGCTCGCCGGCCCGTCGGTCGAGTGGCTCGGCTGGCGCTCGGACGAGGATATCCGCACGCTCTACCGGGGCTGCCGGTGCCTGGTCTTCCCGGGCGAAGAGGATTTCGGCATCGTTCCGGTCGAGGCGCAGGCCTGCGGTCGCCCGGTGGTCGCCTACGGGCGCGGCGGCGCCTGCGAGAGCGTGGTCGAGGGCGTCAGCGGCGTCTTCTTCGCGGACCAGACGGAAATCTCGCTGCTGGCCGCCGTCGAGCGGTGCGCCGCGGTCGAGTGGGACGCGGAGGCCATCCGGCGGAACGCGGAGCGGTTCCGCGTCCAGGCGTTCGTGGACGGCATCGCGCGGGCGGTCGACGCGACGCTGAACGGCGCGGACTGATCGAAGGGGGCGGATATGGAGAGCGGCTTCTCGCTGGGATCGAACCTGGGCGACCGGCGCGCGGCGCTGGCCGCGGCGCGCGACGCGCTCCGCGCGACGCCCGGCGCACGACTGCTCGCCCAGTCGCCGATCTACGAGACGACGCCGGTCGGCGTGCGTCCGGAGTACCGCGACCTCGCGTTCTACAACGCCGTCGTCCTGGTCGAGAGCGACCGGGATGCCGCCGCCTGGCTTCAACGCGTGGAGACCGTCGAGCGGGCGCTCGGGCGCGTGCGCGGGCCGGACCGCTTCGCCCCGCGGCCGATCGACATCGACCTGCTCTACTGCGGCGACGCCTGCATCGACAGCGGCGGCCTCGTCGTCCCGCATCCGCGCTGGGCGGAGCGCCGCTTCGTCGTGCAACCGCTCGCGGACGTGCGGCCCGACCTCGTTCTTCCCGGCGCCGCGCGTACCGTGCGCGAGGTCCTCGACGGACTGGCCGGCGACGAAGCCGCGCGCATCGCGGTCGCGGCCGACGCCTGGTAACCGGCGCGCGGCGGAGGATCGGCGACATGGACGGACTTGTCGGACTCGACGCGTTCACGCGCCTCCCGACCGCAGGCGGTGGAAGTGCCAGACCACCTCCTCCTCGAACGCCTCCAGGTTCGGGTACCGGGGCGCGCCGTCTTCGCCCGCCAGATCGAGTCCGCGGTTCATGCGTTCGGGTGGCAACCGGTCGCGCAGGGCGTGCAGGAAGGCGAAGAGGCGGTCCGTGTCGGTCGCCCGCACGGGCTCGCCGTCGAGACGGGACACGCGGCCCTGCTCCGCCACCCAGTCGATGCGCATGGGGTCGCTGGCAAAGAAGAGATCGATCCGCCACTGGGACGTCGGGACGGACCGCGCCTCCATGACCGTATTCACGACCACGCGACGCCCGTAGCGCCCGCGGTCCACGACATCGAGGACCGACGTGGGACGTCGCTCGCGCCGGTGACCCTCGACCCGACCGGCGGCTGCGAAGACGACCTGCGGCCAGGGCACGGCGACCTCGCGGCCGTAGAGGTCCGTGCGCGCCAGCGCTTCGGGCGTGATGTGCAGCCCCCCGGTCCGGTGGGCCGACGGAAGCTTGAACAGCGTGGTTTCGGGCGCCAGGTCCGTCGCGAACCCGCACGCGGCGAGGGCGGTCTGGAAGGCGCGCGCGTTCTTCTCGTCGAGCCGGCGCACGACGATGCCGAAGAGCTGGCGTTGCAGCCGCGCGCAGTCGGCGCGGCCGACCTGCGGCGCCGCCTGCGAGGCTTCCTCCATCGCGACACGGTCGATGGTCTGGTCCAGCGACCGCTGAAGCAGCGCGAAGAGCATCCGCGTTCCCTCCCCTCCGTCCGCCCCGGACGGTAACGCGACCGCGGCCGCGGCTCAAGACCCCGGGCGGTGGCGGAGCTTCAGGGCGAGGTCCCGGGCGAAGGGGGGCAGGGGCAGGTCCAGGCGGCCCTGCCGAGTCTCGTGCCGCGCGCGCGCCGTGCGCTCGCCGCGCACCGTGTCCCAGAACTCGACCTCGTAGGGACCTTCGGAAAGGCCGTTGATCCGCAGGACCGCGTTCGTGGCCAGCGGCGGTCCGTCCGGCGTCAGCTCGGGAAACCGGCGATGCGCGAAGACCCAGGCGGTCCCCCCCCGGGGCGAGCGGTAAACCAGCCCGCGCAGTTCCCGGTGCGTGCGGTCGCCCTCGAGGACCGGCGCCTCGATCAGCTCCGCCTCGGGGTCGCGCCGGTCCACGCCCTCCATGAACCGGGCGATCGCCGCGTATTTTCCGTACCAGCCCTCCTCGTCGATCAGGTGCCACCACCAGAAAAGGGGCGTGCCGGCGACCGGCACGACGGTCGAGGCCCAGAGCGCGGCGAAGAGCTCGTCCTCGAGGTGGAAGACGCCCTGGCTGGCCATCGGCGTTCCGCCGAACTCCGTCACGAGCAGCGGCTTTTCGAAGCGGGCGCCAAAGTCCGCGCTGCGGAGGAGCAGATCGACGACATGGAGCGGATTCTGCTCCCCGTGATAGGCGTTGATCGGCATGAAGTCGATTTCTTCAAGCCGGAGAAGATCCGGATGCTGACGCCGGTAGTCGCCGCTGACGTGCGAACCCATCAGCTTGCCGTACGGATCGCGCTCACGGATCCAGCGCCCCATCTCCGCGTGCCAGTCGACGGTCGTCGAGGCCTGGTGGACGCGCGGGCTCTGGCCGCGGCTGCCCGTCAGGTCGAGCTCGTTCCAGAGCTCCCAGGAGAAGACGGCCCGGCTGCTGCCCCAGCGCGCGATGATGTAGCGCATCAGCTTGCGGAACGCGTCCTTCGCCCGCCGGTCCGTGAAGTACTGCTCCGGCCGCCGGAGGTAGCCGCCGTTGGCGACGTTGAACGGGTTCGCCTCCCACTCGGCGTCGACCCAGTCGCTGAACTTCCCGTGGTTGTGGATGACGAGGTTGATGTGGAGGCCGAGCTCCTCGGCCCAGTCGACGACCCGATCCAGCTCCCAGGCGTGCCGGAGGTTGAACCAGCCGATGCCGCGGTAGCCGGGGCGGACGGGCGTCCATTCCAGGCCCAGCGACCAGGAGGCCATCCAGACCTCGACGAAGTTCGAGCCGGCTGCGGACATGGACTCGAAGAAGCCGCGGTAGGCGGCGGTGCCGGTCTGCTCGCGGTGCTCCCAGGGGAAGCGGGTGTCGTGCCGGGTGTCGAACGTGGACCGGATGTTGTGGCCGATCGGGAAGAAGAAGGTGCCGTCGCTGTACTCGAGGAAGCGCGGGTCGTGCGCCGAGACGCGGACGAAACCGGGGGAGCGCGCCGGCCCGGCGCGAAGCGTGCCGGGTCCCCACTCGGCGCTTCCCCAGCGGTCCCGAACCCGGATGCGATAGCGGTACTCGCCCTCCTGCATCGGCGCGAAACGCACCGCCCACCCGGGGCGGCCCAGCGGGATCACCTGCTCGCCGTTCGCATCCTGCACGCGGTAGTGGTCCAGGAAGAAGAATCCGTCGACGCGCGTTTCCGTGCCGTCCGGCGCCTCGAAGAGGCCTTCGACGGAGATCTCTTCCTCGTCGAAGGGGTCGAGGTACCGGTCCGGAAGGCGGAAGCGAATCTCAACGCGCTCGAAGCGGGGCACCTCGGCGGCCGAGGGCTGGACGTAGTCGATGACGGGCGGCGGCTGACGCTCGGGCGCGGGGTCCAGGCGGGCCTCCTCGATGCGTGCCGTTCCGCGGTAGGGCGCGCGGCCGAAGATGCGGACGCCCACGGCCTGCGGACCGATCCGGTGCATGCGGCTGAGCACGGCCTGGTGGCCGCGGGCCGACCAGGCGCCCGGCTCGTCGAGCGGCACCGTGACCGTCTGTGCGAGGCCGGGTTCGAGCGGGTCGGGAACCAGGTGCTGGAACCAGCCGAAGTCCGGGTCGGTCAGGAAGACGAGGACCTGGGCGTCCGACGGCGCATCCTCGGGCCAGTGCACCCGGAAGGTCAGCCGATCCGCGCGCGCCCAGGCCTCCGCCGGCGCGGTCAGCCCGACTTCGGCGTTCCCGGGGAAGTCGATCGCGATCGACGCCGCGTCGGCCGGCGGTGTCCCGATCCGCACGGAGACAGGCTCCGCGGCGCGGGCGGCGGGAAGACTTAGGAGCAGGCCGACGCAAAGGCGCCCGAGCGCGCGGCCCCGGCGCCGGCCTCGGCAGGGTTCCGCCCATCGTGGCGCGGCACGGCTCTCCCGTAGTCGACTCATCATGGCGACACCGTACCCCAGACGCGCGCGCGCAGGCAACGACGGTTCGGATTCGCGATCTTCGATTCGCGATTCCTGATTCGGTTGGGGAAGGGGAGCGGGGGGCGGGAGAGGGGGCGCCTGGCCGCGGAGCCGACGATCGGGGGGGGCACCGCGCGCGGCCCGAATCGGGAATCGCGAATCGAACATCGAAAATCCGCACCGCGCATTGACACAGGACGATCGATAGGTTAGTCGTAAGTCGGAGAGGAGATCGATATGAGCCGGGTCACGGTGTCGCCCAAGTACCAGGTCGTGATCCCGAAGGATGTGCGGGAGCGGGCGGGCATTGTCGCGGGGGAGAAACTCGAGGTCCTGAGCTTCGAGAACCGGATCGAGCTGGTTCGCTCACGCCCCATGCGCGAGACGCGCGGCTTCCTCCGTGGGCTCGATCCGTCGTTCGAGAGAGACGAGGACGACCGGGCGTGAACCTCGTCGATTCCTCCGCCTGGATCGAGTACTTCTTCGGCGGTCCCAACGCATCGTTTTTCGCGGCCCCGATCGAGGCCGGCGATGACCTCGTCGTTCCCGTGATCTGCCTCTACGAGGTCTTCAGGAAGGTCAACGCGGTGGGGAGCGAGGCCCAGGCGCTCCAGGCCGTGGCCCAGATGAAGCAGGGGCGTGTGATCGACCTGACCGAGGACGTTGCGCTCGGCGCGGCGCTCCTCAGCCTGAAGCACAAGCTCCCCATGGCCGACAGCCTGATCTATGCGACCGCCCGGGCCCGGGGAGCCGTGCTGTGGACGCAGGACGACCATTTGAAGGGACTTCCGAACGTCCGCTACAGGGGCGCTCGCACCGGGAAGAACGGCCGACGGGGGAGAAGAGCTGGGGATTCTTGATTTTCGATTCGCGATTCGCGATTTGGTTAGGGAAGGGGAGAGGGGGGCTGGAGCGGGGGCGCCTGGTCGTGGGGCCGTGCCCTGCCCCAAAATCAAGAATCGCGAATCGCAAATCGAAAATGTCCAGACTAGCCGCCTGCCTCCGTGGCTGCTAGCCTGCGGAAGGCTGCCCGAGGGGCGGCACAGGAGAAGCCCCGATGGCCACACGCAGGGGCGGGGAGAACGAGATGCCACCTGTGGAATCCGGCCTCCGCGACAACCAGGCGCGCGGAACCGTCGCCGAGTTCCTCGCGTCAAGGATCCGTGAGGGATCCGCGCTTTCGGTCGTCTCCGCCTACTTCACCATCTATGCCTACGATGCGCTGCGCGCCGCGCTCGACCGGATCGAGCGGCTGCGGTTCCTCTTCGGCGAGCCGACGTTCATCGGCCGGCTCGATCCCGGAAAGGACGAGACGCGGTCGTACCTGCTCTGCGCCGAGGGACTGCAACTCGCGCGCCGACTGCAACAGAAGCGGGTCGCGCGGGATTGCGCGGCCTGGATCGAGCGCAAGGTCGAGATCCGGACCATCCGCCAGTCGAGCCTGCTCCACGGCAAGATGTACCATGTGGCGCACGGCGGCGTGGAAGAGGCTATCGTCGGAAGCTCGAACTTCACCGTGCGCGGGCTGGGCCTCGGGGCGGAGGGAAACAACATCGAGCTCAACCTGATCGTCGACAGCAACCGCGACCGCCGGGAGATCAAGGCCTGGTTCGACGAGCTCTGGGCGGACACCGAGCGGGTCAAGGACGTGAAGGAGGATGTCCTGCGCTACCTCCGGCGGCTCTACGCCAACGCCTCCCCGCAGTTCGTCTACTACCTCACCCTGTTCCATCTCTTCCGCGACGAGATCGAGGGCCGGGAGAACCTCGACGATCGGCTCCGCCGGATGGCGTTGCCCGAGACCGGCATCTGGCGAACGCTCTTCTCCTTTCAGAAGGACGGCGCCCGCGCGGCCATCAACAAGCTGCTGGCCTGCAACGGCTGCATCCTCGCCGACAGCGTGGGGCTGGGGAAGACGTACACGGCGCTGGCCGTGATCAAGTATTTCGAGCTCAAGAACGAGCGCGTGCTCGTCCTCTGCCCGAAGAAGCTCACACGGAACTGGACGCTCTACCGGCAACCGAGCACGCTGAACCCGTTCAACGACGACCGGTTCCGCTACGACGTGCTGCACCACACGGACCTCTCGCGCGACGAGGGCGAGTCGAATGGGCTCGACCTCGCCACGCTGAACCGCGGCGCCTATGACCTGGTCGTCATCGACGAGTCGCACAACTTCCGCAACAACGCCTACCCCGCGCAACGCCCCGGCGACGCGAAGCCGCGCCGGAGCCGGTACCAGCGGCTCGTCGAGGACGTGATCGCGGCGGGCGTTCGCACCAAGGTGCTGCTGCTCTCCGCCACGCCGGTGAACAACGAGCTCTCCGACCTGCGGAACCAGATCTCCTTCATCGCGGGGGACGATGTCACGCGCGACGCCACGGCCGACGCGGCCTTCGCCGATTCGATCGGGGTCGCCTCCGTTCGCGAGACCACGCGCCAGGCGCAGACCCATTTCACACTCTGGTCCAGGCGTCCGCCCGCCGAGCGCAAGACGCGCGACCTGATCGGCGCGGTCGGCGGCGAGTTCTTCAAGTTGCTCGACGGCCTGAGCATCGCGCGTTCCCGGCGCCAGATCGCCCGCCACTACGCGGGCGAAATGGCCGATCTCGGCGGGTTCCCGAAGCGCCCGCCCCCGCGCGCCGTGCATGCGCCTATCGACCTCGATGCGCGCTACCTCTCCTTCGAAGACCTGGACACCGAGATCTCCGCCCTCGACCTTGCGATCTACCATCCGACCCGCTTCCTGCGCGACGACCTGCCCGATCCAATCCGCGCGGCCTACCAGGACAAGATCCTCGGCGGATTCACCCAGGAAGGCCGCGAGCGGATTCTCATCGCAATGATGAAGGTCAACCTGCTCAAACGGCTCGAAAGTTCGGTCGATTCCTTCCGGCTCACCCTCGAACGCACGATCGAGAAGATCGACCGCCTGGAGGAGCGGATGGCGGCCTTCGAGGCGCATCGCGACGCGAACCCGGACCTGGACTACGACGCCCTCATGCCCGACGCCTTCGAGGATCCCGACGCCGAGGAGGATGCGTTTCTCATCGGCGGCCGCCGGCGCATCCACCTGGGCCACGTCGACCTACCCGGGTGGCGGCGGGCGATCGGCCGGGACCGGGTCCAGCTTCACTACCTGCTCGAGAGGACCCAGGCCGTCACGGAAGCGCGGGACGGCAAGCTGGCCGAGCTCAGGGCGATCGTCGAGGGAAAGGCCCGGCGCCCCACGGTCAACCGCGACGGGCAGGGCAACCGGAAGGTGCTCGTCTTCACCGCCTTCGCCGACACGGCCCGCTATCTCTACCGCCACCTCGCGCCCTGGGCGAACCGGGAGATGAACCTGCACACCGCCCTCGTCTGCGGCGACGGGGGGAACGCCGCTTCGCTCGGCCGCACGGACTACGACGACATCCTCACCAACTTCGCCCCGCGCGCCAAGCGGCGCGCCGAACAGACCGACCGCTTCCCCGAGCAGCGCGCGGAGATCGACCTCCTGATCGCCACGGACTGCATCAGCGAGGGGCAGAACCTCCAGGACTGCGACCTGCTGGTCAACTACGACATCCACTGGAACCCGGTACGCATCATCCAGCGGTTCGGCCGGATCGACCGCATCGGGTCGCGCAACGAGAACGTGCACCTGGTCAACTTCTGGCCGGTCGCCGACCTCGACCGCTATCTGAACGTCAAGCACCGGGTCG
>PWTM01000358.1 GCA_003563855.1 PVC group bacterium | reverse complement strand
GCCGACGGGTCCGGGAGGCGAGCGCGATGGCGAGTACAGCAGCGAAGAAGGGCACGACAGGTCGCACGGCGGCGGACTCCGCGGGGAAGACGGCCAAAACGGCGGTTCCCGCGAAGAAGCCCGCGAAGGCGAGTGCGCGGCCGGCGAAACAGGCGGAAGAGCCGGCGAAGAAGGCGGGCGCGCGCGCGGCCCGACCGAAGCTCGCGGCGAAGGCCTCCGCAAAGAAGACGGCGAAGGCGCCGTCGGCCCGTCGAGAGACGGCGGACCGAGCTTCGGCGACGCGAAAGACCGGGGCTGCCGCGGCGCCGGCGGAGGCGAAGCCCCGCGCACCGGGGAAGCCGGCCACATCGGCCGCGCAGCGGGTCGCCAGGGCCAACGAGGCCGCGGCCCGGAAAGCGTCGGCCCAGCGGAGCGCGTCGAAGAAGAAGCCCGCCCGCAAAGCGGAGGCTACGCTCGAGACCGGCGGGGAAGCCGACGCGCCGAAGGCCGGCGGGCGTCGCCCCCGGCTCAAGCCGGAAGAGATCGAGCGATTCCGTAAGCTGCTGCTGGACCTGCGCGACCGCGCGGTCGACGGCATCACGTTCCTCGCGGGCGAGAACCTCAACAACAGCCAGCGCGAAGCCTCCGGCGACCTGTCGAATTACGGGATGCACATGGCCGACCAGGGGACCGACAGCTTTGATCGCGAACTGGCGCTCAGCCTGGTCAGCAACGACCAGGACCTGATCTACGAGATCGACGAGGCCCTGGCGCGGATCGAAAGCGGCACCTACGGCATCTGCGAGATGACCGGGCGGCCGATCGAAAAGGGGCGGCTGAAGGTGCTCCCCTATGCCCGCTACTGCCGCGAGGCGCAGGAGGAGATGGAGCGGGGCCGCAGCCGGTTCCGGCCCTTCAGCTCGGCGATGAACCGCGGGACCGTCGGATGAGCGGCCGCCGCCGCGCGCGGCGCCGGGCCTGAGGGCGGGCGCATGCTGATCCTTCTTCTGGCGATCGCCGTTGCGGCGGCCGACCAGGCGACCAAGGAGTGGGTGCGACTCTCCTTCGATCTCCACGGGTCGGTGCCGGTCCTTCCGGGGTTCTTCAACCTGACGTACGTGCGCAACACCGGCGCCGCCTGGGGGCTGCTGGGCGGGCTGAACCACTGGCTCGTCGTTCTCTCCCTGCTGATGCTGGCGGTCCTCGTGGTCTTCCGCCGGGCCTTCCACGGCGGGCGCACGCTGCACCGCGTGGCGCTGGGGCTCATGCTCGGCGGCATCGTCGGCAACCTGATGGACCGCATGCGCCACGGATATGTCATCGACTTTCTCGACTTCCGCCTGGGGTCGCGCGCGTTCCCGGCGTTCAATGTCGCCGATGCCGCCATCACGGTCGGCGTGGGCCTCTACCTGCTGGGCGCGGCCCGCGAGGAACGGCGCGCCCGGACGCGCGCGGCCCGGGACGCGAAAGCCGGGGATGCGCCGCCCGCCGGCGCCTGAGGCCGCCAAGATGCCCCGCGCATTCTTCCTGGTCGGGCCGACGGCGGCCGGAAAGACCGAGACGGCCCACCGGCTCGCGGCCCGGCTCCGGCTCGACGTGGTCTCGGCCGATGCGATGCTCGTCTATCGCGGCATGGATATCGGCACGGCGAAGCCGTCGCCCGGGGAACGCCGGCGCTTCCGCTACGCGGGGGTGGACCTGGTCGATCCGGACACCGTCTTCAGCGTGGGCGCCTACCGGGCCGCCATCCGTACGGCCGCCGCGGCATGGCCGGCGCCGGATCGCCCTCGGCTCGTCGTCGGCGGATCGGGGCTCTATGTGAAGGCGCTGCTCGAAGGCATCGACGGGGACGCCGCGGGCGTCGCGGAGCGCGCGGCTGCCGAACGGCTCCGGCGCGAGGGCGGGCTGGCCGCGCTGCACGAAGCGCTCGCCGCACTGGCGGACCCGAGGAATCCCCGCCGGGTGGCCCGCGCGCTCGAACGCGCCCTGCGCGGCGAGGGGACGCGTCCCCGCCGGCGCGAACCCGCCGGCCTGCTGGTCGGACTGCGGCCCGAGCGCGACCACCTGCGGGCGCGCATCGCCGAGCGCGCGCGGCGCATGTTCGAGGGCGGCCTGGTCGAGGAGGCGGCCGGGCTGCGCGCGCGTTTCGGCGCGCTCTCCGCCACCGCGGCCGGGGCGATCGGGTACCGCGAGGCCTTCGCCGTGCTCGAGGGACGGCTCGACCGGGCGGAGGCCGTCGAACGTACCGCGGCCCGCACCCGGGCGCTGGCGCGCCGGCAGATGACCTGGTTCCGTCACCAGGCCCGGGTGGCCTGCGTCGACGCGGCCGAAGGCCAGATGCCGGGTGACGTTGCGGACCGGGTCTGCGTACACTGGGAGCGACATGGTCCACTCGAACTCGACCTCGGACCCGAACCCCGCGCCTGAGCGCGAGGCGGTCGTCCTCTGCGGCGTCCGGCGTCCGAACGACCCGGAATGGGCGGTTGCCGATGCGCTGGACGAGCTCGCCCGACTGGCCGCCACGGCCGGGGCGGACGTGGCGGAGCGGTGCGTCTTCGTCCG
>PWTM01000123.1 GCA_003563855.1 PVC group bacterium | reverse complement strand
TCGTCGAGCGCCGCCGGGCTGGCGGTCGCGATCCGCATCCCGTCTTCCGCCGGCGTCGAGCATGCGGTCCGCAGCGCGCCGGTCGCGCAGTCCTCGACAACGCAGACCATGCAGGAGGTGACGTGGTCGAGCCCGTCCCGCGCGCAGAGCGAGGGAACGGGGATGTCCTCCGCTCGCGCCGCCGCGAGCAGCGTTGCGCCCGGGGGCGCATCGATCGCGCGGCCATCGATCAGGAGGCGGGGCATGGCCGCTCCCCGGAACAAGCCTCCGCCGCCTCCGGCATCGGGGCGTCGGCGGGGGGGGCGTCCTTCCGTCGGACGATCCTTCCGCCGGAGGCGACCGCGATGGCCCCGGTCGGGCAGTGCTGGAGGCAGGCATCGCAGCGCACGCAGGCCTCGGCGTCGATCGTGTGCCGCTCGTAGGGCCGTGGTTCGATGGCGCCGGCCGGGCACTGCCGGGCACAGCGCGTGCAGCCGATGCAGGCGTCGCTCACCTCGTAGCGGATCAGCGCCTTGCACTGGCCGGCCGGGCAGACGCCCTCCGCGTGGGCCTCGTACTCGGCGCGGAAGTACCGCAGCGTGGTCAGGGCGGGGTTGGGCGCCGTTCGGCCGAGTCCGCAAAGGCTGCCGCGGCGGACCTGCGCGGAGAGGCGCTCGAGGGCGGGAATATCCTCGGGCCGGCCGCGGCCGGCACAGAGCCGTTCGAGGATCTCGAGCAGTCGCTTCGTGCCGATCCGGCAGAAGGTGCACTTGCCGCAGGATTCCATCTGCGTGAAGGCGAGGAAGTAGCGGGCGATCTCGACCATGCAGTCCTGATCGTCGAGCGCGACGAGCCCGCCGGAGCCCATCATCGCGCCGGCGTCGACGAGTGCCTCGTAGTCGATCGGCGTGTCCGCCAGCGCCTCCGGGATACAGCCGCCTGACGGGCCGCCGATCTGGACGGCCTTGAGGCGACGTCCGCCGGCGATGCCGCCGCCGATGTCCTCGATGACGCGGCGGATCGAGAGGCCCATCGGCACCTCGATCAGTCCGCCGCGGCGGACCTTGCCGGCCAGCGCGAAGACCTTGGTCCCCTTGCTCCGTTCCGTGCCGATCGCGGCGAAGGCCTCGGCCCCGCGGCGCAGGATCCAGGGCACGAGCGCGAAGGTCTCCACGTTGTTCACCAGCGTGGGGTTCCCGTGCAGGCCGCGTTCCGAGGGGTAGGGCGGGCGCTGGCGGGGCATCCCGCGCCGGCCCTCGATCGAGGCGAGCAGCGCCGTTTCCTCGCCGCAGACGAAGGCGCCGGCGCTCTCCATCACCCGCAGGTCGAAGGCGAACGAGGTGCCGGCGATGCCGGTCCCCAACCATCCGGCCGCGCGGCAGGCCGCGACCGCTTCGCGCACGCGGCGGACCGCCAGCGGGTATTCCGCGCGGATGTAGAGCACGCCTTCGCGCGCGCCGAGCGCGTGCGCGGCAATGAGCATGCCTTCGATGACGCGGTACGGGTAGGACTCGAGCAGCATGCGGTCCATGAACGCGCCCGGGTCGCCCTCGTCGCCGTTGCAGACGACGGCCTTCTCTGCGCCGGGGGCGGCGGCGACCTCGCGCCATTTCGTGCCGGTCGGGTAGCCGGCCCCGCCGCGCCCGCGCAGGCCGCTGCGCTCGATCGTCGCGAGCGTGCCCGCGGGGCCAAGCTCTTCAAGCGCGCGCCGGAGACCGAGGAACCCGCCCGCCGCCTCGTAGTCGGCCCGGCGGACGGGATCGAGCTGCCCGCCCCCCTCCGTGGCGATGTGCACCTGGGGGTCGAGATAGGAGGCGATCTCCGGGTCGCGCGCGTTCGCCTCGAACCGGTGCGGACCGGTCCATGTCTCGTCGGCGTAGAAGCGTTCGAGCCAGTGCCGTGCGGTCCGGCGCAGCCGGTCGCGGCGGCGCGGCGGGGCGAAATTCTCGCGCAGGATCGCTGTCGCCTGGTGCGGCTTCACGCGTGTATAGAGCCGTGGCGGATGCCCGGGCCGTACGACTTCGACCAGCGGCTCCTCGTAGCTCAACCCGAGGCAGCTCACCGGCCGCACCCGGACCGGCACGCCGCCGGCCGCCGCCTCCGCGCGGAACGCCGTAGCGATGCCATCGGCCCCGCTCGCCACGCAGCAGGATCCCATGCCGACGCGCACCTCGCCGAGTGCGCGCCCGGTCGGGACTGCCCCGGTCTCCGCCGGCGCTCCCGTGCTCCGGCGGAGGAAATCCTCCAGAATCCGCCCCACGGTATCCGTCGTCGCGTATCCGTAGATGGCGTCGTCGATCTGCACGACCGGCGCCAGCGTGCAGCAGCCGAGGCAGTTGACCGGCTGGATCGTGAACCGGTTCTCCCGGTCGGTATCCGCGCCCTCCGCGAGGTCCAGGTGCCGGCGCAGCGCGTCGATGATCCTCGGGGCGCCCTTCACGTGGCAGGCGGTGCCGACGCAGACGCTGACAATGTGGCGGCCCGCGGGCTTGTGGCGGAACTGCGCATAGAACGTGGCGACGCCGGCCAGCGCGGCGGGCGCGATGTCCGAATGCGCGCAGGCATAGCGCAAGGCGCTTTCCGGCAAATAGTTGTACCGCTCCTGGATGCCCTGGAGCACGCCGATGACGTCGTCGGGACGCCGTCCGCGCTCGTCCAGGATGCGCTCGATTTCCGCCGGCTCCACCGCCGGCGCAGCGGCTGTTTCGGGTTCCGTCATCGGCTCTCTTCCGGGCAGTATACCCCACGCAAACGCGCAGCGCGCCCGCCTTTTTCGTGCCTTTTTTCGTTGTTTCCGAGAGACGCTTTGCCTATACTCGGCCGCTACGATTACCGGAGATTGGCACACTATGTCTGACACGCGAGAAGGGGCGGCGCCGGCGGCGCCGGACGGGGAGAAGAAGGGGCCGCCGGGACCGGGGGGCGCGCGCTACGACGCCACCACGATTACGGTCCTGGGCGGGCTCGAGGCGGTGCGCAAGCGGCCCGCCATGTACATCGGCGATACCGGCCCGCGCGGCCTGCACCACTGCGTCTTCGAGGTCGTCGACAACAGCATCGACGAGGCGCTGGCCGGGTACTGCACGCGTATCCGCGTGACGCTCAACGCCGACGGGTCGATCTCCGTGGACGACAACGGGCGCGGCATCCCGGTCGATATCCATGCCACCGAGAAGAAGCCGGCGGTCGAGGTCGTGCTGACCACGCTCCACGCGGGGGGCAAGTTCGATCACCAGTCCTACAAGGTCTCCGGCGGTCTGCACGGCGTCGGCGTCTCCTGCGTCAACGCGCTCAGCGAATGGATGGAGGTCGAGGTCCGCCGCGACGGCGGGGTCCACCACCAGCGCTACGAGCGCGGCTGCCCGGTGACGCAACTCGTGACCATTGGCAAGACGAAGGGCACCGGCACGCGGGTGACGTTTGCGCCCGACCCGCAGATCTTCTCCGCCATCGAGTTCTCCTGGGACATCCTCTCGAACCGGCTGCGGGAAATGGCGTTCCTGAACCGGGGCGTCGAGATCACGCTCGCCGAGGAAGTGGGCGAGCGCAGCGAGACCTTCCGCTATGACGGCGGCGTGGCCGAGTTCGTCGCCTACCTGAACCGGACCAAGACGCCGATCCACCCGAAGGTCATCGCCTTCGAGCGCGAACGCGACGACGTGATGGTCGAGGTCGCGATGCAGTACACGGACGCGTTTTCCGACACCGTGTTCTCCTTCGCCAACAACATCAACACGATCGAGGGCGGCGCGCACCTGAGCGGGTTCCGTTCGGCGCTGACGCGGACGCTCAACAGTTATGCGCGGGCGAACAAGCTGCTCAAGGACGAGAGCGGGATGAGCGGGGACGACGCGCGCGAGGGCCTGACGGCGATCGTCAGCGTCAAGGTGCGCGACCCGCAGTTCGAGGGGCAGACGAAGACGAAGCTGGGCAACGGCGAGGTGCAGGGCATCGTCGAGTCGATCGTCAACGAGGAACTCGGCACCTATTTCGAGGAGCACCCCTCGGTGGCGCGGCGGGTGATCGAGAAGGCCGTGCTGGCGGCGCGCGCCCGCGAGGCGGCCCGCAAGGCGCGCGACCTGACGCGGCGCAAGGGGGCGCTCGAGGGCGGCACGCTGCCGGGCAAGCTCGCCGACTGCTCCGAGCGGGACCCGGCGCTGACCGAGCTCTTCATCGTCGAGGGCGACAGCGCGGGCGGCTCGGCCAAGCAGGGCCGCGACCGCCGCTTCCAGGCCGTGCTTCCGCTGCGCGGCAAGGTGCTCAACGTCGAGAAGGCGCGCATCGACAAGATTCTCAACAACAACGAAATCCGCACGATGATCACGGCGATCGGGACCGGGATCGGGCAGGATGACTTCGACCTGGCGAAGGCGCGTTACCACCGGATCGTGATCATGACGGACGCGGATGTCGACGGCTCGCACATCCGCACGCTGCTGCTGACCTTCTTCTACCGCCAGATGCCGGAGCTGCTCGAGAACGGGTACGTCTACATCGCGCAGCCGCCGCTCTTCAAGATCCGGCGCAAGAAGCGCGAGCAGTACGTCGAGAGCGAGGCCGATCTGACGAAGATCCTGGTCGAGCTCGGGATCGAGGATGCGCGGGTGGTGGATGCCGAGGGGAACCCGCGCCTCGACGGGCGCCAGCTCGCCGAGATGCTGGGCCTGCTCCAGGAGTTCGAACAGATTCTTGTGCGGCTTCAGAACAAGGGCGTGGACCCGGCCCACTACCTGACGCTGCGCGATCCCGCGACCGGGCAGTTTCCGCTCTTCCACGTGCGGATCGGGTTCAACGGCGAGGAGGAGACGCACTTCGTCCATACCGAGGCCGAGCTCAAGCGCCTGTGCGCCGAGGCGGAGGCGCGGCTCGGGCGCCAGCTCGAGATCTTCACCGGGGTCGAGTCCCGCACGGGACGCCGCGCCGATGCCGGCGTGCGGTGGACCGAGCTCTACAGCGGACAGGCGTTGCCGAAGATCGTGGCCGGGATCGAGCGGCTCGGGTTCGGGATCGAAACCCTGACGCCGGGCGACGCGCCCGCGGTGCACCTGGCGGCGGGCGACGGGGCGGCGGTTCCGCTGGGCGCGCTGCCCGAGCTGCTCGACGCGGTCCGCGATCTCGGCCGCAAGGGACTCGCGATCCAGCGCTACAAGGGGCTGGGCGAGATGAATCCGACGCAGCTATGGGAGACGACCCTCAACCCCGAGAATCGCAAGATGCTGAAGGTTGTGCTCGAAGACGCCGTCCGGGCCGACCAGATCTTCACCGTGCTGATGGGGGACGCGGTCGAGCCCCGGCGGGCGTTCATCGAGGAGAACGCGCTGAACGTCCGCAATCTCGACATCTGACGCGCCGCCCGGGCCCCGCAGGGGTCCGGGCCGGCCGGGAGCCATTGCCGCATGTACACCCGCAACGAACGTATCGAGCCGATCGACATCGACAACGAGATGCAGCGCGCCTACATCGATTACTCGATGAGCGTGATCATCGGGCGCGCGCTGCCCGACGTCCGTGACGGCCTCAAGCCCGGCAACCGGCGCATCCTCTACGCGATGCACGAGCGCGGCTGGGTCCACACGAAGGCGTTCGTCAAGTGCGCCAAGGTCGTTGGCGAGGTGATCGGCAATTACCACCCGCACGGCGATTCCGCCGTCTACGACACGCTCGTGCGCATGGCGCAGGATTTCTCCATGCGCTACTGCCTGATCGACGGGCAGGGGAATTTCGGCAGCATCGACGGTGACCCGCCCGCGGCCTACCGGTACACCGAGTGCCGGCTGCATCGCGCCGCCGACGAAATGCTGGCCGATATCTCGAAGAACACGGTCGACCTGCGGCCGAACTTCGACGAGTCGCTGCGCGAACCCGTCGTTCTCCCCTCCCGGCTGCCCAACCTCCTGCTCAACGGCAGCACCGGCATTGCCGTCGGCATGGCGACCAACATCCCGCCCCACAACCTCGGGGAGCTGGTCGACGCTCTGGCTCACCTCATCGACCACCCCGACGCGACGGTGGCGGACCTGATGCGGCACGTGAAGGGGCCGGACTTCCCGACCGGCGGCGTCGTCTGCGGCCTCGACCCGATCCGGCAGATGTACGAGACCGGCCGCGGCCTGCTCAAGGTCCGCGGCCGCGCCGGCATCGAGGAGGGCGCCCAGGGCAAGGACCGGATCATCATCACCGAGATTCCCTACGCGGTGAACAAGCAGTCAATGATCGAGAAGATGGCCGGCCTGGTCCGGGACCGGAAGCTCGAGGGTATCAGCGACCTGCGCGACGAATCGGACAAGGACGGCATCCGCGTCGTGGTCGAGCTGAAGCGCGGGGCCATTCCGTCCGTCGTGCTCAACAACATCTACAAGCACACGCAGCTCGAATCGACGTTCGGCGCCATTCTGCTGGCGATCGACCGCGGGCGGCCGCGGCTGATGAACCTGCGGGAGCTGCTCGACCGGTTCCTGGCCCACCGCTTCGAGGTCGTGACCCGCCGCGCGCGCTTCGACCTGGAGAAGGCGGAGGCGCGCGCGCACGTGCTCGAAGGGCTCAAGATCGCGCTCGACCACCTCGATGCGGTCGTGCGGACGATCCGCGAGTCGGCGAACCGGGACGAGGCGCGCACGCGCCTGGTGGCGCGTTTCGGGCTCACGGAACTGCAGGCCAACGCGATTCTCGACCTGCGGCTCTACCAGCTCACCGGGCTCGAGCGCGACAAGATCGAGGAGGAGTACCTCGAGCTGATCAAGCGCATCAACTACCTGCGCGATCTGCTCGCCAACGAACAGAAGGTCTATGCGGTGATCCGCGACGACCTGCTCGAGCTCAAGAAGATCTACGGCGACGCGCGGCGCACGGACCTCGTGCACGACGCCGGCGAAATCGACATCATGGACCTGATCGCCGACCAGGGGTGCGTGATCACGATCAGCCACGCGGGCTACATCAAGCGCGTTCCCGTGAGCACCTACCGCCAGCAGCGCCGCGGCGGGAAGGGCGTGATCGGGATGACGATGAAGGAGCAGGACTACATCGAGCACGTGTTCACGGCCTCGACGCACGACGTGATCCTCTTCTTCACGAGCGCCGGCCGGATGTACGCCAAGAAGGTCTACGAGGTTCCCGAGGCGCCGCGCGCCAGCCGGGGCAAGGCGCTGGTCAACCTCCTGGCCGTCGAGCGGGGCGAGACCGTGGCCGCGATGATCCGCATCCGCGAATACTCGGCCGACCAGCACCTGGTCATGGCGACCGAGCGCGGCATCGTCAAGAAAACCCTCCTCTCGGACTACGCGAACGTGCGGACTTCGGGCCTCATCGCGATCCAGATCCAGGACGGCGACCGGGTCATCGGTGTGCGGCTCACGGAAGCTGAGGACGACGTGATGCTGGTCACGCGCCAGGGCATGAGCATCCGGTTCCCCGAGAAGACGCTGCGCGCGCAGGGCCGCGCGACGATGGGCGTGCGCGGCATCCGGCTGGCGGCCGGGGACGTCGTCGAGAGCATCGAGGTCGTCGAACCGAACGCGACGCTGCTGGTCATCACCGAGCACGGGTACGGGAAGCGCACGGGCTTCGACGAGTACCGGGTCCAGGGCCGCGGCGGCAAAGGGATCAAGACAATCAAGACCAGCGCGCGCAATGGCCTGGTGGTCGGCGCCCACCGGGTCGGGGACGAGGACGCGATCATGCTGATCACCGAGGCCGGCCAGATGATCCGCACGCCGGTCGCCGGGTTGCGCGTCATCAGCCGCAACACGCAGGGCGTGCGCCTGATCAACCTGGCGGAGGGCGACCGGCTCGTGGCCGCCACGACGGTCGAGCCGGAGCCGGATGAAGCGACTGCGACGGCGGAACCGGAGACCGGTGACGCGGGCGCGGACGAAGCGCCGGAGGGCGGCCCGGCGTAGGGCGGCCGGGCGCGGGCCGGGAGGCGCGGGGATGGACGAGACGGTCAGCGCGCTTGGCGAACGGGCGCTGATCCGCCGCCTGGCCGCCCGGCTCGGCGCGGGGCGCGAGGTGGCGCTCGGCATTGGCGACGATGCGGCGGTCGTCCGGCCCTCCGGCGGGGCGGACGACTGGGTGCTGACCAGCGATCCCGTGGTCGAGAGCGTCCACTTCGTGCCCGGTACCGCGCCGGAGCGGGTCGGCCACAAGGCGGTGGGCCGCGTACTGAGCGACTGCGCGGCGATGGGCGCCGATCCCCTGTGGCTGCTGATCGACGTCTCGGCCCCGCCGGACACGCCGGCCGCGTTCCTCGAGCGGGCCTACGACGGGGCGAACGCGTTGGCCCGGCGGCACGGCGCGGCGGTGATCGGCGGCGATGTGACGTCGGCGCCTTCGCTGCAGTTCCACGTTTTCGGCGTCGCGCGCGTGCCGCGCGGCACGGCGTTGACGCGCGCGGGCGCCCGGCCCGGCGACCGGCTCTTCGTTACGGGCGAACTGGGCGGGAGCCTGGCGGGCCGGCACCTCGACTTCGAGCCGCGGGTCGCCGAAGCCGGCTGGCTGCGCGAGGGCGGCTGGGCGCGCGCGGCGCTCGACGTCAGCGACGGGCTGGCCGCCGACGTGCGCCGGCTGGCCGAGCAGAGCGGGGTGGGCGCCTGCATCCGGTTGGCGGACCTTCCGGTCAGCGCGGCGGCGCGGGCGGCCCGGGACGGGCGCGCCCCCTGGCTTCACGCGCTGGACGACGGGGAGGACTTCGAGCTGCTCTTCGCCGTGCCGGCCGAACGCGCGGAGGCGTTGGTTCGGGCCTGGACGGCGCGTTTCGCACTGGCCTGCACGGAGGTCGGCGAGATCCTGCCCTCCGGGGCGGGGATCGTCGGGGTCGATGCCGCAGGCCGTGAGGCGCCGCTCTCGGCGCGTGGCTACGAGCACTTCTTCCAGGTAGACGGGACCGATGTGCGATAGGCGGTCGGCGCACGGCGGGGGGGAGGTCTTCGCGACCGACGGGCCGGAAGCGACGCGCCGGCTTGCGGCCCGGCTGATCGAGCGGTTCGGGAAGGACGCCATCTTCGCGCTGCACGGCGAGCTGGGCGCCGGCAAGACCTGCCTCGTCCAGGGGATGGCCCGTGCACTCGGCGTTCGCGAACCCGTCACGAGCCCGACGTTTGCGCTGGTGCACGAGTACGACGGCGCTGCGCCGCTGACGCATATCGACCTCTACCGCCTTGCGGACGAGGGCGAGATCCTTGAACTGGGCTGGGACGAACTGCTGGAGCGGCCCGGCATCAAGGCGATTGAATGGGCCGAGCGCGCCGCTGCGCTGCTGCCGGATGGCACGGTCCACGTGACGCTCGACGCCGGCGATGCGCCCGAGCGGCGTTGCGTACGGGTCTGGCGCGTGGAAGCGGGGGCGTGATGCGCGCGGACGGTCCCGTGCTGGCGGTCGAGCTCTCGGCGGGAACCGGGAGCCTGGCGCTGATCGGGCGCGACCGAGCCGCGATCGACGTGCGGCGCTGGGCCGCGCCGCCGCGCGGGGGCCCCGAAGCGTGGCGTGCGCTCGCCGCGCTGCTCGCGCAGGTGGACGGCGGTGCCGAGGGGCTCTCGCTCATCGCCGTCGGCCGGGGGCCCGGCCGCTACGCGGGATTGCGCGCCGGCCTGATCATGGCCGCGGGGCTGAGCCTCCCGACCGGCGTGCCCGTGCGCGCGCTCGGCAGCGCGGCCGCGCTCGCCGCGGCCGTGTTGCGCGAGCACGGTGCTGCGCGGGTCGCCGTCGCCGGCGATGCCCGGCGCGGGCACTGCTGGCTGGGCCGGTTCCGCGACCGGGGCGGATGGCCCGAGGCGGACGGGGAGGTGACGCTCTGCCCCGCGGACGAGCTCGAGGCGCGGATCGGCGCGGGCGCCGTCGCCGTCAGCCCGGACTGGAGCCGGCTCGCGCCCCGGCTCGCCCGTCGGTCCGGCGTCGGGCCGGCCTGGATCGAGGCCGACCGGGCGCCCGACGCGCGGGACCTGGCGCGGCTCGCG
>PWTM01000098.1 GCA_003563855.1 PVC group bacterium | reverse complement strand
TCGACGAGGAGGGGCGCATTGCCTGGGACACGACGCTGGTCTATCACCTCTGGGAAGGGCCGCCCGCTCAGCTTCGCATCACGCGCTTCTTTCCGCGCGCCCCGCTTTCGCCGGAGGACCGCCGCGCGCAACTGGCGCAGGTCGTGGCGGAGGGTACCGGGCGCCAGGCCGCCTACGGGTCCGAGGGGCACGCCACGCGCGTGCTGATCAGGAACCTCGTGGATTGGGGACTGGATATCACCCGCGCGCGCTTCGACGGCTACGCGCCGACCCCCGGCCGCCGGAACCGGGTGGGCCTGGGTTCCGCCGTCATCGACGCCGGCACGCAACAGTACACCTTCCGTGTGGTAGACCGCCATCCGGAGAGCCAGGGGTACCGGATGGGGCTCGACGCGCTCACCGTCTCGCCGACCGGCGTGCCGCGCGAAGCCGAGGCACAGCGCGTGCTTTACGAGCTGACCCGCCCGGTCCCCGTGGTCGAGTTCCTGCCCGGCGGCATCTGGAGCGGGAACCACCGGCTCGTCCTGCCCGCGACGGCCGCGCACGACCAGCTCACGCTGGCGATGGACCACGACCGCTGGGAGGAGGGCAACTTCCTGGCCACCGGCGTACGGCTCGACGGCACGGAAGTGACGTTCGTGACCTTCGATGACGACGAGACGCTCACCCCGCCCCCCTCGGTCAGCCAACACGAGGGGACCTCGGTCGTCCAACTCGAGGGTAAGGGTCGCGTATGGGAGGCCTCGTCCCAGACCGGCGACCCCTCGGGCGTCGGCGACGAGGCGTCCAGCCTGTCGCGGGCGGCGGTGCGCGTCGTCCTCCGGGGCAGCGAGCTGCTGCAGGGCGGCTGGATCGCCTTCGAGGGCCAGAACGCCTGGGTCGGCTTCCGGTCGGCCGCCGAGGATCGCCGGCTGCGCATCGTCGAGGCCTGGATCGCCGAGTGCGCCCACCCGGCGGACCCGAACCGGCTGATGGACATCGCTCCGGGAACCGAGCGTCAGCTCTTCTTCGACGGACAGCCCGACGCCGTGGTCGAAGGCGAGCGGGAAAGCGATCTGGCCGACATCCTGATCGAGCGCGAGAAGAGCTACGTCGTCTCTTTTCTCGTCCGGCACGAGGGCTTACCCGCCCCGCACGGGTATCCCCGCATCTGGACCCCGCCCGAAGGCGCCGGGGGCTTTCCCTCGAGCTTCGTGATCCCCGGCGAGCGCGCGCCGACGATCGAAGATCTCCGCGCCCCGGTCTGGAGCAGTCGGGCCGACGTGGCGCCCACGCCGTCGGTGCTGGCCGTCGAATACGTCTTTTCGGGCCACCCGCCGGAAGGGACCTATACCACGCAGATCTTCGACACCCGCGTGGCGCAACCGGTCTTCCATTCGTTCGACTGGAACGCGGTCGTGCCCGAGGAGGCGAAGCTCGAGATTCGCGCCCGCTCCGGCGCGCAGCCGGATCTCTCCGACGCGCCGGACTGGGACGCGGCGCCGCTCTGCGTGCCCGGCCTGCGCCCGCCGCTCGATCACCGCTACGTCCAGCTCCAGGCCCGACTCACGCCGGGCATCGACAGCCGGACGACCCCTCGGCTGGTGGATTTCGTGCTCGACTGGGAAGGCGAAACGCGGATCGTAGACCTTGCGGCCGCGTTCTCGACCGGCCCGGATCACGGCACGGTGGAGGTGCTGGTCAACGGCACGCCGCTGTTCCGCGGGGTGACGGTGGATTTGACGGTCTTCCGGGACCTGACGCTGGGCGCCCGGACGCGCCGGCTGACGGCCTCGGTCTTCACGGAGGTTGTGCCCCGGAACACGGGTCGGTAGGATGAGCGGAAAGGAGTACGCCATGAAGAGGATGCGAAACAACCGCAGCAAAGGTTCGGCGTTGGTGACCGTTATGCTGACGCTGACGGTGGTGATGTTCGCCGCGGGGGCCGCCATGGCCATGGCCGTCTTCATGCCGCGGATGGTCCGCCGCCAGGGCGACTTCATCCGCGCCAAGGCGATCGCGGAGGCCGGCATCAACGAGGCCTTCAGCCGGATTGCAGGGGACTACTCCCTTGTGCATAGCCCGGCGGCGTTTCCGGTCACCGCCTTCGCGGACGGCGAGTACCACGTAACGCCTCATCCGCTCGGCGAGGGGGCCGCCATCCTGACCTCGATCGGCCGTTTCGGCAATGCCGAGGCCCGTGTGGCGGTGGATGTCCAACACGATCGCGGCCTGTACGGGACCACCGGCGCGCGGTCGCCCTGGGGCCACGCGATCTTCGCCAACGGCAGTCTTCAGTTCCACGGGACACCGCCCGCTGTGCGCGGAGGAATGCACACGAACCAGACCTTCGGGCTGTCCGGCAACCCGAAGAACATGGAGGGCACCGTCACGGCGCGGTCGTTCAACTGGACCGGGGGTGAACTGCCCCCCGAGCAGATCGGGGCGTGGGAGGAGATCGAGTTCCCGAAACTGACCGACCAGGTTTTCGTCGACCTGCACCAGGTCGCACAGGCCAACGGCGCGGTGCGTCCGGGCGGGACCTACCGGCAGGCGGATTTCGCCGACATCCCGGGGAACGTCGCCTGGTTCACCGGCAACGTGACGTTTCACGGCTCGTTCGATTTCGAGGGGTACGTCATCGTCGACGGCAACGTGACCTTCCGCGGGTCGGGCGTGCGCAACCTGGAAGGGCTGCTCTACATTGACGGCACGGTAACCTGCAACGGGTCCACGACGATGACGATTGAGGGCTCGATGCTGGCCGGCGGAAACGTCACGTGGAATGGCGCGGCCGCGATCTTCGCCTACGGCTTCGCGGGTCCGCCGGGCATCGAGCCCACGGGCGACGTGGACGACCACGTCTCGGTGGCCGTCTGGCGCGAGTAGGACGCCGCGGCATTCGGCCGACGCCGCTCACTCCGCCGTTTGTTGCCGGTGGAGCCGGGCGTAGAAGCCGGGCTGTGCGAGCAATTCCTCGTGCGTGCCCGACTCGGCGATGACGCCGCCGTCGAGGACGCAGATCCGGTGGCAACGGCGGGCCATCGAGACGCGCTGCGAGACGATGACGGCGGTCTTCCCGCGAAGGACCCGTGTGAGCGTCTCCTGGATCCGGCGCTCGGTTTCGGCGTCGAGCGCCGAAGTGCAGTCGTCGAGCAGCAGGAGGTCCGGCCGGCTGAGCAACGCGCGGGCCAGCGAGATGCGCTGGCGCTGTCCGCCCGAGAGCGTGGTTCCGCGTTCGCCGACCAGCGTCTCGTACTGGACGGGCAGCGTCATGATGAAGTCGTGGATTTCCGCGGCCCGGGCCGCGGCCATGATCGCCGAGGGCGTCGCGTCGGGGAACCCGTAGCAGATATTCTCGCGCACCGTGCCGCTGAAGACCTGGGGTTCCTGGGGCACGAGCGCGATCCGCCGGCGCAGGTCGGCGAGCCGGATTTTCGCCAGCGGAATCCCGTCGAACCGGATTTCTCCGTGGTCCGGCTCGTGGAGCCGGCTGAGCAGGTAGAGCAGCGTCGTCTTGCCGCTCCCGCTCGGGCCCATGACGCAGACCCATTCGCGCGCCGGCAGGCGCAACAGGAGATCCTCGATCACGGGTTCCGACGTTCCCGGGTAGCGGAATCCCGCGTGGACCAGCGTGACGCCCTCGCGAAGCGGCGAGGGAAACGGACGCGCGTCCGGCGCCTCGCGGATTTCGATCGGCTCGTCGAGGACCCCGACCAGCCGCTGGAGGATGACCAGCAGGCGGTTGGTCGTCAGGCTGAGCTGGCTGAGCGCGAGCGTCGGCGCGAAGAGGTTCGTGGCGGCGCCGTAGGCGAACATCATCCGCCCGAGCGTCATGTGCCCTTCGAGCACCTGCCGCACGCCGAAGAGGAAGACCAGGCCCGTCCCGAGTCCGGCCACGAGCCGCGCGGCGCGCGAGAGCCCTGCGCCGAGCCGCTGCTGCTGGAGCGCGTCGCGAAGGAAGCAGGCCGACAGCCGGTGGAAGACCAGGTCCTCGTGGCGCTCGCGGCCGAAGGCCTGCACGACCTTGATGCCCTCGAGCTTCTGCGAGGCCAGGCCGTAGAGGCACGAGTTCGTGTGCCGCAGTTCGCGGCTGATCTCTTTCATCTTCCGGCGCGCCCGGTTGTGCAGGAAGACGTAGACCGGCATGACCGAGGCGGCGAGGAGGCCCATCCGCCATTCGTTGGTCGCGAGGATGATCCACCCGACCGCGATCATGGCGAAGTTGCTGGCGACGTCCAGCACGGTGGCGATCATCTGGTTCTGCACGATCTCGACGTCGGAGACGATACGGGCCAGCAGGCGGCCGGGGGCGTGGGCCGCGTGGTAGCGGAGGGAGAGCTGCATCGTCTTCTCGTGCAGGTCCTCGCGGATCCGGGCGGTGATCCGCTGCCCGATCCGGATCCGCGTGCGCTGCAGCAGCCGGTTCAGCCCGTTGAGCGCGACGACGGTTCCGAGGTAGAGCGCGAAGAGCCCGAAGAGCCGCTCGCGCGCCCCCGGCGGGCGCGCCGTGCCCTCACGGCCGAGCTGGATACGGCGGCCCAACCCTTCCGTTGCGCGTGCCGGCGCCGGCGTCGCCGGCACGCCGGCGACGCGACCGGATTCGCGCGTGGGCGCCGCCGACGGCGCGCCGGTCGCATCGACCACGAGGATGTGGTCGACCACGATCCGCATGTAGAAGGCCATCAGGTAGGGCGCGCAGGCGCTGGCGCTCATGAGGACGGCCGCGCCGACGATCGCCCCGCGGAACGGGCCGAGGTACCGGCGCGCGAACCGGAGGTAGAGCGTGCCGGCGCCGCGCGGGTCGCGCGGCGGAAGCGGCGGCCGGAACGCCATGCGGCGGTGGTGCGCCTTCATGCGCCGCCCCCGGACTCGAGCGCCGCGTCGTCCAGCAAGCCGGCGTCCATGTGCCGGCGGTAGAGGGCCGCGTAGGCCCCGTTCGCGCGCAGCAGCGTGGCGTGGTCCCCGCTTTCGACGATCTGCCCCGCGCGCAGCAGGACGATGCGCGAGGCGTTGCGGATCGTGCTCAACCGGTGGGCGACGATGAAGGCCGTGCGCCCCTGGAGCAGGCGCTCGACCGCCATCTGGCAGGCGCGCTCCGACTCGCTGTCGAGCGCGCTCGTCGCCTCGTCCATCAGCAGGATCGCCGGGTCCGCCGCCACCGCGCGCGCGATCGCGATCCGCTGCTTCTGCCCGACGGAGAGCTGGAGCCCCTCCATGCCGATCGGCGTCTCGTAGCCGTCCGGGAGACCGGCGATGAAATCATGGATCTCCGCCGCGCGCGCCGCCTCTTCCACCTCCGCGCGCGTGGCCGAGGGGCGCCCGTAAGCGATGTTTTCGGCGATCGACGCGGTGAACAGCATCGATTCCTGGAGCACCACCGCGAATTGCCGGCGCAGGTCCGCGAGCGGGATCTCGCGCACGTCGCGGCCGTCGATGCGGAGGGCCCCGGACGTGACGTCGAAGAACCGCAGCAACAGCGAGAGCAGCGTCGTCTTGCCGCACCCCGTCGGGCCGATCAGCGCGACGGTCTCGCCGGGCTGCACGCGCAGGTCGAAGTCGCGGATGACGGGCACGCCGGGCTCGTAATGAAAGCCGACCCGGTCGAAGACGACCTCGCCGCGAACGCGGGTCAGCGGCGCCGCGCCGGGCGTGGCGTCGATCTCCGGCCGGGCGTCGAGCAGCTCGAAGATGCGGTCGGCCGCCACGCCGACGTCCTGGACCTGCCGGGCCAGCAGCGAGAATCGGACCGCGGGCCAGAGGAGCTGCATGGTGTAGGCACTGAAGGCGATGACGTCGCCATAGCTGACCCGTTCGGAGAGGACCAGCGCGCAGCCGAGGAAGTAGACGACCGCCCGACCGCCCTCGGCCAGCAGGTTCGTGTTCATCGTGAGCGTGATGTTCGAGTAGTGCATGCCCTGCACGAGGTCGAGGCTCTCCTCCGACTGCTGCCGGAACAGGTCGTGTTCGCGGGACTCGCCGCCGAAGCTCTTGACCGTGAGCGCCGCGCCCAGGCGGTTGGCAAGCCCGGAGGAAAGCCGGTCCATCGCCGCGGAGTAGCCGCGGCGCGCGCGGCGGATGCGCGCGATGTTCATGCGGAAATTGATCACGAACGCGCCTACGATCGCGACGAGGAGCAGCGCCAGACGCCAGTTGAGGACGAAGGCGGCCGCGATGGCGAAGACGGCGGCCGCCAGGTCCGAGACGACGCCGATGGTCTGCGCCGTGAGGACGTTCCGGACCGTCTCGCTGTCGGTCATCAGCCGGTTGACCAGCATGCCGACCGCGCGGCGGTCGAAGAAGCGCATGGAGAGACGCAGCAGGTGGCGGTAGAGCCGGTTGCGCAGGTCGAAGACGAAGTGCTGGCCGACGTAGGCGATGCCGACGGTCTGCAGGAAGCTGAAGGCGGCCGAAAGAACGGGCAGCGAGAGCAGGACGATGCCCAGCGGGAGCAGCAGGCCGCGGTTGCGCCCGATCAGGACGCGGTCGACCAGCGCGCGCATCACGAGCGGGGGCAGCATGGCAACGATGGAGAATGCCGCCGTCAGGGCGAGTAGTCCGACGAGCCGCCCGCGGTACGGGCGCAGGTGCGCCGCCGCCTGGATCCATCGGGGCGGCGCGCTCGCGGCGGAGGCGCCCCCGGCGCTCATCGGTCCAGGCCCAGAAGCCAGGCCCAGAACGAGACCCGCTCGCCGCGGATGCGGACCTCCGCGCTGGTCCCGATCGGCACGGCGTGGGCGCCCGGGTCAAAGCTGCAGGTGGCCTGCCGGTATCCGCCCCGTTCGTCGGTCTGGATCACGTCGCGCAGCGCGAGCACGCGCCCCCGGAAACGCGCGTCCCGCCGACCCGCGAACGGGGTGAGCCGCGCCTCGTAGGGCTGCCCCTCGGCCACGCGCACCGCGTCGCGTTCGGGGATGCGCACCTTCAGGACCTGCTGATCATCGGCGAAGATTTCGTACAGGAGCCGGTCCGGCCGGATCCGCTCGCCGAGCGCGAAATCGTAGCGGACGACCAGTCCGCCGAGCGGCGCCTCGACCGTGCGTTGCGCGAGCCGCGCCTCGGCCCGCGCCACCGCTTCGGCGCGCGCCTCCGCCTCGTGGGCGAGCACGCGCAGCTCACCCTCGAGCAGGCCGATGTCCGCCGCTTCGATCGATTCGAGTTCGGCCTGCGCCAGCGCCTTCTGCAGGCGGTGTTCCTCGATCGAGGCGGCGGACGCCAGTCGGTGCTCGAACAGTTCCCGTTCCCGGGCATAGCGCGCCTGCGCCGCCTCGGCGTGCAGCCGCGCCACCGCCAGGTCCACGGCGTGCCTCCGGCGCCGCTCCTCGACCTCCGCGGTCCGCTGCGCCAGCTCGGCCTGCGCCTTACGATGCTGGCTGACCGCCTCGGCCAGCAGGGTGCGCTCTTCGGCGTCGTCCAGGCGGACGAGGGGATCGCCGGCCCGCACACGCGCCCCGCCGTAGACCTCGATGGCGGCGACCCGGCCTTCGACGGCCGGGTATACCTCCGCGTAGGCCTCGGTCATCACGTGGCCCTGCGCGCGCACGACCCGCGTGACGCGCAGGCGCGTCCCCGCCAGCCCCGCGATCGCCAGCAGGGCCGCCGCCGCCGCCAATCCCCGCGCGCGCCGTCGCCGCCGGATCCGCGAGGGCAGCGGCGGGGCTTCCCCCGTCGTCGTGCGGTAGTCGCCCATCGTCAGCCCTTGCGCCGGGCGGCGAGCAGATCCTTCGCCAGCATCCGGATCCCCTCGGCCTCGTCGTCGTACCGCTTGATGCAGAGGTTGCACTCGGCGCAGTTGCGCTCGTAGCAGTTGCGGTGGACGCGCGCCGGATACATCCGGCGGAAGGCTTCGTAACACGGATCGGAACAGAAGGTGTAGCGCTCCTGCGTGGAGCCGAAGGCCACCTGGGCCAGGTGGAAGCCGTCCGCGTCCGGGTCACACTTGTGGTTGCACCAGCCGCAGAGCAGCTCCATCTGGCCGGCCAACTGGCGGTGCCGCTGGTCCAGCTCGGCGGGCGTCCAGCCGTACTCGATCCAGTCGACGGTGCGCAGGCTGACCCGGGCGATGACCACCTCGTTGCGCACGATGACGGCCATCGCGGGTCGGGCCAGGTAGCAGCGCTGGCCTTCGATCGCCTGGCCGTTGCGCAGGTGAACCGTGACCGGACCGGACCGCGGCGAATCGAACTCGTGCCACCCGCAGTGCTCGCAGATGGACGCGAAGAGGTGCCGGCTCAGGTGCGCGTTGCATTCCGGGCAGCGCCCGAGCTGGATGACGTGCAGCCGGCGCAACGATTCCTCGGCCGCCGTCTGCACCGTCTTCTCCGCTTCGCGCGCGAGCCGGCGCTCGCGCGTCCGGTCGTCGTCCTCCAGGATGGAGATGTCCCGCTCGAGCTGCTCCTGCTGCTCGCGGTTCAGCACCCCGGGCGGCGCCTGCGTCTCGTCGTCGCCGGGCGCATCGCCCTCGGGGTCGCGGCTCCACCAGTCCCATAGTCGCGGCTTATTCATGGCGTCGTGCTCTCTCTCTCTCTCCCCCGCGCCCGATGGGGCCCTGCTGGCGCCGGCGCGGTCTCGCCGCGGCGACGCCGCCCGGCCGGCGCAGGATCTGCCTCCGTCCCTTCTTCGCCCGCGGAATGGTCCGGATCGCGCGACCGGGACCACGCGTCGCACGGGTCTCAGCGGGTCACGCGTGTTCCGCGCGCCGGCTGGGGGTCGCCGTCGATGACGTCGCAGAACGCGATATTCTCCTGCACGCGCGCGACGCGCAGCCGACCGATCGTACGGCCCTCGTCGCGCCCGAGGATTGCGCCGGTATCCGGATCGATCAGTTGCTCGCCTTCCTCGGCCATGACGAGTTCCTGGCCGGGCTGGACGCCGAACTCCGAGCCGCGGTTGATGATGACCTGGCCGCTCTGAGAGACCTGCACGACGGCGCCCTCGAAGGGCACATCGTCCATGCGCTGCGAGATCAATTCGACCGCCTGGCCGATCACGTCCTGCGCCGCCTCGCCGATCGGCGTCCTCGAGAACGCGGCGAGATCTCCGGAGACGCCCCGGCGCGAGAGGCCGAGCGACACCCGCGTCCGGCCGGCATGCCCGGTCACGCGCTCCTGCGCGATGATCTCCCCCGTGGTCGTGTCGACCAGCGCGATGACCGCCGTGATCTGGGCCCGGGCCCGTCCGCCGCCGACGCGCACGCCGCGGATGCGCACGCCGCCGTCGGCGCCCCTCTGCGACTCCTCGACCTCGGTGATCGTTCCGCGCGCGAGGTAGCGGGCCGGGCGGATCGCGCCGGTCTGCGCGGCATCGCGCGCCGGCGCGGCGCGGCCGGAGGCCGCCAGGTCCTGCTCGCGGATAATGTGCGCGAGTTGCTGGCGATCGACGATGACGAACCGCCCGGTTTCGAACAGGGCCGACTCCAGCATGGCGGCCAGGTTGTTGCCGAGGTTGTACTGGCCCCGCCACCCGGCCTGGTTCTCGAAGAGCGCGCAACCGATCGCGTGCTTCAGCGCGATCCGGTCCCCGTCCCCCCGCGCCACCGATGTTGAAACGGCCGCGACGGCCAATGCGCCGCAGACCCACCGCATCCCACGAACCGCTGTTTTCATCCCGTCTTCTCCTTCCTTCCTGAGGTCTCTCCGCCGACGGGCGGCTGACCGCCACCCGACCCGTTTCCATCCTAGTCCGTTTCCGCCGGGAATCAAGAGCAACGCGCACCCGGCCACTGCGGGCGCGGAGCGCCCTTGGGGCAACCCTACTTCGCCCTTCGGGCTACGTAGGACAGGCTCCTGCGCCCCACGCGCACCGCCCGCCGGGGCGGCACGGAACCCTTGCGAAGGCATGGGCTCTCCCGCCCCGGGAACGCCACGCTCCAGCGTGGCACGGTCCGGGTCCTCGATGTACTCGTCGCCCGCTCTCGCCTGCCGCGCCGAAGCGCGAAGCGCGTAGGCGGGTCGTCCGCTCTCGTCGCCCGAGCGCGCGGGGCTGG
>PWTM01000300.1 GCA_003563855.1 PVC group bacterium | reverse complement strand
CTGTTTAATGCCCCCCACGCCGTTTTCTTGCCCACCCCTGTGCCACGCCCGGCACGGCTCCTGGAACGGGCAGCCGGCGCAGTAGAACGAGGATTCGTTGGGCAGGAAATGCTCGGCCGCGATCATTGACTCGACCTGCGGATGATATCGGCGATCCAGCCCCCATAGGGAGCCGCACGATCCTGCCGCGTAAAACCAGCACAAACGCCCGGCCAGGGTGGATGCCCTGCAAGAGATAGTCCACGACACGGCATGGTCTACGTCCCAAAGGGTAGACATGGCCCGAGCGAAGCGCGAGTACGAATATCTGAAACAAAGGAAACGTCAACGGCCCGAAGGCTTCATTTCCGGTTCTCTACTCAATGAATTCCGCCTCGACCGCCTCCAACAGCGCTTGGCGCGAAAACGGCTTCATCAGGCAATTCCATCCGTGTTCAGCGATCTGACTCCAACGGGAACGCTCATCCGCGTAACCACTGGTGAATAGCACATGCAATCGGGGGTTCCGGCGCTTTAATTCCATGGCAAGGTCCACGCCATTGCCATCGCCCAAAACCACATCGGTGAAGACCAGGTCGAAGGCGCCCGGAGCTTCATCAAAAGCCGCGTGCGCCGATTTAACTCCCGTCGCGACCACGACCGTGTGACCGGCCGCCTTCATGATGCGGGCGGCGATCCTCGCCAGGTACGATTCGTCCTCCACGATCAAAATCAGCCTCGTGATTCTTGCCTCTGCCTCGTGGGAGGGCGCATCGATTCGCGTTTTGCGTTCCGCAACCTTCTCGATGACCGCGGGCAGATAGACTTTGAATGTGGTTCCTTCGCCGGGTTGGGAATAGACATGAATCCATCCCTCATGCTGGCGGGCAATGCCATACACCGTCGAAAGTCCCAGGCCGGTCCCCTTATTTTTCTCCTTGGTTGTAAAGAAGGGTTCAAAAATCCGCGCGGCGACCTCCGGCGGCATCCCGCTGCCCGTATCCGAGACCGCGAGACAGACAAACGTGCCCGCTCGGGCGTCAACATGATGTTGCGCCTCCTCTGTATCCATCGTAATGGGGAGCGTTCGAAACGAAAGACGTCCGCCATTGGGCATGGCGTCACGGGCGTTCACGGAGAGATTCAGCAGGATCTGTTCAACCTGGCCCGCATCCGCCAGAACAGGGCACAAATCCTCGGCCAGATCCATGGTGATGGTAACGTCTTCGCCCAGCATTCTAGCCAGCATCTTGATCTGATCCTTTATCAGCACGTTCAAGTCGAGCATTTCGGACTTGAGGGGCTGCTTTCGGCTGAACGCCAACAGTTGCCGGGTGAGCCGTTGCGCCCGGCCGACGGCGGCGAGGATCTCCTTGAGGTCGGCCTGGTGCGCATCCGAAGGGGACATCTGCTCGAGTACGATCTCCGTAAAGCCTTGGATGGCCTGGAGCCCATTGTTGAAATCATGCGCGATCCCCCCCGCCAGCATCCCGATGGTCTCCATCTTCTGCGATTGCGCCAGTTGGTCTTCCAGTTCACGCTGCTCCGTGATGTCAACGCCGATACCCTGGTACTCCGTGATTGATCCGTCCGCATTGAACAACGCCCGGTCGATCCATCGAATCCAGCGTATCCGGCCATCCGGCAGAATCACCCGGTGCTGATATTCAATGGTTGGATTGTCCGGACCGCACGACTCGAATGTCTCGCGCACCCGTTGCTGGTCTTCTTCGGGAATAAGGGGCATGAAGCTCTGCCCAATCAGATCTTCCCGCCTCTTTTCAAAGTATCGGCAATACTCGTCGTTGACGAACGTCAAGATGCCATCCGCCTTGAATCGGCAAATCAGACCCGGCATGTCCTCGACCAGCGTGTGATACAATTTCTCCTGATCACGCAAGGATTGCTCGGCGGATTGATGCGCCAGCAACAAGCCGAGCGTGTTCGCCATGGTCTCGATTTCCAAGCGGTCTTCCTCGATGAGAACGCGCCGCTCCCGAACAAAATCGAGGCCCATGAAGCCCAGCAGGGTGCGTTGCCAAAAGACCGGCGCAACAAAGAGCGATTGAATCGACTGCGCCTGCAGAATCCCTTTCTCCTTCGACGCCTCGGCGGGGAGGTCGGCAACCGATGGTATGTTCAGCGATTCGAAACGCCGCAAGCGGGCCATCCACCAGGGGACGGAATCCACTAAAGTATCTTGTAGATTCGCTTGCTCAGGCTCAATCCCGGGTGCGCACCACTCGTGTGTGTTGCTCATCATGCGGCGTTCAGTGTCAAAGCGAAAGAGATAGGAACGATCTGCCTCAAGCAATTGTCCAATCTGGCGCAGGGAATCACTGATGGCGCGAGCCATTTCCTTTCCCACAAATTGAAGGCAATACAACGAGAGGTCGGCCTGGACTTTTCGCATCGCCAGGCGATGTTGCAGGATCGTCCTGGCCAGGTGGCGTTCGGTGATGTCCCGGCCGACGAGAATCATACCCATGATCGCGCCGCCGTCGTCTCGCGTCACGGTTCCGCGTGCTTCGATCCGGGGTTCCAATCCGTCCTTGGCACGCAATCGAAATTCGGACGGTCGTT
>PWTM01000157.1 GCA_003563855.1 PVC group bacterium | reverse complement strand
GAAGACGATGAAACCATCACAAGCAAATCGACTAAGAGGATACGATTAAGAGTATACGATCAAGTGTATCCGACTAAGTGTGTCGATTAAGTGCGGCGACTAAGTGTGTCTGGAAGGACAAAGAGAAGACCGAAGGCAATCGTCCACCGTAGTCGTCGGCGTAGTCGTCGACCGAGAAGAAGACGCCACGAAAACCGGGGACCGCCCCCCCGGGAACGCCACGCTCCAGCGTGGCACGGTCCTCGTCCGCGAGGTTCTCGTGCCCACCACGCCGCCCGGGGGGGTCTCCCCGCAGGCCGAAAACTGGGGAGAGTCCGCGGTAGTTGGGAGTGGGGTGTGTGGGTGTGTGGGTGTGTGGGTGGGGGGTTGCGACCACTCAGTGGTCGCAACAGGGAAGGCCCCGCCCGCGGACCGGGCGGTCCGCGGACGGGGGGGATGCGGCTAGAAGAGCATGCGCCAGGCGCCGAGGACGGTTGCGGACTGCAGGGCGCCTGCGCTTGTGTTCTGGATCTCCGCCAGCTCCACGCCGAGCATCAGCTTCTGGTTGTTGCCCGCCAGGTAGTAGCTCCCGCCCAGGTAGAGGGCCTGGCCGAGGTCGCCGCGCGTCGGGTCGGGGCCTTCCTCCGGTGTTTCGAGGCCCGGTACGCGCCGCGCATAGCGGCTGGCCGCCCGCACGCCGGTCGCCCGGTCGGAGGTCATCCGTTCGTAGCGGGCCACCGCCTGGATCTGCGGGGTGATGTAGAACGACGGCATGATGTAGAACCCGCCCGTGGAGTCCGAATTCCGGTCTTCGCCGTGGATGTACTCGGCGCGCAGATCGAACGGACCGGCGGCGAAGTGGAGGCTTCCCGCGACCGCGGTCTCAAAGCGGCCGCCGAAGTTGCCGCCCTCGTCCGCGCTGTGGAGCACGTCGGCGCGAAGGCGCAGCGTCTGGCCGACCAGCGGGTCGAGCGTCAGCACGACCGACCCGTTGAAGAGATAGTTGGCGCCCTCGTTGGCCGGGTTCGCATTGGCGCGGTCGGTGTAGACGCCGAGCCCGTAGGAGAGCAGCTCGACGTTGCCGTTCACGGCGAGCCCGGTCATCGGGCCGGGGGCGAACGTGCCGGTCAGCATGGAACGCTCGACCGTGAGGATCGCCGCCGAGGACGTGTTCTCCTCGTGGCCGAAGCGCGGCTTGTCGAAGCCGAGCATGACGTAGGCCGGCGCGTGCTCGCGCCACTCGATGAACGCGCTGCGCATCGACAGGCTGGATCCGGGGACCAGGTTCGCTTCGAGCTGGGCGCGCACGTTCTGGAAGAGCGTTCCGCGCATGCCCATGCGCACGCGGCGCACCTCGAAGGTGCTCCAGTCGCGGGTGACGTCGTCGTTCTTCGCGGACACGAACGCCGCCTGCGCCTGGACGCGCCCGCGAATCTGCAGGTCGCGGATGTTGGGGCTGCTCGGCCGCACGGTCGGCGCCGGGGCGTCCTGGGCCGCGGCTGCGCCGGCCAGGCACACGCCGATCAAACCGCCGATGAGTGCTTTCTTCATGGTCGTCTTCTCCTTACCGGTTGGGCGGCCGTCCGGCCGCCGGGGTTGGCTTTTCCGTTTGCCGTTCCAGGCGCACGGCGCCCGGAAAACGCGTTCACCCTCGCCGCCCCCGGTTCGAACCGTGTGCGCCGTTCGTGCGGAATCCGTGAGCGGCGTTGCCGCGAGCGGCGCTGGACGGGCCGGCGGCCACCCGTTATCCTGCGCTCAGCCTGCAAAGCCTGCAAGGGGACGCACACATGAGCAAGAAAGAACGGAGCCGGGCGCAACGGCGCTTCGCCGGGGCGGGGTTCACGCTGGTCGAGATGATGGTGGTGCTGGCGATCATCGTCATGCTGGTCGGCATCGTCTCGGTGAACGTGGTGCGGTTCCAGGGAAGGGCGCGCGTGGACACCGCGCGCGTGCAGCTCCGGCAGCTCCAGCAGGCCCTGCGGCTCTATTACACGGACCACGGCCGATACCCGACGGAGGACCAGGGCCTGGAGGCGCTGGTGCGGCGGCCGACGCGTCCGCCCGTGCCGGCCGACTACCCGGAGGACGGCTACCTCGACAGCCGGGAGGTGCCGCGGGATCCCTGGGGGCGCCCCTATGTCTACGTGTCGCCGGGCCGTGACGGGGCGCCGTTCGAGGTGCTGACCTATGGGCGCGACGGGCGGCCGGGCGGGAGCGGCGAAGACGCCGCGATCTCGACGCTGGATCTCTAGCCGGCCCGGCCGGCCCCGGGGGTGCGGGTGAGGGAGGCGGCGATGCGCAGGGGCGGCGGGTTCACGCTGATCGAGACCGTGATGGCGGTGGCTATTGCCGCGGCGATCTGGGCGATCGCCGCGATGGCGCTCGGAACCGCGGCGCGCATCGGGGCGTCCGCGCGCGAGTTGCGGACGGCCGCCCGGGCCGCCGGAACGATCGGGGCGCGGGTGGCTGACGCTGCCGAGGCGACCCCTCCGCCGGACGGACTGGACGCCGCGGTTGAAACCGTCTCGGAGCGCTCGGCCGACGGGGCGGTCTGGTCGGCCTGGCAGCTCGATCCCGTCGGGTCGCCGGGGACGGCGCGTCGCATCGTCCTGCTGCACGTCCCCTGAGCCCGGATCAGCTCTCCGCCGGGGCGTCGGGTTCGGCCGGTTCGCGGGACGGCCAGAGCGCCGCATCGGCCGCGAGTTCCTCGGCTTCCTCCTGTGCCGCCTCGATCGCCATGGCCTGGCGTTCGGCGTGATCGCCGTGAAACATCGCGGTCTGCCCGTCCGCCCAGGCGACGGCCAGGTCCGTCACCTTGACGAACTCGAACGCCGCCCGGATCAACGGCGTGAGCGCGTCGCGCGGATCGTCCTCCTTGTAGACATCGCCGGAGGAGACCAGCAGGACCACCTTGCGCAGCCGATGGAGCGGGGTCACGCCTTCGGGGCCGAGCTCGAAGGTCAGGCCCGGGGCGAGCACCTGGTCGAGCCAGGCCTTCATGATGCCCGGCGCCGAGAAGTGCCACATCGGCATGCTGAGGACCAACACGTCCGCGTCGTTCAGCATGGCCGCGTGCAGGCGGGCGTACTCCGCGGACTTCTTTTCGCGCGCCGTCGGCTGGTAGCCGGGCTCGAACTCGTCCTTCCAGACGGCGCGGTAGAACTCGTTCGAGAGGAAGGGCGGGGTGTCCTGGTAGAGGTCGATATTGTTCAGCTCGACGTCCGGGCAGTTCTCGACCAGCGTCGCGATGAAGGCGGTCGAGAGTTGCTTCGAGACCGAGTCTTCCGTCGGCTTGGGGTCGGCGCAGACATGCAGTACGTTCATGGCTTCTCCTTGGTCTTCCCGTCCGGCGGTCGCCGGACGGGGGCGTTCATGGCTAGGTGATCATCGATTCGACGTCGTCTCCGCCGCGCCCCTGGAATGCGGGGAAGAGGCGCGAAAGATAACTCTCGAGGTCGCGGTCGTATTCCGAGTCCTTGCCGAGCATGGTCAGTTGCTGGTGCAGCAGCGCCAGCCCGCCGCTGCGCGATTCCGCTTCTTCCGCGCTGGAGAACCGGGCGGCCGGATCGGGCTGGACGAAGCGGGCCAGCAGGCTGACGAAATCCGGGTTCCGGCGCACGTGCGGGGGAAGCAGGTCCGGCAGGCGCTCCGGCAGTTTCATCTTGAAGGCGAGCAGTTCGGCTTCGCTCATCCGGCCGACGTCGGCCAGCGGCTCGCCGCGCAGCATCTCGATGCCGACGAGGCCGACGCTGTAGATGTCCGAGGCGATCAGGTAGAGCTCGCGGCGGTGGATTTCCGGCGCCATGTAGGGGGGGCTGCCGAGCAGGAAGGTGATCCGCTCGTCCACGAGATTCGCGCGGCCGTAGTCCACGAGTTTCACGTGTCCGAGCCGGCTGCACATGATATTGGCCGGCTTGACATCGCAGTGGACGAAACCGGCGTCGTGGAGCGCCTCGAGGCCGCGCAGGGCCTGCCGCATGATGTAGAGCGCGATGCCGGGCTGGATGCGCACCCGGCCGTCTTCGAAGCGGAAGATCACGTCGCAGAACCGGTCCCATTCCGCCGGGGACGAGCGCTCGCGGACCGCGTCGAAGTGCCGGCCGTAGAGGAGCGCGTGCACGTCGAGTCCGTCGATCGCCTCCATCTGGATGTAGCCGATGCCGTTGGATTCCTCGTAGACGTCGCGCCCGACGAGGTTCGGCGAGTTCACGGCCTGCAGGCGCGAGATCTGGGAGGCGATCCGGCCCATGTCGGTCCAGTACTTCTTCGCGGTGCCGTAGATGGCCGGGTCGAAGAGCTTGATCGCGTGGCGGGTGAGGCAGCCGCGGGCGCCGTGGCGGAACGCGATGTAGACGATGCCCTGGCGCCCGTGCCCGAGCTCGCGGCCGAACCGGTAGGCGACGGGGTAGTAGATGGCCCGCGCGGCGCGGATCGCCTGGTAGTTGTGGATCAGCGGTTCGATGCCGCGCGCAGGTGGACGGTCCGGGGCCCTGCCGGCGACCGGTGTGGCGTCCGGGCCGGGCGGCGCATCGGGGCGGTCGAGCACCGTCTCCGCGGCCTGCGCGGCCCGTTCCGGCTGCCCGACATCCTGGCTGGTTCCCACGTGTTTCACGGCCCGGACAGTGTAGGGTTTTCTGCCCCGATGGCAATGCGGAATCGAGACGGGGCTTGCCAGCGGCCCCGGCGCGCGTATGCTCGGGCCAAACGCGGGAGGCGGAAGCATGGCGGGCATTTTCAAGGCCTACGACATACGCGGGATCTACGGCGAGACGCTCACCGACGAGATCGCGTTCCGGATCGGGCGCGCGTTCGTCACGCTGCTCGGTTGTCGCAACGTGGTCGTGGGAAGGGACATGCGTCCGCATTCCGAGCCCCTGTTCGAGGCGCTGGCCCGGGGGCTCAACCGGCAGGGCGCGGAAGTGATCGACCTCGGGCTCTGCAGCACGCCGATGAGCTACTTCGCGAACGGCCGGCTGGGCGCCGAGGGTGGGATCATGATCACGGCCTCGCACAACACCGGCGAGTGGAACGGGTTCAAACTCTCACGGGCGGAGGCGGTGCCGATCAGCGGCGACACCGGGATCGGCGACATCGAGCGGATCGTCGCGGAGGGCGCGTTCGCCGAGGCCTCGGACACGCCGGGGCGCGTCGTTGCCCGGCCGGAGCTCTGCGAGGATTATGTCCAGCATATCCGCTCGCTGGTCTCGCTTGCGCGTCCCGTCCGGGCCGTGGTGGACTACGCGAACGCCATGGGCCTGGTCGAGGGCCGCGCGTTCGAGGGCCTGATCGAGGTCGACCCGCTGTTCGACACGCTCGACGGTACGTTTCCGAACCACGAGGCCAATCCGTTGAAAATCGAGACCCTGGCGTTCGCGAGCCGCCGGCTCAAGGAGCGGGGCGGCGACCTCGGTATCGCCTTCGACGGGGACGCGGATCGCGTGGGCTTCCTCGACGAGCGCGGGGAGCCGATCCCGATGGACCTGATCACGGCGCTGATCGCGCAAACGCTGCTGCGCGAGCGATCGGGCGCGCCGATCCTTGTCGACCTGCGCAGCAGCTGGGCGGTGCGCGAGGCGATCGCGGAAGCGGGCGGCACCCCGATCCTCTCGCGGGTGGGCCATGCCTTCATCAAGCGGCAGATGCGCGAGGCGGACGCGCTTTTCGCCGGCGAGCTTTCGGGCCACTACTATTTCCGGGAGAACTACTTCACGGAGAGCAGCGCCCTGGCCGCGCTACGGATCGCCGCGCTGGTGAGCGCCGCGGACACGCCGCTCTCGGAGCTGATCGCACCGCTTCGCCGGTACCACGCCACCGGCGAGATCAACTCGCGGGTCGCGGACACGGAGGCCGTCCTCGCGCGGCTCGAGGAGCGGTACCCGGGCGGACGCGTGCTCCGGCTCGACGGGCTGAGCATCGAGTTTGACGACTGGTGGTTCAACGTCCGGGCGTCGAATACCGAGCCGCTGGTGCGGCTGAACCTCGAAGCGAAGTCCCGCGAGGCCATGGAGCAGAGGCGCGACGAGGTGCTGGCGCTGATTCGGGGCTGAGCGGAGCCTGTCGAAAGGGCGAGAGGTTCTTCCCTCCGTCCTCGTCCTCAGTGAGCGAAGCGAACGGTCCTCGTCCTCGTTCTCGACGGCGACGGAAGAGGGATCGAGGACGAGGACGATCACGAGATCGTGTCAGTGGACTCGGGGTCCTGACGGCTGAGCCCCGCCGCCTCAGTGCGAATCCGGTTCGACGCGGTCGATGATGCCGGCGCCGAGCACGGCGTCTCCGTCGTAGAAGACCGCGGCTTGCCCCGGCGTAATCGCCATCTGGGGCGTATCGAAGACGAGATGGGCGCGCTGCGGGTCGGATGGGTCCAGTTCGAGCCGGGCAGGCGCCGGCGTGTGGCCCTGGCGGATGCGGCAGTCGACCCGCCGCGAACCGCCGGCGGGCCCGATCGGCGGTTCGAGCCAGGAGCATCCGGCGGCCGAGAACGCGCGCTGTCGGAGCTGGGCCCGCCGGCCGACGACCACGCGGTTCCGGGCGGGGTCGAGGGCGGTTACGTAGTAGGGCGCGCCGGCCCCGCCGATGCCGAGTCCGCGGCGTTGACCGATGGTGTACCGCGCGATACCGCGGTGGCGTCCCAGTGTCCGGCCCGCGGCATCCACGATGTCGCCGGGCGGAAGGGCTTCGCCGCCGAAGATGGCCGTATAGTCGTCGGCTTCGACGAAATCCTGGCTTTCTTCGCGCTCCGCCAGGTCGGCGAACCCGAGCGCCCGCGCGAGTTCGCGCACGCGCGGCTTCGCGAACTCGCCCAGCGGGAAGGCGAGGCGCGGGAGGAGGTCGGGATCGAGCGCCGCAAGGAAGTAGGTCTGGTCCTTGGCGGCATCGCGGGCGCGGCAGAGGCGGAGGCGGGGCGGGTCGCCCTCCCGGCGCAGGCGCGCGTAGTGTCCCGTGGCGAAGACATCGAACGCGAGGCCCTCCGCGCGCGCCCGTTCGAGCAGCTGGCCGAACTTCACGCGGCGGTTGCACCGCACGCAGGGGTTTGGAGTTCGGCCGGCCCGGTAGGCGGCGCGGACGGGGTCGAGCACCTCCCGGCGGTAATCCGCGGCCAGGTCAAGCGTACGGTGCGGGATGCCCAGCCGCTCGGCGACCGTCTGGGCCGAGGCGATATCGCGGGCTTCGCCCGGGCCGTAGCAACCCCCGCGTGCGGTCTCCGTCCATCCGGGGCCCGCCGCGCCGTCCCAGATCGCCATCGTCAGCCCGGTCACCCGGCATCCGTGTCGGGCCAGGAGCGCTGCGGCCATGGCGGAATCGACGCCGCCGCTGAGTCCAACCGCCACGGCCGTGCCGGGCGGCGGCAGCACGTCGGCCCACCCGTCCGGCAGGAAGCCCTCGGGCAGGGGACGGGTCGGGTCGGCCCTCGACATGCCGGCTCAGCGCGAGCCGACGGTGCTGACGATGTCGTCCGTCCGGTCGTCCGGCCCGGCGGGCCCGGTCGAGCGCAGCTCGAACATGAACCGGGACCTGCGCTGGTACTGGTACGGCCGGCCCCAGGGGTCGTTGCGCGGGATGTCGGAGCCCAGGCGCGCGAGCGAGTCCGGGTAGGTGCCACTCTCGAGGCGGAAGGCCTCGAGCCCGTCGCGGATCGCCTGCATGTCCGCATCCACGCGCGCCCGGTCCGCGCGGCGGGAGGCATCGCGGCTGATCCCCATCACGATGCCGACCAGCACGGCGATGATGGCCATGACCGCGAGCATCTCGATCAGAGTAAATCCCCGGCGCCGGCGATTCCGGCGGAGTGCGTCGTTCCGGATTCCGTACATGGCGGTTCCCTCCGCGGGCCATTCCTGGCACGGAACTCTACCGCAGGCCGCGCGAGGGGGCAACGCGGATTCCGATCGGGGATTCCGATCGGTGTCGCGGATTCCGATCGGGGATTCCGATCGTCTCGCGGCTTGCGGTCACGGTTGGGTTCGCGCATCCTCTGCGGTGTCGGAACGGGGGGTGGTATGGTCGGACGTTCCTCCAGGCTGGCGGTGGGCTTTCTCGCCGTCCTGGCATCCGGGCTGGCGCTGGTCGGGGCGCTCCGGGCGGGGTACGGCTGGCTCAGGCGCGCGGCGGCCGAGCCCCATGTCCGGGCGGCGGCCGAGCGGCACGGGGTGGACCCGGGCCTGGTGCGCGCGGTCATCTGGCGGGAGAGCCGGTTTCGTCCCCGCAGCCGGGGCGCCGCCGGGGAACGCGGGCTCATGCAGGTGACCAAGGCCGCCGCCTGGGAGTGGGCGGCGGCGGAAGGGGTGGCCGACTTCCGTTTCGAGATGATGGACGATCCGGGACTGAACGTGCAGGCCGGCGCCTGGTACCTGGCCCGCGGGCTCGACTACTGGGCCGACCGCGACGATCCGGCGGCCTTCGCCCTTGCCGAGTACAACGCGGGCCGCACGCGCGTGCTTCGGTGGGCGGAGGGGGCGGAGAGTGCCGCGGACTTGATCGAGGCCATCACGTACCCGGGGACCCGCCGGTACGTGCGGCAGGTGCTTCGGCGCTGGCGGGGTCGGGCGGCGTTGGCCCGTCCCCCGGGCTGAACGCGCGCAGGCCCGCGGCCTCGATGAACGCAAGGGTGCGCTGCGTGGCGCCGCGTCGCGCGCGGACCAGCGCCTCGGCCCGGCGGCCCAGCTCGCGGCGGGCGGCGGGGTCGCGCAGGAGGCGACGGGCTTCGCGCTCGAGTTCCTGCGCGTCGGCCACCTGTACGAGCGCGCCGGCCTCGAGGAAGTCGGCCATGACGATCGGGAAGTTCTGCATGTGCGGGCCGCAGAGTACCGGTTTCCCCCAGGCGGCCGGTTCGATCGGATTCTGCCCGCCCCGGGCCGTGAGGCTCTTCCCGATAAAGACGAGATCGGCGGCGGCATAGAAGCGGAACAGTTCGCCGGTGGTATCCAGAAGGAACACGTCGGGCGGGCGGGCGTCGGCCGGCGGCGCGAGCCTTGACCGGCGGACCACGGCCAGGCCGCGCCCCGCGACCGCGTCCGCCACCCCGGGCGCGCGCTCCGCGTGCCGCGGCGCGAGGCCCAGCGCGAGTTTCGGGAAGTCCGGCTTGAGCGCGGCGTAGAGATCGAGGAGCACCTCTTCCTCGCCGGGCCACGTCGAGCCGCCCAGCAGGAGCATGGCGTCCGCGGGCAAGCCGGCGGCCCGGAGGACCTCGCGGACGTCGGCGGCCGCGGACGGATCGGGCTCCGCGGTCTCGTACTTCATGCTGCCGACGGTGCGGGCGCATTCGGGGCGGGCGCCGAGCGAGAGCAGGCGGCCCCGGTCCCCGTCGCTTTGCATGCAGGCGGCGTCGATCCGGGCGAGGACCGGCCGGATGAACCCGGCGATCCACCGGTAGCCGCGGGCCGAAGCCGGCGAAAGACGTCCGTTCACGAGTCCGATGAAAACGCCGGTATCCGCGGCGAGGCGGATCAGGTTGGGCCACAGCTCGCACTCAACCAGCAGCAGCGCGGAGGGGCGCACGCACCGCAGCCACCGTCGGACCACCGGGGGGGTGTCGACGGGGAAGTACAGCAGAAGGTCCCGCTCGGGGCAGAGCCGGGACTCGGCGATCCGGTGGGCCGTGGAGGTATTGACGGTCAGCAGGAAGCGCGTGTCCGGTCGGCGCTGCCGGGCGGCGTCCATGAGCCGAAAGGCGACGAACGCCTCGCCGACGCTGACCGCGTGAATCCAGACCCGGCCGCCGGCGGCGAGTTGCTCGCGAACGGCGGCGGGGAAGACTCCGATGCGTTGAAGGAACCCGCGCCGGTAGCCGCCGCGCCGCGCCATGCGGAGCAGGTAGCCCGGCAATCGCGCCGCGAAGGCGACGGTGAAGAGCGTGTTGTAAAGGACCCAGCGCACCCGCGCACCGTACCGGACGGCCGCGCACCTGAGAAGCGCGGAGTCGCAGGGGCGGGGCGAGGGGGCGTTGGCAGTTGGCGGTGGGCAGTGGGCAGTGGGGGCGGGGGGGTGAGTGGGTGTGTGGGTGTGTGGGTGGGGAGGTGG
>PWTM01000367.1 GCA_003563855.1 PVC group bacterium | reverse complement strand
GGCGCCGCGCGTGGCGCAGACGAGCGCCAGCGCGCGGCCCGCGCCGCCGGCGCCGAGCACGAAGACGCGCGCGCCCTCGACCGGGTCGCCGAAAGCCTCGGCCTGCGCCCGCAGGAAGCCCTCGCCGTCGGTGCTGTAGCCGATCGGTTCGCCCTCGCCGAACGCCACCGTGTTGACCGAGCCGACCAGCGCGGCGGAAGGATCGCGACGGGCGAGGATGCGAAAGGCCTCCTCCTTGAGCGGGACCGTCAGGTTCGCGCCGCCGAAGCCCATCGCGTCCATGGCCTCGAGCACCGGCCGCAGCCGCGCGGGCGGCACGTCGAAGGCCAGGTAGACCGCATCGCGGCCCTGCGCCCGGAACGCCGCGTTGTGCAGCGGCGGCGAGAGCGTGTGGCCGACCGGGTGGCCGAGCACGGCGAACGCGCGCGTCTTACCGCCGATCCGCACGGGGGCGCGCCTCCCGCCCGCGCAGGGCGATCCGGTTCATGCCCGCCATGATAGCGCGGACGGCCGCCTGATCAATGTTCGAGTCGGCGCCGACGCCGAATAGGACCGAGTCGTCGGGCAGCCGGAGCGGCACGTAGGCCACCGCCTGCGCGTCGGCCCCCTTGCCGACCGCCTGTTCGTGGTAGTCGTCGACCGTGAACGGTTCGTCCAGGAGACCGACGACGGCCCGCGCGAACGCGGAGACCGGGCCGTTGCCCTCGCCGCGCAGCACGCGCTCGGAGTCCCCGACGCGCACGCGGACCTCGCCGCGGATGTGGGTCGGGTCGCGGTCGTCGGGGCGCGGCCAGTAGCCGACCAGCTCGAACGGGCCGGCGGGTCGGACGAAGGCCTCTTCGAAGAGGCGGTGAACTTCCGCGCTCGTCACCTCCCGGCCGACCTTGTCGGCATAGTCCTGCACGACGCGGCCGAGTTCCGGTTGCATCGCCTTGGGAATCTCCAGCCCGTAGTCCTGTTCGAGGACCCAGGCGATGCCGCCCTTTCCGGACTGCGCGTTGATGCGGATCAGCCGCTCGAAGCGGCGCCCGAGATCCGCCGGGTCGACGTGCAGGTAGGGCACCTTCCAGCGCGCGCCGGCCGGCGAGGCCGCGTCCGTCGCCCGGCGCATGCCCTTGTGGATCGCATCCTGGTGGGAGCCGGAAAAGGCGGTGAAGACGTAGGCGCCCGCGTAGGGCTGGCGGTAGTAGACCGGGAGCCCGGTCAGCTCCTCGACCGTCGCGGCGAGCGCGCCCAGGTCGGAGAAGTCCAGGCCCGTCTCGATGCCGCGCGCCTGAAGGTTGCAGGCGAGGGTCACGAGATCCACGTTCCCGGTCCGCTCGCCGTGCCCGAAGAGCGTGCCCTCGACCCGGTCGGCCCCGGCGCGTAGCGCCATCTCGGTCGCCGCGACGGCCATGCCCTGGTCGTTGTGTCCGTGCAGCGAGATGCGGACCCGGTCCCGGTGGGGGAAGCGGCGGCCGAACCATTCGATCAGGTCGGCGTACTCGTTCGGCGGCCGGCGCTCGACCGTCGCCGGGAGGTTCAGGATCATCGGGCGCTCCGGGGTGGCGCGGACCCAGGCCTCGAAGACGGCCGTGCAGATCTCGAGCGCGAATTCCGGGTCCGTGTCGGTGAACTCCTCCGGCGAGAACTCGTAGCGAAGATCGCTTTCCGGCAGGGCCTCCGCCCGCTCGCGGATCTGCCGTGTGGCGCGCACGGCCAGGTCGATCGTGCGGGCGCGGTCCAGGTTGAAGACGTGGCGCATGTGGAGGTCCGACGTGGCGATGTAGGCGTGGACGATGCCGCGCGGCAGGCCGGCGAACGCCTCGAACGTGCGGTCGATCAGGTGCGGCCGGCACTGCGTCAGGCCCATGATGTACACGTCGCCGGGGATCCGTCCTTCTTCAATGAGCCGACGCGTGAAATCGAAGTCGTCCTGGCTGGACGAGGGAAAGGCGATCTCGATCTGCTTGAAGCCGATCCGGCAGAGCGTCTCGAAGTAGGCGAGCTTCTGGCGCGGGTTCATCGGGTTGGGCAGCGCCTGGTTGCCGTCGCGCAGATCGACGGAGACCCACTCGGGCGCCCGTGCCAGGGACGTCGAGGGCCAGGTGCGGTCGGGCAGCTCGATCGGCGGCTCCGGCCGGTACTTCGATTCCGTGCTCATCCTGGTGCTCCTCCGTTCTGCGCCTGCCCGCGGGCCGGCCGGACAACGAAAAACCCACCGCGGTTGCGGTGGGTCGATCCGGACCGGGCCGATCCCGGAAGGTCAGGCGCCCGTCGCCACCGCGCCGCGAGCGCCCGGCAGGCGCAAAAGGAGATCCGCCGGCCCGAAGGCCGGTAGCACTCCGCGGATCGCGATGGTCGCAACGATCTTCACGGAGCCAACCTACCCGCCGCGCGCCCGTGCGTCAAGCGCGATCCGCCATCCGCCGGCCCATCGGGCGCATCTCACTTCTGGCGGTCTCTGCCCGAAACGCCTGGCCCCGGCTATCTTAGCATGTGCGCATGGTGCAATGCGCCGACGCGCGAAAGGTCGACGGAGAAGATTCTGCTTCCCCGACTCGGTGGAGTTCGCGGCAAAGATAGCGTTGGAGTT
>PWTM01000306.1 GCA_003563855.1 PVC group bacterium | reverse complement strand
GCTCGACGCCGTCGGGTTCGCCGCGTCGCTGGTCCACCGCGGACTGCGCATGGTGCGGTTCCCGACGACGGTTCTCGCGCAGAACGACGCGGGCGTCGGCGTGAAGACGGGGATCAACGTCGAGGGCGTGAAGAACGCCTGGGGCACGTTCCAGGTTCCCTACGCCGTGGTCGCCGATCTCGACTTCCTCGATACGCTGCACGACCGCGATTGGCGGGGCGGGCTGGCGGAAGCCTGGAAGGTCGCGCTGCTCAAGGACGCGCGGTTCTTCGAGCGGCTCTGCCGGGACGCGCCGGCGCTGGGCGCGCGGGCGCGCGCGCCGATGGCGCGGGCGGTCATCCGCTGCGCGGAGCTGCACCTCGCGCACCTCGCGCGCGGCGGAGACCCGTTCGAGCTCGGCGCCTCGCGTCCGCTCGACTTCGGTCACTGGGCGGCGCACGGGCTCGAGTCGATGTCGGGGTTCCGGATCGGCCACGGCGAGGCGGTGGCGGCGGGGATCGCGCTCGACACGACCTATGCGGCCTTGCAGGGATGGGTCGACCCCGAGCTCCCGGACCGGCTCTGCCGCGGCCTCGCGGCCTGCGGCCTGGCCGTCTGGCATCCGGAGATGGAGCGCGCCGGCACGGATGGAACCCCGGCGCTCTTCGCCGCGCTCGATGCCTTCCGCGAGCATCTCGGCGGCCGGCTGCTGCTCGCCTTTCCCGACGGCCCCGGCCGGATGCGCGAAGAGGGGACAATCGACCGCGCCCTCCTCCGCCGCGCACTGGCCGCGCTCCGCGACCGCGCGGGCCGGCCCCCACGGCCTTGCGCCGTGGGGGAGGCAAGGTTGCCGTAAGGCCGCCCCTCGCACGACCACGGACACACGGAGTCCGGAGTCCGGCGTCCGGCGTCCAAAAAAACACGAGCCCGGGCACCGCCCGGGCGGAGCGCCCGCCACGCCGGGGCGGTTGACGGGTGGGGGTGGGTGGGCGATAGTCCGCGCATGAAGGGGTTGGCCGGAGAAACGCGGGACACGGCACAGGGCCTGGAGTCCGCGCTGGCGGAGGTGCGCGGGCGCGTCCGGTCGGTCATGGCGCGTTCGCCGCTGGCCGAGTCCGAGCTGGAGATCGACGAATTCCTGGGTTGGGGCAAGATGCTCCGCTCGCGTCTGCTGCTGCGCCTGGCCCCGGACTGCGGCGCGGCCCCTGACCGGGCGATTCGCGCGGCGGCCGCCGTCGAGATGGTCCACGCGGCGAGCCTGCTGCACGACGATGTCATCGACGGCGGCCGGCTGCGGCGGTCGGCGCCCGCCTTCTGGGTCGCGCACGGCGTCTCGGCCTCGATCCTGGTGGGCGACCTGCTGCTCTGCGAGGCGATCGCGCTGCTGCGCCGCGGCGGCGACGACGACCTGCTCGGCGAGCTGATCACGCTGACGAGCGCGGTTTGCCGCGCGGAGGTGGAGCAGGAGCTGGTGCTGCGGGGCGCGGCGGCGGACTGGGATACGGCGGTGCGGCTCGCCCGCCAGAAGACCGGCGCGCTCTTCGCCTTCGCCGCCGTGGCGGCCTGCGAATCCGGCGGCACGGCGGCGAGGCTGCGGGCGGCGCTGCGGGAGGTCGGCTTCCGGGCCGGCACGGCCTACCAGCTTGCGGACGATGTGCTCGATGCGGCCCCCGACGAGCGGCGGGCGGGCAAGACGCTGGGCCGGGACCGCGCGCGCCGCAAGGTGACCGCTGCGACCGCGCGGCCCGACGCGGCGGCCCGCGTGCAACGCCTGATCGAAGCGATCCCCGGGGAGGCCCTTCGGCGGCTCGATGCCTGGCCGGCGGCCGCCGCGGCCTGGGAGGTCTACTGGCAGGACGACTTTCTTCCGGCCGCCGGCCGCAACCTGGCGCTGGGCGCCGCCGGCGTTCCGGCCTAGCCGGTGTCGTTTTCGGATTCCCGCCCGGCCGCCGGTGCGGTAGTATCCCGCGCAACGGACGCACGGAAGGAGACCCGCGTGAATGCCGCCCATGACCTGGATATTCTGGAAGTTCTGCCGCACCGCTACCCCATGCTCATGGTGGACCGGATTCTCGAGACGGACCACGAGCGCCGGATCGTGGGGCTGAAGAATCTCTCGTTCAACGAACCGTTCTTCAACGGGCACTTCCCGGGCGACCCGGTCATGCCGGCCGTGCTTCAACTGGAAGCGATGGCCCAGGTGGCCGGCGTGCTGGTCAACCGGATCCTGAAGACGGAAGGGCAGGTCGCGTATTTCCTGAGCATCGACAAGGCGAAGTTCCGGCGCATTCTCCGGCCGGGCGACCAGCTTCGCATCGAGATCGAAGTGCTGCGGCTGCGGCTCGGAATGGCGAAGGTCCACGGCCGCGTGCTCTGCGAGGGCGAGGTGGCCTCGGAGGCCGAGCTGCTGTTCGGCCGGCCACGGAACTGACGGCGGCGCCCCGCGCGACGGCGGGCGGTCCGAAGGCGGGGCCGTACTCGAGAGGGGCATCCCCATGCGCACGATGACAGGAATCCTGGCGGCGGCGCTGCTGGCCGGCGCCGCGGCGGGGCGGGCCGATCCGCCGGCGGCGGCGCCCGCGGCGGCGGAGGGGCGGGTCGACTTCCGGTTCGACGACGCGGACCTGCGGCTGCTCGTGCGGCTCGTCGGCGAGACGACCGGCCGCCGGTTCGTGCTCGACGAGCGGGTGCGCGGCCAGGTCACCGTGGTCTCGCCCGTGCCCGTGGCGCGCGAGGAGCTCTACCCGCTCCTCGTGGCGATCCTGGAATCGCGCGGCTTCTCGATCGTCGAGCGCGACGGCACGCACTTCGTCGTGCCGCTGCCCGAACGCCCGTTGCCGGCGGCGCCGACGCGGACGGCGCCGGCGCCGCCCGGGTCCGGCCTCTCGACGCGCGTCTTTCGCCTCGTGCACGTCGATGCCGTGGACGTGGCGCGGACGCTCGAGCCGATGGTGCCGGCGGCGCGCGCCGGCGCGGTCGCCGCCTTCGCCGCCTCGAATCACCTGGCCGTCACGGATACCGCGGCCGGCCTGGAGCGGATCGAGGCCGTGATCGAGTCGCTCGACCGCGCGGGCGCGACGCGCTCCATCGAGGTCATTCCCCTCCAGCACGCCTCGGCCGAGGAGGTCGCCGAGCAGCTCATGACGGCGCTGCAGGGGATGCGCCGGGCCGGCGAGCACATCAGCCGGCACCTGCGGCAGGTGGCCGATGGCCTCTCCGCCATGCCCGCCGAAACGCTCGTCATCCCGGCGGCCCAGGCCAACAGCCTCCTGCTGATCGGCGCGCCCGCCCACATCGAGGAACTCAAGGCGATCATCCCGCAGCTCGACCAGGAACCGGTCTCCGGACACGGCCGGCTCAACGCCGTCTTCCTGCGCTACCTGGCCGCGGAGGATGCCGCCAAGAGCCTGAACGCGCTGCTGGCCCGATCCGCCGAGCGGGACCAGCGCCAACGCATCGCCCTCGAGGCCAACGTCGCCAGCAACGCGATCCTCGTCGATGCCTCGCCGCGCGACTTCCAGTGGCTGCGCGGCCTGATCGAGTCGCTCGACCGCCCGCCCCAGCAGGTGCTCGTCGAGGTCGTGATCGCCGAGGTGAGCATGGACCGGCAGCTCGACCTGGGCGTCGAGTGGTCCACCGTCGAGGCGCCCGCCGAAGGCCGGACCGTCGTGCTCGGCCGGAGCCGGCCGGGCGAGACGGACCTGATCATGGACGCCGTCACGCAGGGGCTGTTCCCGCGCGGGCTCGGCCTGGGCGTCGCGCACGGCGTGGACGGCCAGGGCATGCCGCGCGTCGCCTTCCTGCTGCGCGCCCTGCAGGAGCAGCGCGACGTGCGTATCCTCTCGAGCGTGCCGCTCTGGGCCCAGAACAACCGCGAGGCGAGCGTCGAGGTCGTGGACAATATCCCCATCCTGAGCTCGGTCATCGAGGGCGCCGGCGTTACCCGCGACGTGATCCAGAACATCGAGCGCATGGACGTGGGCATCCGGCTCTCGATCACGCCGCACATCAACCCGGACCGGGAGATCACATTGCAGCTCAACCCGAGCATTGAGGCGATCATCGCCGAGGGCCCGCCGGACACGCCGTTCACGCCGACGATCGCGCGGCGCGAGATTTCGACGACGATCACAGTGCCGGACCTCACGACCGTGGTCATCAGCGGCCTGATGCGCGAGGACCGCGTAAAGCGCGAGGGACGTGTGCCGGTCCTCGGGCGGCTCCCCTTTCTGGGCATGCTCTTCCGCAGTTCCCAGGACCGCACCCAGCGCAGCAACCTGCTGGTTTTCGTCACGCCCCGGATCGTGACGGAGCCCGACGCCTCGCGGGAGGCGCGGGCCGATCTCGAGGCGCGGACGGGCCTGCAGGGTCCCGAGGTGCGCGGCGCCGTGGAGGCCGTGGAGCCGCCATGATGCTGGCCGAACGCCTGCGGCGCGAAGGGGGCGTGCCGGCGGCCGACCTCGAGCGCCTGCAGGCCGGCGCCGGCGACGACCGGGGCCTGGCCGATGCGCTCGTTGCCGAAGGGCTGCTCGCGCCCGAGGAGGCAGATCGCGCGTTGGCCGAGGCCTGGGGCGCGGAGTGGGTCGACTCGGTTCCGGACGACTGGATCGACGGCGCGCTGGTCGAGCGGATCCCGGTCGAGTGGGCGCGGGCGCACCGGATGCTGCCCGTCCGGCGGCCCTCCGGGCTCGCCGTCCTGACGCGGGACCCGGCGCCCGGCGAGGCGCTCCAGGGCCTGGCGCTGGCGCTGGGCGCCGAGCCGCAGCCGCTCGTCGCCGCCGATGCCGAAATCGCGCGGGCGATCGACCGCTGCTATGCGCGCCGCGGCGAGGGGCGGTTGGCCGCGCTGGATGCCGGGGTCGGCCCGGCCGACGCGCCGGACGGCCCCGGCCCGGCCACCGAAGACCTGCTGCGCATGGCCGAGGGCGCGCCCGTCACGCAGCGGCTCAACCTCATCCTGCTCGATGCCGTCCGCCAGGGCGCCTCCGATGTCCACATCGAGCCGCACGAGGACCGGCTCCGCGTCCGGTTCCGCGTCGACGGCATGCTCTACGACCAGCCCGCGCCGCCGCGGTCGATGGAGACCGCGCTCGTCTCGCGCATCAAGGTCATGGCCCGGCTCGATATCGCGGAGCGGCGGTTGCCGCAGGACGGCATGACGCGCGTGGCCGCCGGCGCGCGCGAGGTCGACATCCGCGTCTCGACGGTGCCGGCCGCCGACGGCGAACGACTGGTGCTCCGGCTCCTGCCGCGCGACGCCGCCGTGCTTCCGCTGGCCGACCTCGGGATGGACCCGGCGACGCAGGCGCGGTTCCGCGCGCTGCTGCGCGCGCCGCAGGGGATCGTGCTGGTGACGGGTCCGACGGGCAGCGGAAAGACAACGACCCTCTACGCGGCGCTCTGCGAGGTGGATACCGCGCGGCTGAACGTGATGACGATCGAGGACCCGATCGAGTACCGGCTGCCGGCCATCAGCCAGATCCAGGTCAGCCCGCGGATCGACCTGACGTTCGCGCGCTGCCTGCGGCACGTGCTGCGGCAGGACCCGGACGTCATCCTCGTCGGCGAGACGCGCGACCTGGAGACAGCCGAGATCGCGGTGCGCGCCTCGCTGACCGGCCACCTCGTGTTCACGACGCTGCACACGAACAGCGCGGCCGGCGCGCCCGTGCGCCTGGCCGACATGGGCGTGCCGCCCTACCTGCTCTCGGCCGCGCTGCGCGGCGTGCTCGCCCAGCGGCTCGTCCGCCGCCTCTGTTCCGCCTGCCGGCGGGCGGTCCCGTGGACGGAGGCGGACCGGCGCGAGACGGGGCTCGAGGCCGCGGAGGCGGGCGGTCCGCACTGGGAAGCGGTCGGCTGCGAGGCCTGCCTCGAAGGCTACCGCGGCCGGGTGGGGGTCTTCGAAATGCTCGAGGTCTCGGCAGACGTGGCCGAAGCGATCCGCACCGGGGCGCCCGCGACCGAGCTGCGCCGGCTGGCGCAGGCTGGGGGCATGACGCCGCTCTGGTCGGACGGCCTCGCACGGGTCCGGGCGGGGGAGACGAGCCTGGCCGAGCTGCGCCGGGCCGTCGGACGGGCCGAGGCGCCGGGCGGGGGCTGAGGATGCCGGTCTTTCTCTACCGCGCGCTGGATGCCGGCGGGCGCCGGCGCCGGGGCCTGGTCGAGGCGGAGGACGCGCGCGCGGCGCGCCAGTCGCTTCGGGCGCAGGGCCTGCTCGCCGAGTCCGTCGCCCCGGCCGGCGCCGGCGGGCGGATCGGGCGCGGGCGGGGGGAGCGGGCGGGGCTCGCCGCCGAGGCGCGCCGCGCCATGGTCTACCGGGAGCTGGGCGCGCTCCTCCGCGCCGGGCTGCCGCTCGCGCGCGCGATCGAGATGCTCGCCGCCATGCCCGAGCTGGCCGCCGCGCGACTCGGCCTGACGGTCGCGCTCGACCGCATCCGGGAAGGGGCCGGGCCGGCCGCAGCCTTCGCCGCCGCCGTCCCGCTGCCGGCCTTCGAGGTCGCGGCGCTGGACGTCGGCGAGAGGACCGGCACGCTGGACGCGATGCTGGCCCGGCTGGCGGACGCGCTCGACGCGCAGGTCCAGGCGCGGGCGCGCCTGGTCTCGGCGCTGGTCTACCCCGCGGTCGTCGCCGTCTTCGCCGGGGTCGTCGCAATCGCGCTGCTCGGCTTCCTGCTGCCCTGGTCGATGCGGATGTGGAGCGAGGCCGGTGTCCGCCTGCCCTGGCTCACACGGGCCGTGACCGGGGCGGGCCGCTGGCTGCTGGTGCTCGGTCCGGCCGCCGCGGTCGCGGCCTGGCTCCTGGCGCGCCGCGCCCGGCGGCGCGCCCGCGAGGGCGGCGCGCCCGGCCGGGTCGAACGCTGGCTGGCGCGCATCGGCCCGATCGCCCGGCTGCGCGATGCGCGCGCGGCGGCCCGGCTGGCCCGAACGCTCGCCGTGCTGCTGCGCGGCGGCGTGCCCGCGCCGGAGGCGCTCGCCACGGCCGGCCGGGCCGCCGGACGGCCCGCGCTCGCGGCCGAAATCGAGGCGCAGGCCGAGGCCGTCCGCCACGGACGCAGCCTGGCCGAGGCGGTGCGCGCCGTGCCCGCGCTCGCCGCCGGGCTGGCGCCCTGGGTCGAGGCCGGCGAGGCGTCCGGCGACCTGGCCCCCATGCTCGAGGCCGCCGCCGAGCGCCAGCAGCAGGCCTGGGAACGCGGACTTACGCGCCTGATGAGCCTCGTCGAACCGGCGCTCGTCGTTGCGCTCGGCAGCCTCGTCCTGCTCGTCGCCCTCGCCGTCCTCCTCCCCATGATGTCGCTCTACCGCGAAGTCGGGCTGTAGCCCGGGCCGCGCAGCGCGACCAAAGCTCCCGACAAAGGGGTAGAGCGTCTTCCCCGTCGTCCACCGTAGTCGTCGACCGAAGGGCAAGGGACTGACCTGGTCTTCCCGCCCCAGCGTGTTTCTGGGCACGATTCGTGGACTCCGGACGCCGGACTCCGGACGCCGTGTGTCCGTGGCGAGCGAGCGGTTGCGGCTCGACAAAGGAGTGGAGCGCCCGCCCGCTCGTCGACCGTACTCCTCGACCCTACTCGTCGACCGAAGAGACCACGGGGCGGAAACCGGCGAAGACCCGCGACACCACATCACAGCGAGGTTGACACCCCTTATGCGCCCGTGTTACATACGCTCTCATTCGTAACACATCCGGCGGCATGGGGCGGCCGGCGAACAGGGAAGGGAGCACGACATGCGGACGGGACGATGGACGGGGCGGGCGGCGATCATGGCGCTTGCGGCGGCGATGGCGGGGTCGGCGGGGGCGCATCATGCGCTCGAGTTTGTCGAGACGGAGAGCACCACGACGCTGGAGCGCGGGCAGAAGCTCTTCTACCTGCGCTATGACATCATGGCGCCGGATCGGGACGACGCCTCGCAGGATCGCTGGGAAATCACGCCGGGGCTTGCCCTCGGGCTGACGGACCGGCTGCTCTTCGACGCACACCTGCACTACGCGCGATTCGGCGCGGGCCACATCGTGGAGGGCGCCGTGGAAGAGATGGGTCCGCAGGGTCCCCCGCCGTTTTTCGAGGCCGTGGCCCTGACGCTGGCGTACCGGTTCACCCCCGAAAATGCGCCCGTGCAGATGGCGGTGGCCGCGTCGGTCGAGCTTCCGTTTCGCCGCGCCGTCGATCTGCTGGACGCCGAGGAGGTCTACGGTGGCACGCTGATCCTCTCGCGCGAGTTCGGCCACCACGCGAACCTGTCGCTGAACCTGACGGTCGAGCACGAGGGCGGCGACACGGAGTTCGGCTATGCGCTGGGCTTCCGCCGGGCGATCGGGGCCGATCCCCACGGCATCGCGGCGGGCATCGAGCTGCTCGGCGATTTCGAGGATATCGCCGATTCCTGGCGGCTTACCCCGGGCGTCTATCTTCCGCTCGACGCGGGCCGTACACTGCTGAAGGCGGGCTTTGGCATCGGCCGCAACGCCGAATCGACGCGCGCCACAGTGATGCTTGTCCATGTCTTCTGATCCGACACGGCGGGCCAGAGGGTGGCGCGGGGCGGCCGCGGCGGTTCTCGCCGCGGCCGTCACGCCGGCCCTTGCGCACGAGTACTGGATTCACGCGCCGGAGGCGGCGCCGGAGGCCGGTGCGCCGGTCGCGGTGACCATCGGCGCGGGTCATAACTTCCCGGAGGGCGAGACCGTGCTGGCCGATCGCGTGCTGCGCAGCGCGGCCGTTCGTACCCCGGACGGCGAAAGCGCGCCGCTCGAGACGGCGCCGGCCCAACGCCGGCGCGAGGGCGCCTTCGTGCCGCGTGCGAACGGGCCCCACCTGGCCTCGTTCACGCTGCGCCGGCCGCGACGCGAGGAGCCGATCTTCTTCGGCAAGACGGTCGTCGCGGTCGGGGGCCGCGCCGGCGCGCCCGAAGACTGGCGCCTCGGGCACGGACTCGAGATTGCGCCGGTGTCGCTGCCGGAGCGGATCGAGACCGGGGCGCGTATCGAGCTCGCGGTGCTGGAGGACGGCGAGCCGGTGACGGCGGATATCCGGGTCGAGACGCCGGAGGGCCGGCCGCAGCGCCTGCGCGCCCGCGCGGAGCGGCCGACGGCGCTGCGGCTGGACGCGCCGGGCGCCTATCTCCTCGTCGTCTACCGCGGCGGCGTCGGCGCTTCGCTGACGCTGAACGCGCCTCCGGCCGCCGGGACCGAGCCGTGAGCCGAGGCGCGCTGGCCGGCGCCCTGTTCCTCGTCTCGGCCGCCGCGGCGGCCGGGCACGGCGTCGTGGTCGCGCCGGTGGACGGCGCACGGGCCGTGGTCTTCCGCTACGAGGACGGCACGCCGCTGGCCGACGCGGAGGCGAACGTCTACGGACCGGGCGACGCGGAGGCGGCCTGGGAGGGGTTCGCCGACATGGAGGGCCGGGTCGCCTTCGTGCCCGACCGCGAGGGCGTCTGGCGAGTGGTCGTGGACGACGGTTTGGGTCATCGTGCGGAGGCGCGGATCGAGGTGGACGCCGCGGGCGGGATCGCAACGGCGCCGACCGGCCGCCGGGCGGGACCCTCGGCCATCGCGGCCGGGCTCGGCGTGCTCTTCGGGTTCTTCGGGCTCTGGGCGCTGGCGCGCGCCGCCGCCCTGCGCAAGGCGGGCTGATGCACCTGGCCGACGGCATCCTGCCGGCGCCGTACCTCGTCGGGGCGGCCGTCCCGGCGCTGGCGGGCGTCGCCTATGGCCTGCGGCGCACGCCGGACGCGCGGATTCCGCGCGTGGCCGCCGTCTCGGCGGCCCTATTCGTCGCCTCCCTGATCCATGTGCCCATCGGCGTCACGAGCGTGCACCTGGTGCTCAACGGCCTGGCCGGCCTCCTGCTCGGCTGGTCGGTCCTGCCGGCGCTGGCCGTGGCGCTGACCCTGCAGGCGCTCTTCTTCGGGCACGGCGGGATCACGGTAATCGCGGTGAACCTCCTGATCCTGGGCGTGCCCGCACTGCTCTGCCGCGCCTTCGGCGCCCCGCTGCTGCGCCGCGCGCGCGGGCACGGCGCGGCGCTGGTGGCCGGCTTCGCGGCGGGCGCGG
>PWTM01000321.1 GCA_003563855.1 PVC group bacterium | reverse complement strand
CGGCAACCCCTTCGTGCCCGCACCGAACACCTCCTGATCCTCGCCCCCCCGCGCCAGCCCCGCCGGCCCGCCCACATCGATCAGGTGCCCGCCCGCCGCGGGCGGGTACCTGAGCAGTTACGTTTTACAAAGGATAAGGCGAACCGCATCCTGCGGTTAACATCGCTGCGGAAGACGATATCAACAAGATCGTCTTTCTCCTCGCGGCTTCGAATCGCAGCGCCTTTGCATGCAACGGGGATCCATCCGTTACCGCAGACGGTCAGCATGAAATCCTCACCGCCGATAACATCCACATGGCCCGATAAGGTTTGTATTTGCCGGGACCACCGGATGCCATGGCATTCCATCAACCCCTGCATGAAATGACGGTTGGTGGAGACGACCTGCGGATGCGGATCGACCCTGCGCAGGGAAACCATGGCGGCCTCGCCTCCCCGCAGTTTCATCGACAGGAATCCCGTTCCCTCCAGCACGCCGAGATATTGCCGGCTCCAGAATTCGAAGGCGTGATAGCGGGAGGCCGGATCGAGACCCAGGGATCCTGTCGCGGACTGATCTCCGGCAAGCGGCGCCCCGATCGTGCGCGCCGCTCTCCCGTTGTTGAGCAGCATCGCCTGGGACCAGTCTCCGCTAACGCGATACACATACACGGACGGATGGGCGCCGCCCGTCAACATGTCCACCGGACGAGGCGACTGCGTGCCGCGCAACACCGGAAACAAGCGCGTGAGGTCATGAAACATTTCGTCCGTCATGCTACCGATGGAGGTTCCCAGTTCCAGCCGGCCGGACAGGAAGCCCATGATCGTCAAGAACGCCCGCCGCTTATGGGCGGCCAGGGGTTTGCCGTTCAGATAGAAGGACTTCCCATCGGGGTAATACAGGAATACGCTGCGCGCCTTGTACCAGCGCAACCCCATGCGCGAGGCCATCTCCGGCTCGAAGTGACTGGCGTCGCCCCAGACCCGCTGGATATCGACAATGCCGGCGGTCGCATCCAGTCGCGGCGCGTGCTCATGCGTCGCTCCGCCAAGATTGCGTTCGTGAATAAAGGCATCCGGCCCGAGCCCCTCGCGACAGAGCCGGAACAGTTCCCGGTAGGCTGCCGTCGTGGTATACCGTGAATCCGAAAAACCGCCGCCGGCGGCCCAGGCGGACTCCGGGTAGTCGAATTTAACGCCCTTGAGGCCCGCCGTGCGCAGGCGCTTCCAGACCTTGAGACCGTGTGCCCGGAACCCGGGATGCGAGAAATCATACCGGACCCAGGGTCGGTGATGCGGATGGGTGTGGTGCAGGCGGGATATATCCGCGTTCAACATCCAATCCGGATGCGCCACGGCAAAATCATTCGACGGCATACTGCTCTGGAAGTACGTAAAAGGGATGCCGCCCAGGTCCGCCACCGCTTTGCAGAACTTGGCGAAGGTCTCATACGGTTTCCGCAGCGAGCCGGGCGCACTCCCCGGCGTATGCCCGTCGCCGGGGCCATAGGCCTGCCAATGTTCATCATCCCACCAGCCTTGCGACGTATCGCCGTAATTGCCGTAGCCATAGGTGTCCGGCTCCAGGCGCACGGCCAGGGGCGTGTACTTCATCAGACCCCGTTCGCGCGCAAGCCGCACCTGCTCCACCAGTCCGGCGGAATGGTTGATCGGCTTGCCTTCCCCCAGATGCGTAGTGGATACCATCCAGCCGCAAAGCGTGGGGAAATCAACCACATTCGGATTCGCATGATTCGCCACGCGCAGCGCCCGCCCGTAACCTTCCAGCGCCTCAAACGGATCGGCGGTCACCGCATCGAGGTACGCCGTGTCCTGAGAGACATAGGTGTCGCCCGGAGCAACGAGGCGGCCCTGCGGATCCGTGAAGGAAAGATTCAGATTGCGAAAGCCCGGATTCCGAATGCGTTTGCCCGTGCCGCGCTCCCCGTCTCGAAACTCCACGGTCCGGATGAACTCTTCATAGGCCAAACCTCCGGCGACCATCGTTCTCCGCGTTTCGCCATCCCGGTAGGTCAGCATGGCCCCGTTATCGGCCGCTATCTGCCAACCCTTCTCCACGACGTTCGGCTCGGCCCCCGCTCCGCTGCGAAGCACACGCGGCTGACCGACGGTCTGCCCGATGAACAACTCGCCCCCGTAGATCGCGTCTACGGTGTTGATGCGAATCGGCCGGGGAAAGCGGTTTCTGACCCCCCAGCCCAGTTCGACAAAAGACTGTGTATTGTACAGGCGGACCCGCAGGATTCGGACCGGGTCATATCCCTCGGTCGGGGTATAGTTAATCACCAGCTCCATGCCCCGGCCGAACCGCGTTTGACAGGTTCGCTTCTCCCAGGTGATTTCACTCGCGGCCTCGCGCCAGGCCGGTCCGGGAAACTTATCCACGCGAAACTGCGCATCGCGGAATGCCCATACCCCTGCGCGGCGGTCTTTGACCGACCAGCGCCCCGTTTCCCGGTTCAGCGTGACTTCATAAAGACGGTTACGCAGCAGCGCTCTTTCAGGATGCATCACTTATTCCTTTACCCGGCAGCAGATTATGAAGCTCGTCCGGGGCGAAGTCAACGGGGCCGCCGGAGGGAGGACATGGGGACAGGCCATCAGAGGCCGAGGTCGAGGGGCAGGGAGATCGGGCAGAGGCATCGCTTTCCGCCGTCCACTCGCGCCAATCCCGGTCCCGGGCCCGTCCGTTTTCAAATGCTCTGTCCCTATTGACCGTCCCAAAAAGAGCCCCGGCCCGGGCCACTCGAGGCGGCCGGGCCGGGGCGGCGGCAGCGGGAAGACCCGCTGTCACGGAAGTCGAATCAGGGCTGCTTCTGCTCCACGCGGAGGCGGACGAACAGGCGGCCTTCGTCCGCGACGGCGGACGTCTTGAATTGGACCACCACTTCGTCGAACTCCCCGTTGGGATTCTCGGCGATGATGATGTCGTCCCCGTCGTCTACGGCGTGTCCAGCCCTCGGCATCGGCCAGGTCGGTGCTATATTCGACCTCGACCTCGGCTTCGTCGAGCGCCGCCTTTCTGCGCTGGAAGGTGAAGACCAGGAATTCTTCGCCCTCATCATCAATCGTCTCGATTGTCGGCAGCAACCCTTCACCGCGGACATTGACGGTCGGATCCGCCGCGCCCAGCACCCAGGCGACGCCATTGGGAATGCCATCGCCGCTGTCGTCTTCCTCGAAGACGGCACCGTCCGCCCAGTCTTCGTAGGCCGAGGCCGGCGGGGGGGCGCTCGTGAAATCGATCAATATCGCGTCCAGCGACATGACTTTTGAGTTATTCCCATCGCCGCCCGCCGTTTCGCCGCTGACCGTGGAATCCACGGTCACGGTGAACCCGTCGCCGCCGCTGACCGTGATCGGCCCCGAGAAGATGAGACCGAAATTCACATTGCGGCCCGTATCGGTCGAATCCCGCCACTGGATAACAATATCCGCCGGTGATGCACTTATGTGGCTCCTATACGTCTCCGTGTGGGTTCCTTCGTCGTAGCTGTACACGGCGTTGGTCGTCTGGTTGCCCTGTCCGTGCCACTTGTGGTAGACGGCGTTCACGATGTAACCATCCGGCAGGTCGAACGTATAGGTCACCAAGCCGTTGGCCACAAACTGCATATTGGTGTAGTTGTTATCCCAAGGCGTCCCGTTGGGTTCCCATGCGCCGCGGGTTGTGCCGCCGTCGATCCCCCAGTTTTGCGCAGACACCCGGGTTTAGCCGTTGGCCGCCGGAAAGTCGAAGTCCTGGTAGGCCTCCGCGCCCGGCGGATCTATGGCCCTGAGCTGGCCGACGACCTCAGCGCCGCTCTGCCGGCGAGCCGGATCCACTTCGACGCCGTTCAACAGCTCCGCGCCCGCCGTCATCGCCCCGATCGCCAACGCCGTGATCGCTGTGGCTATGATCTTCTTCATCGTCCCGTCTCCTTCCTCTGTTGCCGGGTCCACCCCGTTCTCCACTCCGCTTCCGGCGGAACCCGTCTCCGATCACCGCCGGTCTGACCCCTGTGCGGGTCCGCGTCTGCAATTCTCTATCGATCTGACCGCAACTCTAATCAAAATCCGCCGCAATAAAGACTAATATTTTGTAGCAATCACAGTGCACTTTTGTAGCAGGCGCCTTGTCGGTGCGTCGCGCAGCGACGCTACAACAACGGGCGCGCCGCGCACACTGGCACGCACACTTAACCCGGTAGGGACGGCAGTCCCTTGCCGTCCGCGATGCCGGCGCGGACGCGCCAGGGTCAGCGGCGGCGAACCGGCTTCGCTACAGCTACGCCGGTCAAGAGGGGACGCGTCCGCCACGCTTAAGCGGGTACTTACCCGAAATTCTTCCGTCGACGGCTTGGTCTTCCCGGGGGCTTTTCGGTGACGGGACGAGATATCCGCAAGGTGGCGCTATCTGGATGCGAACCCATCTTCCAAGGCTTGGACGAAAAGCCGCGCGTATTTTCCAGGGCTTGGAAAGCCGGAACGCTCAACGCTCAATTACAGGACGCATGAGCGTTGAGAACTGAGCGTTGGGCGTTCTCCGACCTCCGACCTCCGCCTTCCGACCTCTGACCGCCGACCTCCGATCTCGGCTCCTCCTCCCCCGACCTCATCGCCACCCCGGCACCGCTTTTCTATGCGTTCCTTGCGCTCTTTGTGGTTAAATTCCTCCGGGGTTATCCGCGATGCGTTTCTTTCAGCCGCAAAAAGGCGCAGGAGGCGCAAAAAGGGTTTGGCCGAGGAGGGGGGCGCCGCGGCGGAACCCGCCCTTTGCGAATTTTTGCGCCTCTTTGCGGCCAAGAGACTCGTCGACCGTAATCCCTCGAACGTAATCGTCGACCGGGATCGATGGATTCGAAGGAATCGAGCGATTCGATCGGTCGGCACGGGCGAGGCTATGAGTTCTGCCCTTCAGCAGGCTCCCGCGCGCGATCCGCTCCGCATTCCGCGTTCCGCATTCCGCATTCGGAGCGTTCCGCATTCGTCACGTTCCGCATTCCGCATTCCGCATTCCGCATTTGGAACGTTCCGCATTCGCCACCCGCCAGCGATGCGGCGTCATGCCGAAGGTTTCGCGGAAGACGCGCTGGAGGTAGGTGGGCGTGCGAAAGCCGACGAGGGGGGCGATGGTCTGGATGGAGTCGTCGGTGGAGAGGAGCAGCTCGCGGCAGCGCTCGAGGCGCTTGCGGACCAGTTCGGCAGCGATGCCGCGACCGAGCGCGCGGTGGAAGCGCCGCTCGATCGCGCTGCGCGAAAGGCCCACCGCGACGGCCACGTCGTTGACGCCCAGCATCTCGGCATAGTGCTCCCAGATGAAGCGCAGGGCGCGGGCGACTTTCACGTCCGCCACGGCGATGATGTCGGTGCTCCGGCGCGTGACGACGCCCGCCGGTGAGATACGGATCACCCGCGCGGGCGCGGCCCCGCCCGTCATCATCCGCTGCAGGGCCTTCACCGCCGCACGTCCCTGCGCGGCGCTGCTGATGTCCACGCTGGAGAGCGGACGCGGCGACACCTGGCAGTAGCCCTCCCGGTTCCCGATGCCGAGCACCGCCACCTCCTCGGGAACGGCCGCCCCGGCTTGCAGACACAGGGCGCAGACGTGTCCGGCCAGGACGTCGCGGAACACGAGCAGTCCCACGGGCCGCGGCGTCGTTTTCAGCCACGCCTCGAACCGGGAACGTCGCTGCGCGCCGTCGGGACCCTCCAGATTGGGCAGCAACAGCGGCGGCAGGCACGCGGCGCCCTCCGCTTCGGCGTGCCGCTCGAATTCCCGGAAGGTCTGTTCCGCCGGGCTTTCGAGCCAGGGCCCCGTTCCGGCGGACTCCTGCACGACGAAACCCACGTGCCGGAATCCGCGCTCGATGAAGTGCCCGGCGGCGACCCGCCCCACGAGCGCGCTGTCCTCCGTGACCATGGGAATCCTGGCGCCGGGCGGCGCCTGGTCTTCGAACCCGACACACACCATCGGACATCGGCGGCGGCGCAGCTTCGCCCACTGCGGGATGTATCCTCGGCAGGAGAGGATCCCGTCCGGATGGAAATGGCCGGCCATCTCGCCGTAGAAATACCGGCGGTCCATCATTTCCCAGTCGAAACGCGCCGCCTCCTCGACGACGGCGCTCATGAGCGGCGGGATTTCCCAGAAGGCCCCCAGCAGCACACGCAGCCGCTTCCGGGGGCCGGCGAACCTCGGCCTGTTGCGTCTTTTCTTCGGCGTTGTCATAAGGGGGTTCTCCCCCGGGATGAAGACTGAACGCCTTATAGGGAGCAGTTGGGAGGGTGCGGAGTCAATGAAAATGATTGTTCGGGGGTATCCGTGGTTTCGCGGGTTTGGGGTGAGGGGACGTAGGAGACGGAGGGGACATAGAGGACGCGGGGCGGCGGGGTGCGGACACCGGAAGGTATGAAAGCGATGGAAGCGGGTCGGGTAAGAGTACCCGCTTAAGGGTGGCGGGTAAGCGTTCTCTCCAACACTTAACCGCACACTTAACCGCCACTCTTAACCGCCACTCTTAAACGTATACACGTAGTCGAAAAACTTAAACGACGGCCCAAAGAGCGACCCGCTAGCGATCGCGCAAGGCGGTCGTGTAAGACCGTGCGGGTAAGCGTACCCGGTTAAGTGTGGCGATGAAGTGTGGCATTTAAGTGTCCGGCTACGCCGGGGCGCCGCCCCCTACTCCACCTCCGGAAACGCCGGCAGGGCCTCGACGTAGATCTCGAGGTTGCCTTCCCTGCCGCGGAAGTACTGGAGGAAGCTGCGAGCGGCCACGACGTTGGTCCCCACCCGCAGGTGCTGCCGCATGTTGTCGTCGAAGACATGCACCCGGGGCTGCCAGGTGCGCGAGCGGCCGGTCTGGCGGGCGATGCGGTGGCCGTTGAGATAGATATCGTAGCCCTGCCGCGTGAAGGCCGTGACGCGGAACATGACCGCGTCCAGGTCGTCCAGCTCGAAGGCGGTCCGGGTGAAGATGACCTCGCCGGCCTCCGGCAACAGTTCCTGGCGCCAGCGCCGCGTGTGCACGGGCGAGTTCGGGGCCGTCCCGTCCGTCTCGACGACGTCGCGGACCCAGCCGTGCGCGGCCGGGTCGTAGTCCGGCCGGTACCAGCCCTCCAGGCGATCGGGCAGTTCCACCTCCCGGTAGCGTTGTTGGGCATCGCGCGGCCGCTCCTCGGCCGGCTCGAAACTCGCTCGCCACACGATCTGCTCGCCCGCCGGCGAGACGCCGAGCAACTGCCAGCCGACCGGCAGCCCGGCCATCCGGTCGATCTGCAGGAGCTTGTTCATCGTGCGCACATCGCGCCCGGACTCGATCCGCGCGCGCAGCGCGACCGGATCGTCGCCGACCACGGCGCTGCGGTAGTGCTCGCGCAGGATGCGTCCGATCTCCCGTTGCGCCGCTCCGCTCATCCGTTCCGCCGCGTCCACCAGGGAATCCACCACGAGATTCAGCTCCCGCGTGCGCAGGTCCCCGATGCGCGCCACGCTCGCGCGCGCACCGGCCAGCGCCGTTTCCTCATCGCGGCGCAGGATTGCGTTCAAGATGCTGTGCAGGGCCACGCTCGTGATGCCGGAGTGATCCACGCCCTCCTCCGGATCCGGGACCGATACAAAGCGCCGGTAGACCTCCAGGGAGGCCATGGAGACCGCTCTTTGGACCTCTTCGTCCGCGTCCCCGGTGGCGCGCGGGATCACCCAGTTGACGATCGTGCTGCGCGGCCGGGCATGCTCCATGTCCGCCAGGGCGTCGACGAGCGGCGGCAGGATGCGCGCCATGGCCTCGGCATCGCGCATCGCCGGGCCCAGGCCGAGGGCGGCCGCTTCGACCAGCCACCACTCCGCGTGCTCCAGCCAGGGGAGCAGGTCGTCCAGCCGCGAGGCGACCTGCTCCGTCGAGGCCGCCGGCAGCGCCAGCAGGGCGTGGTTCACGTTCCACCAGGCCTGCTCCGGATCGCTGATCATGTCCATCAGCGCCTCGAACATCTCGGCGGTGAAATGCTCGCTGCGCATCGAGAGGCGGCTCTGGAGGCCACGGCTGGCGCGCATGTTCCAGGGTTCGAAATGATTGATCGCCAGGCAACCGGTCTGGCGGGCGCGCGGATCCTCCGAGCGGAGCAGTCGTTCGATCAGGCGGTGGTGACCCTGGTCGCGGATGGCGCCGGCCGCCAGCTCGCGGTACACATGCTCGGGATGGTAGGCCATCCGTTCCAGCCCGGCCTCGTCGAGATCCGGGATGCCGTCGCGCTCCGCCTCCGGCAGCAGCTCACGCGCGCCATAGGGTTCGCCGCCCTCGAGATCGAAGAAGGCCAGGTCGGCCTCGCGTCCCCAGATCCGGGCCGGCAGGCGGAAGGCCCGCGCATGCGGGGAACGCGGCGCGCCCGTGATCTGCAGGGTGCGGCGCGGGGCGGTCAGCGCCAGGCCCATCCCGTGCCCGTACGAGACCTGGTCGTAACGCTGCCCGCCGCAGATGCCGAACAGGCCGTCGTGCCGCCGCGAGAGCTCATAGAACCACTGAATCGAATCCTTCCGGTGCCGGTACAACTCCGGCCGCTGCTCCATCATGTGCGCGACCGCCACCCCGTGCCAGACGGCGCCGAGGCCGCCGCCGGTATGCCCCTGCAGCATGTGCCGGGTGCTGTAGAGCGGGGTCTGGGCGTTCTTGTCGCGGGCCATGGCATAGACTTCCCCGCCCTCGGCCGCCTGCGAGGCGATGTGCATGGCCACGGCCAGCATCTCGGACTTCCCGTTGTTGCTTCCGTACCCGCCTTCGGGACGGTGATCGCCGTAGGGATTCGAGCCGTGGCCGGCAAACCGGTAGAAATACCGCAGCGCGCTCAGCAGGGTATCCTCGTCCACGGTGGCCTCCGTCTGCCGGGCCAGCAGCAGGAAGGTCAGGATCTGCGTGCCGGCCGGGTTCATCAGGCCGCCGGCGACGTATTGCGGATTCACCCCGCGCGCCCAGTGGGTCCAGCCCCCGTGCACCTGGAACCGGCGCGCCGATTCGGCGATGGCGTTGATCAGGGGGATCACCGTCTCGTCGCCGGTGCGCAGGTAGTACTCGGCGACCGCGATCCCCTGGTACCCGTTGTGCCAGGAGTGCGGCCCCGTGTACACGTCGTCGAAGTCTTCCATGCGGCGGGCATAGATCCCGCGCACCACCTCCAGGTCCTGCGCCTCGCCCGTGGAGAGGAGGAACAGGATGGCCAGCGCGTTGGTGAGGTTGTGCCCGGTCAGGCCGTCCCGGGACGTCTCCGCCAGCCGCGCGATCGCGTCGGCCTTCTGGCGGACGATCCGCCGCGTCTTCTCGCAGTCGACCGGCCACGTCTCGCTGAACGCGCCGAGGACCGGGATCTCGAGCACGACCTCCGCCGGGTCGGCCTCGGGCTCGGCATGGACCTGGAACCGCAGGATGCCGTCCGTGGCCTCGGCTTCGGTGATGCGCCGCGCGAGGTGCACCTGGGGACCAAGGCCGTCGTCGGGAATACCGTGACCGTTGATCGTGCTGATCAACTGGCCCGCTTCGAACTTCCCGGCCGCCGGCGAGCCTTCCTGCACGCCGGTGATCTCGACCCAACGGTCCGGGCGAACCCGGATATCCAGGCCCGTCGGCCCGAAGTTCCCGATATCGGTCACCGAGATCCCCGCCCCCAGAACCGGGAGCGCACAAACCGCCAGGATCAGACCCGCAAGACGCATCGAGGTGGTGGACCGTGCCTTCATCTTCGCTTCTCCCCTGTGGATGGCCAAGCCGCCGCGGCGGCCCAAGAATTACAGTGGGCAATCCTAGCCCGATGCGCCAACGGTGTCCAGCGGCGGGCCTTTCCGTGGACTTTCCCCAGTCTTCGGCGTGCGGGGGGGGGATCTCACAGGGCGGCGTGGTGCGGCCGCCCCCGGGGCGGGAGAGCCCATGCCTTCGCAAAGGTGATGTGCCGCCCCGGGGGATCGAGACGAGGGGGGCGATAATGTAGGGAGGAACGTGCCCCCCCGGGAACGCCAGGCTCCAGCCTGGCCGATCAAGGGGACGAGAACCTCGCGGACCAGGACCGTGCCACGCTGGAGCGTGGCGTTCCCGGGGGGG
>PWTM01000002.1 GCA_003563855.1 PVC group bacterium | reverse complement strand
GCCGCCAAGCCGGTGGCGCGTCCCGACCGACTCGATCCGCACGTCGCCCGAGAGGGCGGCCGTCGCATAGGGAAGGTCCACCAGCCGCAGGCGGTCGAACCGCGCGTGCAGGTCCGCCACCGGGGCGGCGCGCAGGCCCGGGAAGCGCACGTGCCCCTCGGCCGTCACGCGGCCGCCGCGCCCGTCGTCGGCCTCCGCCTCCTCGATGCGCAGCGTGTCGGCCTCGCCGACGAGGGTGAGCCGGATCCCCTCGACCACGGCCCCGGTCGCCGGAATCTCGATGCGGCCGCCCCGAAGCGCGAGCCGGCCGTCGAAGCGCGGCGCGTTCATCGCGCCCTCTCCGCGGATTTCGGCCTCGATATGTCCGCGCCAGCCGTGGAGATCGGGCGCCAGTTCGTCCATCACGGTGTCGATGCGGACCCGTGTGGCGACCCGCCCCTGGAACGGGTGCGGCGCATGCCAGGGCAGTCCGCGCCGCAGGTCCGCCGCGTCGAGCGGGGTATCGAGCCAGGCCTCGACCTCGACGCCGGGCGCCTCGGCCCGCAGCGTCAGGTCGAGCCAGCCGAACGCCAGCGCGCCTTCCGCGCGCAGCGCCGGAATGCCGAAGGGCCAGGCGTCCTCGAGCGCCGCCGGGTGGAGCGCGCGAATATCGACCGACCCTTCCGCCGCCGGCACGGACCAGGGGCCGCGCAGCGTCACGTCGGCGGCCGCCTCGCCCAGGCGGCCGGCCGGCGTATCGAGGTCGCGCAGGTCGGCCCTGACGCGCACCCGCTGCTCGCCCTCCTCCACGTCGGCCCCCAGCTCGATGCGCGCCCAGCCCGAGAACGGCCAGGTTTCGAGGCCAAGCAGGTGAAGCAGCGTCGCGCGGACGGGCGGGCGCGCGAGCGTGACGGGGCCCAGGGTCGCCCGGCCCTCGACGAGCCCGGACGCCAGGTCCACTTCGCCCGCGCCGTAAAGGTGCGTGTCGTCCGCCACCACGCGAAACCGGCTGAGGCGCACCCGGTCGCCCTCGCGCTCGACGACCAGGTCGAAGGCGCCCAGGTCGGTGCCGGCGCGGACCTCGCCCGAGAGGCGCAGGGTCGGCCCCTCGGCCGGGAAGTCCGCGCCGAGCGCGAGCCGCGGCAGGTCCAGCTCGAGCCCGGCCGCGCGCAGGCCCCGCGTCGAACCCTCGGCCGCCACCCGCCAGTAGGCGTCGCGCTCGGCCCGGACGGACAACCGGCCGCGGCCCAGCTCGCCCGCGCGGAAGACGGCCGTGCCGTGCGCGAACGCGGGCCGCAGCGAGACTTCGCTCTCGGCGTGGAGCCCGCCGGCCAGCCAGGGCGACATCCGCCCGATCCACCCGCCGTCCGCCTCCGTCACCTCCGCCCAGAGGCGAACCGGGGCGCCGGCGCCCGGCCAGTGAAGCCGGACGTGCGCCCGGGCATCGGCGACGGGGTCGCGGCGAACGGCCAGGAGCCGGGCGTGCAGCCCCTCGACGGGCGTCAGCCGGGCCTCGGCCTCGATCCGGCCCTCCGCGGGACCGCCCGGAACCCCGGCCCCCAGGGTGACCGAAGGAAGATTCATCCGCTCGATCGCGATCGACAGCGCCGGCGGCCCGGGCGGCGCGGGTTCCGCGAGATCCGCGGGTTCCACGGGCTCCGCGGCGGGCGGCGATTCCGGAAGACGGTGGAGCACGGTGCGCCCGGCCTCGAGCGCCCGGACCCGGACGCGTCCGGCCAGCAGCGCCCGACCGTCCAGCCGCACCCGCACGTCGTCCAGCTCGAGCCAGGCCCCGTCCCCGTCCTCGGCCCGGAGCTGTGCGATTTCGATGCGGAAGGGAAGCCCGCGGCCCAGCCCGTCGATCCGGACCGTCCACGGCGCCGGCAAGGCGCCCAGCCGCCGGTTGGCCTCGCGCTCGAGCCGGGCCCGGCCCGGCGCGGTCCGCAGCACCGCGGCGCCGAGCGCGAGGAGGAGCAGGATCGCCAGGGCCAGGGTGCGGACCAGTACGCGCCGGACGCGGCCGGGCCGTCTTCTGCGCCGTACTGATGTCCGGGGTTTCACGATCAGAACGCGTGTCCCACGCTGAGATAGAGCTGCCAGGAAGCATCGATGCCCGGGCGACGGTCCAGCGGGACGGCGACGTCGAGGCGGACCGGGCCGGCGCCCGTGTGGTAGCGCGCGCCGACGCCCGCGCCCCAGCGCAGCCGTTCCCTCAGATCGGGCACCGCCGTGTCCATCGCCGTACCGCCGTCCACGAACGCCACCGCGCCGAGGGACTCCGTCGCGCGCCAGCGCAGCTCGAAAGAGGCCTCCGTGAGCGAGCGGCCGCCGGTCACGACCCCATCCTCGCGCGGGGCCAGCGACTGGTGCGCATAGCCGCGCACCGAACCTCCGCCGCCCGCATAGAACCGCTCGTCGGCCGGGACGGACGGACGGTCCGCGCCGGCGATCGCGCCCAGCGAGAGCCGGACGGCCGCGCGCAGATCCGGGCTGCGCGCGAAGCGCCGGTGCACGACGCCGGTCGCGCGCGCCCGCACGAACCCGGCGCGGTCGCGCCCGAGGCTGGCGAAGGGTTCCCCCTGCAGCACAACCCGGCCGCCGCGCGTCGGGTCGCCTACATCGTCCAGGTCGTGCCAGAGCACGCCGAGCGGCAGCGAGAGGAGCGCAACCTCGACCGCCCGGTCCGCCTGCTCCACGCGCGAGAGCCGGCCCGCGAGCCCGGCTTCCGTGATCCACCGGCGCGGCCACTGCCGCTCGACGCCGGCCGACGCGCGCACACCGCTCGACGTGTAGGCGTCCGTGCGATCGCGCGCCCCCCGCAGGTCCGAGACGAAATCCATGTCCGCGCGCAGGAACCGCGGCCGGCGGAAGGCCACGCTCGCCGCATGCGAGGGCTCGGAGAAGTCGCCCTGCACGCGCAGGCGCTCCGCGCCGCCCGCGAAGTTCCGGTGCAGCCAGAAGAGGGAGACCCCCGCGCCCTCGTCCGTGCGGTACCAGGCGGAGACGCTGACCGTCCGCGGCCGGCGCTCGCGGAGCCGGATGGTCACGGGCGCGATGCCATCGGGCCCCAGCTCCGGCGGCGGGGCCGGATCGAAGCGGGTGAAGAGCCCGCTCTGCAGCATTTCGCCGCGGTAGCGCTCGACCCTGTCGGCGTTGTAGACCGCGCCCTCGGTCCACGGCACGGCGTCGCGCAGCCAGCCCTCGCGCAGCCGGCGCAAGCCCTCGAATTGCACCGGGCCGAACACAGCTTCGGGCCCCCGCGCGATCCGAAGGAACACGTCCGCCTGCGGCTCGGCGGGATCGACCTCGATGCGGTCCACTGTCGCGACGGCATACGGGTACCCCTGGGCACGCAGCCTGCGCTCGAGGGTCCGGGCCGCGCCGGCGATGGCCGCGAAGCGCGCGGGCCGGCCCTCGGCGAGGGCGCCCGGTAACTCCGGCAGCGGCTCGGCGACCGCCGCGACGCGGCCGATGACGTAGGCCTCGCCCGGCGTCACGCGAAAGACCACGGTCGGCCGCCGGCGGCCGGGCTCGACCGTCGGTTCCACCCGGGCCGCGTAGTAGCCCTGCGCCTGCAGGAGCCGGAGCATCTCCGCCACGTCGCGCGACGCGCGCCGTTCGAGGTGTGCCGCCGGCATCGGCTCAACGCCGTAGGCGGCGATGTTCGAGAGTGCGAGCAGGTCGCGGGCGACCGCCCGGTCCGGCGCCCCGTCTACGCGGACCCGCGCCGCCCCGGCCCGCTGCCGCGCCGAGCCGGCGGCGCACCCGCCGCCAAGGATCGCGGCAGCCAGGAGCGCTCCCGCCGCCGCGCGCCGCCGAGCCCGGGACCGGTACACGCACGCCTCCTCAGTCGCGGATCGTTCCGAATCGGTACCCGCCCTTGTCCCGCAGGAACGTGTACCCGCCTTCGGGGCCGAACGGGCAGAGCGGTTTCTTCGGCGCCTCGTGGACCCCGACGGCCCCGGCCATCCGATCCGGTCGGCCGCGGAGCCGCCCGAAATCCTCGAAGGTCCCTTCTTTCATCCGTGCGCTCCTTCCCCGGCCCGGCCCTGAGCGAACTGCGCCTGGTCCCCAGCCTACACCGGGCCGGACCAAACGTGAACCGTTCTTACGCGGGGCGGCGCTTCTCGCGCGGCGGCCGGCGGCCCAGGCGGCCGAGCACCGCCATCATGTCGTCCCAGACGTCCCAGTACCGGCCGCGATCCTCGCCGCCGCCGCGGAGCAGGTAGGACGGGTGGTACGTCGGCATCACGGGGATGCCCTCGAACTCGAGCCACTGGCCCCGCCGCCGCGTGATGCCCGTGAAGCCGAAGAGGGCGCCGAGCGAAACGTTGCCCAGCAGCACGATGATCTTCGGGCGAAGATGCGCGATCTGCGCCTTCAGGTAGGGCAGGCAGGCCTCGACCTCCGCCGGCTCGGGCGGCCGGTCCCGCTGGCCGGCCCCGTCCACCGTCGGACGGCACTTGACGATATTGCCGATGAAAACCTGCTCGCGCGTGTACCCCATCGCCTCGATCAGCCGCGTGAGCAGTTCGCCGGCGCGCCCGACGAAGGCGAGCCCCTGCCGGTCCTCGTCGCGGCCCGGCCCTTCGCCGATGAAGAGGATGTCCGGATGCGGATGGCCCTGGCCGGGCACCGTGCGGGTTCGCGTCCGGTGCAGCGGGCACTTCGTGCAGCCGGCAATCTCGGCGGCCAGCTTCGCGAGCCCGGCCGCCGCGGGGTCGTCCGGCGGGACCGCGGCCGCCGGCGCCGGCGCCGACGCACCGGCGGCGGAAACCGCGGCCCGCGGCGCGGGCGGCGCGAGCGCCGCGCGCAGCAGCGCGGGGTCCGCCTCGACTGTCCGCGCCCCGGCCTCGCGCAGCCCTTCCACGTAGGCCTCCAGCATCCCGCCGACCTCCGCCAGCGCCGCGCTTCGCGATTCGTCCCGGTGAGCCATCGGTGGCCTCCCTCTCTTCAGTCCTCAAGGTTCAGGTAGCGCATCTCGTTCGGCGTCAGCTTCACCTCCAGCGCCCGGAAGCAGGAGCGGACCTCCGCCAGTGTGCGCGGACCGATCAGCGGAAACGTCTCGAACGGCTGGCCAAGGACCCAGGCGAGCGCAATGTTCACCGGCTCGACGCCGTACCGTTCGGCCAGCTCGACGGCGCGCGCCTGGCGGCGGAAGTTGTCCTCGGAATACCAGCAGGCGACCAGGCCCGGGTCGTCCCGCAGGTCCGGTCGCGCGCGCGCAGGAACGAAGAACCCGCGCGCCTGGCTCGACCAGGGCAGGAGCGCGATCCCGCGGTCCGCGAACCACTGCCGGTCTGCGGCCGCATGGACGGAGAGGCAGCCGGCCCAGGGCGCCTTGACCATCTCGGCCAGCGCGAGGTTGTTCGAAACGGCGCTGAACCCCTGCAGCCCACGCGCCGACGCCCAGGCGTTCGCCTCGTCGACGCGCGCCGGCGTCCAATTGCTTCCCCCGAACGCCCGGATCCGCCCGGCGCGCGCCTCCGCGTTGAGCGCGTCGACGAACTCGCCCGCCGGCACCTCGGGGTTGTCCCGGTGCATCAGGTAGAGGTCCGCGCACTCGACGCCGAGCCAGTCGAGCTGCTCGTGGATCTGGCGGACCATCGCCGTCGGGTTGCCGTGCGGCGTGTGCGCCCCCTTGGCGATGATCACCGACGCCTCGCGCATCCCGTGCGCGGCCAGCCAGCGCCCGAGCACGCGGGACTTGCGCTCGCCGTAGATCCAGGCCGTGTCGAACGCGTTCCCGCCCCGCTCGGCATAGGCGCCGAAGACGGCCGAGGCGTGCGGCATCTCGACCTGGTTGTCCACCCCCATCACCAGCCGGGCGACCGGCGTGTCCAGGTGCGCGATCCGCCCGTAGGCGAGCGCGGGATCGCGGCGCAGCCGCAGCGGGCGGCGCACGGCGGACTCGCGGTAGTTCTCGAGCTTCTCGGACTCGTAGACGAGCCCGATCGCCGCCCGCCAGGCGTCCTGGGCGCGCAGGTTGCCGAGCGTGTCGGCCCAGGTCATGGCCGGCGCCTCCGGCTCGCGGCGTCCGGCCCGGATCGCGCACCCGCAGACGTCCGCCTCGTGCGCGTAGCTCGTCACGTCCGAGGGCACCTCGATCGCCTCCGGTTCCGGCGCCCCGCGGCGGTGCACGAGGATGCGGCCCGGCGCGGCCCCTTCGCGCGCCGCCACGTAGGGGTTCGGCACGAGGATCGTACCCTCGCTGCCGTGGATGCGCACGGCGTTCTCCTGCGCCACCCCGATGCCCGTAGCAACCGTGGCGACGATGCCGCCCGGGAACGCCAGCGTGCCGACCGCCCAGGCATCGACGCCCGTCTTCGGGTGCAGCCGGCCCGCGCCCGTGACGGCCACCGGGTCCGCGAAGTCCGCCCCGGCCGCGATCCCGGCGACGAGGCGGGCGACCGACACCGGGTAGCCGCCGACGTCGAGGATGCCGCCCCCGGCCATCGCGTTGTTCCAGAGCCGGCCCTCGGCGTTGAAGCCGGACTGGAAGGAGAACGAGGCGTGGATGACGCGGACCTCGCCGATCGCGCCCTCGCGCAGGAGCGCCGCGAGCCGCGCCGTCTGCGGATGGCACCGGTACATGTAGGCTTCCATCAGGAAGACGCCGTTCGCCGCCGCGGCGTCCTGGACGATCTCGGCCTCGCAGGCGTTGATCCCGATCGGCTTCTCGACCAGCAGGTGCTTGCCCGCCTCTGCGGCGCGCACGGCCCAGGGCGCGTGCAGCGGGTGCGGGGTGGCGATGTAGACCGCCTCGACCTCCGGGTCGGCCAGCAGCGCCTCGTAGCTGCCGTGGCGGTGCGGGATCTCGAACGCGTCCCCGAACGCGTCCGCCTGCGTCTGCGTGCGCGAGCCGACCGCGACCGCCTCGCCGGTCTGCGAGGTGCGCAGCCCCCGCGCGAACGCCTTCGCGATGGCCCCGGTCGAGAGCAGCCCCCAGCGCACCTTCCCGTTCATCGCTTCGCCCCTCCCGCCGGCCGCGCCTCCCGGACAGCGCTGCGGCTGACGCGCGACTCTGTGCGATTCCCGCGCGCGGGGCAAGCACGGGCTTAGAGGGAGGGGGAAACGTTCAACGCTCAACGCTCAACGCTCAACGTTCAACGTTCAACGCTCAACGGCGCGCGGTCGCCCCTTTCTCGTCCTCGTCCTCGTCCTCGTCCTTCGTCCTCGACAGCAGGAGATGAGAATCCGGGGCCCGGGCATGTGGACGGGCGGCCACGGGGGGCCGCCCCTACGGGTCGGAGGGAACGGGGATTGCGACGAAGACAACGACGAGGATCCCGTCCGTACAGCGGGACCCACGAGACGGCTGCCGCCGGACCACGCCGGCCGCGGTTGACGGCGCCGGGGGCGGTGCGGGATGATCCGCGCACCGGGGGGAAACGGCGATGAGCGACGGGGTGCTGCTGGAACTGGAACTGCCGGGGATCGCGCGGGTCCGGCGCGGGAAGGTGCGCGAGGTCTTCGACCTCGGCGACCGCCTGCTCTTCGTCGCCACCGACCGGCTCTCGGCCTTCGACTGCGTCCTGCCGGACGGCATCCCCGACAAGGGCCGCGTGCTCAACGGGCTCTCGGCCTGGTGGTTCGCGCGCACGCGCGGCATCGTGCCCAACCACATGCTCGACACCTCGCTCGACGCGCTGCCCGCCGCGCTGCGCGGCGAGGCCGCCCGGCTCGCCGGGCGGGCAATGATCGTCCGCAAGGCCGAGGTGCTCCCGATCGAGTGTGTCGTGCGCGGCTACCTCGCCGGGTCCGGCTGGAAGGAGTACCGGGCGTCGGGCACGATCGGCGGCGAACCGCTGCGACCCGGCTACCGGCTCGCCGACCCCCTCGACGCCCCGGTCTTCACCCCGGCGTCGAAGGCGGAGACCGGGCACGACGAGAACATCTCCTTCGCCGAGACGGCGCGGGTCGTGGGCCGCGAACGGGCGGAGCAGTTGCGCGACGCCAGCCTCGCGCTCTACGCGCACGCCGCCGCGCACGCCCGGGAATGCGGGCTGATCCTCGCCGACACGAAGTTCGAGTTCGGGCTGGTCGACGGCCGCCTGACCCTCGTCGACGAGGCGCTGACCCCGGACAGCTCCCGCTTCTGGGCGGCGGACACCTGGGCGCCGGGCGCCTCCCCGCCGTCGTTCGACAAGCAGTTCGTCCGCGACTACCTCGAGACCTCGGACTGGGACAAGCGGCCGCCCGCCCCGCGGCTGCCCGCCGAGGTCGTCGCGCGCACCCGCGCCAAGTACCTCGAGGCCTACCGGCGCATCACGGGAACCGACCTGCCCCGGCCGGCCTGAGGCGCCGCGCATGCAGGCGCTCGTCGATGCCTTTCTCGACTACGCCGCGCTCGAGCGCGGGCTGAGCGAGAACACGCGCGAGGCCTACGCCCGCGACCTCGGGTTTCTGCTCGGCTTCCTCGCCGCGCGCAACCGCCGCGACCTGAACCGGGTCACGCGCGACGATATCCTCGACTTCCTCTCCGAGACGCGCGAGAGCGGCCGCGCGGTCCGCACCGTCGTCCGCCGGCTGGTCACCGTGCGCGTCTTCTTCCGCTATCTCGTCAACGAGGGGCTGCTCGCAGCCGACCCGACCGAGGTCATGGACTCGCCGCGCCTCTGGCGCGAGCTGCCGGGCGTGCTCCGGCCCGGCGAGGTCGAGCGCCTGCTCGCGCAGCCCGACCCCGCGCGCCGGCTCGGGCTCCGGGACCGGGCGATCCTCGAGACGCTCTACGCGACCGGCCTGCGCGTCTCCGAGCTGACCGGCCTGGCGGTCGACGACCTGCGGTTCGATGTCGGCTGCCTGCGTTGCATCGGCAAGGGCAACAAGGAGCGGATCGTCCCCTTCGGCGAGAAGGCGCGCGCCGCGCTCGAGGGGTACCTGGCCGAGGAACGCCCCCGGCTCGCGCGCGACGCGGAGGCGCGTCGGGTCTTCCTCAGCCGCAGCGGGCGCCCGCTCGACCGGCGCGATGTCTGGGCCATGATCCGCGCGCGCGCCCGGGACGCCGGCATCGGAACCCCGGTCAGCCCGCACACGCTGCGCCACTCCTTCGCCAGCCACCTGCTCGCCCGCGACGCGCCGCTGCGCGTCATCCAGGAAATGCTCGGCCACGCCGACATCGCCACCACGCAGATCTATACGCATGTCGACGGCGACCGGCTCCGGCGCGTCCACGCCCGCTTCCATCCGCGCGCTTGAACCCGCCCTCGCCCCGGCCGCCACCCAGCCCCCACGGGCTCCCCCCCGAGCACAGGCCGTCCCCACGGGCTCGCCCCGAGCGCACCGGCCCCCACGGGCTTGCCCCGTGGGGGAGGAAAGGTTGAGCGAGAGCCCGGCGGGCGCGCTTTCCCTTCTCCCGAGCCCGGGCGAGAGCGCGGAGAAGACCGAAGGTCCGACCCGCGCTCCCGTCCCGGGCTCTCTCCTCGGGCGAGCGGTCGGCCTCAACTCAACCTTCCGCTCCCCACGGGGCAAGCCCGCGGGGGCGCGCCGCAACCGGGCCCTCCCAAGGCAAGACCGTGGAAAGAGGAGCGGACCGAAGGTCCAACCCGCGCTCGCTCCGGGCTCTCTCCGGCGACGCGCCTGACGCTGCGCGGAGCACTGCTGTCCACCGCAGCCGCGCTTGCCGCCGCCACGGGCGGCATGCTAAAGACTAAAGACCAAGGACCGACGCGGGGGCTTCGGGGTACCGTTCATGGAAGAGGGCGACAAGACTATACGCATCTACCTGCGGGAGATCGGGCAGGTCGACCTGCTGACGCCCGCGCAGGAGATCGAGCTGGCGGCCCGCATCCGGCGCGGCGACGAGGCTGCCCGCCAGTTGATGATCCGGGCCAACCTGCGCCTGGTCGTGAAGATCGCCCAGGACTATGCGCGCATCGGCCTGCCGCTGCTGGACCTCATCTCGGAGGGCAACATCGGCCTGATGAAGGCCGTCGAGCGCTTCGACCCCGCCAAGGGCGGCAAGCTGAGCACCTACGCCGCCTGGTGGATCAAGCAGTCGATCAAGCGCGCGCTCGCGAACCAGAGCAAGACCATCCGCCTGCCCGCGCACCTCGTCGAGAAAATCGCCCGGATGCGCAAGGTCGAGCGGCAGCTGACCGAGCGGTTCG
>PWTM01000173.1 GCA_003563855.1 PVC group bacterium | reverse complement strand
GCCGCCCCTCGGCGACGAGGCGGGCGACGGTCGCGTCGACCCCGAGGCTGAAGGGCGCGGGCACGAGCTGCGCGACGAGGTCCGGGCGTGCCTGCGCCGCGCGCAGCATCGCCCGCGCCTCGCCGGCGTCCCGCGCCATCCGCGCCTCGCAGAGCACATGCTTCCCGGCTTCGAGCGCCGCGACGGTCGCGCGCGCGTGCAGGTCCGGCCACGTACCGATCACCACGGCGTCGGCCTCCGGGTCCTCGACGGCCTCGCGCCAGTGCGCGTAGATGCGCGGGACGGGGAACGCGGCGGCGACGCGCTCCGCGGATTCGCGCGTGCGGTTGCAGACGCCCGCGAGCCGGACGCCGGGCTGCGCGAGCAGTCCGGGGAGATGGCGCTCGCGCGTGTTGGCGCCGGCCCCGACGACCGCGACCCGGATATCCTCCATGCGCCCGTTCCTCCCCCGGCCGCGCCGGGTCAGCGGCCGCGCAGCGCGCCCTCGAGCCGCGCGGCCAGCACGTCGATCTCTTCCCTGGTCCGCTTCTCGGTCACGGCCACGAGCAGCAGTCGCTCCGCGTCGCGGTAGTAGCGGCTGAGCGGGAAGCCGGCGGCGATGCCCCGGTCGAGCAGGCGGCTGACGAGATCGGAGGCGTCGGCCGGCAGCGCGAGGGTGAACTCGTTGAAGAACGGCTGCGGATAGGCGCGCCGCACGCCTGGGATCGCGCAGAGCCGCTCGCAGGCGTAGGCGGCGCGCGCCGCGCAGGTTTCGGCCAGTTCGACGAACCCCTGCCGGCCGAGCAGCGCGAGGAAGATCAGCGCCCGCAGCGCGCAATGGGCCTCGTTCGTGCAGATGTTCGAAGTCGCCTTCTCGCGCCGGATATGCTGCTCGCGCGCCTGCAGCGTGAGCACGAAACCGCGCCGCCCCTGCGCGTCGTGCGTGGCTCCGGCGATGCGACCCGGCATCCGCCGCACCCAGGTCTTGCGCGTCGCCATGAAGCCGAGGTAGGGACCGCCAAAGGCCAGCGGGATGCCCAGGCTCTGGCCCTCGCCGGTCACGATGTCGGCCCCCATCGCGCCCGGCGTACGCAGGATGCCGAGCGCCACCGGGTAGGCGGTGACCACCGCGAGCGCGCCCGCCGCGTGGGCGGCGTCAATCAGCTCGCTGTGGTCCTCGACCGTCCCCGTGAAGCCGGGCAGCGCGAGCACCACGGCTGCGGTCTCGCCGTTGAGCCGTGCGCGGAACGCCGCGCAGTCCGTGCCGCCCTCGGGCGTCATCGGGATCTCCTCGATCGCGATCGGCAGCAACCCGGCGTGGCAGCGGAGCATCGCCCGGTAGATCGGGCTCACGCCCTCGCAGACCAGCACGCGCCGGCGGCGGCCCGCGCAGCGGACGGCCATGGTGACGGCCTCGAAGAGCGCCGTCCCGCCGTCGTAGAGCGAGGCGTTCGCCACGTCCATGCCCGTGATGCGGGCGATCGCCGTCTGGTACTCGTAAACCGCCTGCAGCGTTCCCTGCGACGCCTCGGGCTGGTAGGGCGTGTAGGCCGTGAGAAACTCGCCGCGCGCGGCCAGCGCATCGACGGCGGCCGGGATGAAGTGGTCGTAGAACCCCGCGCCGCAGAAGTTGACCAGGCGCGCCGCGTTGCGCCCGGCCAGCGCGCGCATCCCCTGGAGCATCTCCAGCTCCGTGACGCCGGACGGGATCGCGAAGTCGCCGGTCTGCAGCGCCGCCGGGATATCGGCGAAGAGCGCGTCGACCCGGTCCACCCCGAGTTCACGCAGCAGTCGCTTGCGATCTTCGTCCGCGGCGCCGACAAAGGAGACGTTGGCCATGTTTACCCCGTCAGTTGGGCTACGTCCGGCGCGGTCTCGCGGACCAGCGCGGCGCAGCGTTCCAGGATGTCACCGGCCGAGTCCGATGGGCGCACCGATTCCACGAGCGCCTCCGTCTGGTGGTAGTGCAGGCTGCGCACCACCTCCTTGACCAGCGGGACCTGGTTCGGGCTCATGCTCAGCTCGTCGACGCCCAGCCCGATCAGCAGCGGGGCCAGTACCGGGTTGCCGGCCATCTCGCCGCAGATGCCGGTCCAGATGCCGGCCCGGTGGCTGGCCTCGATCGTGCGCCGGATCAGGTAGAGGATGGCCGGGTGGGTCGGTTCGTACAGGTAGGTGATCCGCTCGTTCACGCGGTCGACGGCGAGCGTGTACTGGATCAGGTCGTTGGTCCCGAGGCTGAAGAACTGGACGTGGGGCGCGAGCTGCTCGGCCGTGAGCGCCGCGCTGGGCACCTCGATCATGAGGCCGGTCTCGATGGCCTCGTCGAAAGGCACGCCCTCGTCGCGCAGCTCGGTCTTGGCCTGCTCGAGAATGCGTTGCGCATGCACGACTTCGTCCACGTTGCTGATCATCGGGTAGAGGATCTTGACGCGGCCCCGGGCGCTGGCGCGCAGGATCGCGCGCAACTGCGTGAGGAAGACCTCCGGCTGGGCGAGGCAGAAGCGGATCGCGCGCCAGCCCATGAACGGGTTCAATTCCGGCGGGGTCTTGATCGAGGAGAGGAACTTGTCGCCGCCGATGTCCATCGTGCGGATGATCACCGTTTCGGGCGCGAGCCGTTCGACCACCTCGGTATAGGCCGCGGCCTGCTCGGCCTCGTCCGGGAGATGATCGCGGGTCAGGAAGAGGAACTCGGTGCGGAAGAGCCCGATGCCGTGGGCGCCGTGCCGGAAGACGGCGTCGACGTCGTGCGGCATCTCGATATTGGCGGCCAGGTTGACCATGTAGCCGTCGCGCGTCTGCGCGGGCTCGTCGCGCAACTGGTCGAGCCGGGCGATCAGGCGGCGGTGCACGCGCTCGAGCCGGCCGTAGCGGTCGAGCGTCTCGGGCGAGGGATGCACGTAGACCAGTCCCTTGCCGCCGTCGATCAGCAGCGGGTCGCCGGTCGAGATGCGCACGCTCGCATCGTGCAGGCCGACGACGGCGGGGATCTCGAGGGCCCGCGCCATGATCGCGGTGTGCGAGGTGGTGCTGCCGAGGTCCGTCGCGAAGCCAAGCACGCGCTCCCGGTCGAGCATCGCCGTGTCGGACGGCGCGAGGTCGCCGGCCACGATCAGGCACGGGTCCTTGAGTCCCTCGAGGGTGGCTTTCGTCTGGCCGGCCAGGTTGTGGAGAATCCGCCGCGTGACGTCCTTGATGTCGGCCGCCCGCTCGCGCAGGTAGTCGTCGTCGAGCCCGGCCAGCGCCTCGACGTAGCGTTCGGCGACGCCGCGCAGGACGGTCTCGACGTTCCGGTGCGTGGCGCGAAGCCCGCGGAGCACCTCTTCGACGAAGGAGCGGTCGTCGACCACGAGCAGGTGGGCGTCGAAGATGCTGGCGCTCTCCTGGTCGAGCGCGCGGCCGACGCGCTGCTGGATCTCGAGGAGCTGGCGGCGGGTTGCGATCAGCGCTTCTTCGAAGCGGGCGATCTCGCGCGGGATCTCGCGCTCCTCGATGGTCCGTTCGACCACGCGCACTTCGTCGGCCGTCAGCAAAAAGGCCGGTCCGCTGGCCACGCCGGGGCAGACCCCGACGCCGCGCAGCACGATCTCGCGATCCGCTTCGGGCATGTCAGTCCTCGTAGAACTTCTTCTCGAACAGCTCGCCGAGCGCGTCCAGGGCGCGCTCGGCGTCCTCGCCGCGCGCGGTCACCCGCAGCACGGCGCCCTGGTGCCCTTCCATCGTCAGCAACCCCATGATGCTCTTGGCGGAGACGCTCAGGCCGGCTTTCTCGATCGTGATCTCGGCGCGGAACCCGGAGGCGGTCTTGACCAGCAGCGCGGCGGGCCGCGCATGGATGCCGTACTGGTTGCGCACCTCGAATTCCCGCGTCAGGACCCCGTCCGGCCCGCTGCGTGCCGTGCGCCGCTCAGTCACCCCGGTTCCTCCGCTCCTTGAGCAACCGCTCCATCAGCTTGAGATCGAGTTCCTTGGCCGCGTCGTGGCCGAGCATGCGCAGGCGGAAGTTCAGCGCGGCGGCCCCGACGATATGCGTCGCATCGCGGCCGGGCGCGATGGGAATGCGCACGACGGGCACCGGGACGCCCAGCACCTCGCGCGTCGTCGTCTCGGGGATCGCCTCCTCGCAGGGCCGGCCGGGCTCGCAGGGTTCGAGCCGCACGATCATATCCAGCCGCTTGCTCTGCCGGACGGCGGCCACGCCGTAGAGGCTCGGCACATGAACGATGCCGACGCCGCGCACATCCATGTGGTAGCGGGTGCTCTCCGGCGCCGACCCCAGGATCACCCCGGAGCTGAGGCACTGCAGTTCGGTCAGATCGTCCGCGACCAGGCTGAATCCGCGAGCCACGAGCGCCAGCGCGGTCTCGCTCTTGCCGATGCCCGGCTCCCCCTCGATGAGCACGCCGATGCCCATCAGGTCCACCATCGTCCCCTGCACGCGCGTGCGCGGCGCCGTCAGGTCGGCGATCAGGACCGCGCCCCGCTGCAGGAACGCGCTCGTCACGAGCCGGGAGCGCAGCAGCGGCGTGCCGCTCGCGTCCGCCATCGCCGTCATTTCCGGGAACGGCCGGAGGCCGCGCGCCACGACAACGCAGGGCACGCGCCGGGCGAAGAACGCCTCGAAGCGCGCCGCGCGCCCGGGCGCGTCGAGCTCCTTCAGGTAGGTCATCTCCGCCAGGCCGAAGACCTGGATGCGCCGGTGAGCGAAGTAGCGCAGGAACCCCGTCAGCGCCAGGCCCGGCCGGTTCAGCGCGGGCTCCTGGACCGCACGGTCCAGGTCGCCGCGTTCGCCGACGGGGCGCAGCGCCAGCTCCTCGCCCCCCGCTTCCAGGAACTGCCGGACGGTCAGACTCATTCGGGCTCCTGCCGGAGCTGGGCCTCAATCTGGCCGAGCCCCTCTTCCTTTCCATGGTCGCGCACGCGGTCCTGCCACTTGCGCACCTGCCGCTCGGTCTTCTCCGCCGCCTGGTCGATCGAGGCGTACATGTCGTCGGACTCGCTATGGGCCTCGACGCGTCCGATCCCTGCCCCCTGCAGCACGATCTCCGCCCCGTGCCGGTGCTTTTCGAGGCTGAGGATGACGTGCACGTTCTCGATCCGGGGGTGTTCCTCGAGCAGCCGCTCGACCCGCCGGCAGACGTGCTCGCGCATCGGCCCGGTCACCTCGATATGTCGCCCCGTGATGTTGATCGTCATGCGTCTTCTCCTTTTTGCCGTGGCGGGGCCCGTTCCGGACGCGGCGCCCCGCCGTTCACATCCGGAATTTCTCCCCGAGGTAGAGCTCCCGGCTGACCTCGTCCTGGATCAGGAAGGAACTCGTCCCCTCCCGCAGCACCTTGCCCTCGCACAGCAGGTAGGCGCGGTCGACCACCGCCAGCGTCTCGCGCACGTTGTGGTCGGTAATCAGGATCCCCAGCCCCCGCTCCTTGAGCCCCACGATGATCTGCTGTACGTCATAGACCGCCAGCGGGTCGACTCCGCTGAACGGTTCGTCCAGAAGAATGAGCGACGGCTCCGTGACGAGCGCGCGCGTGATCTCGAGCCGCCGCCGTTCGCCGCCGCTGAGCGTCTGCGCGCGCTGCCCGGCCAGGTGGCCGATGTGCAGCTCGTCCAGCAGCGACGCGAGCCGCTCCCGGCGTGCGCGGCGCGGGATGGGCAGCGTTTCGAGGATCGCCATCACGTTTTCCGCCACCGTCAGGTGCCGGAACACCGAGGGCTCCTGCGCGAGGTAGCCCATCCCCATGCGCGCGCGCCGGTACATCGGCAGGTCCGTCACGTCGCGCCCCTCGAAGAAGACCCGCCCCTGGGTGGGGCGGATCAGTCCGACCATCATGTAGAAGCTGGTCGTCTTTCCGGCGCCGTTCGGGCCGAGCAGCCCGACGATCTCGCCGTTGCGCACGTGCAGGTCCACGCCGTCCACGACGCGGCGCTGCCGGTAGGTCTTGACCAGCCGCTCCGTTCGCACCAGCGTGGGGCGCCCGTCCATGGTTCAGTGGTCCCCCTCGACCGTGGCGCGCAGGCCGCCGGGTCCGGCATGAATGGTCAGGCGCGCGCCCGGCTCGCAGACCAGCCGCTGCCCGTCCCGCCAGAAGGTGATCCGCTCGCCCTCGAGCACGTCGCGGCCCTGCTCGACCCGCGGCTCCTGCTCCAGCACAATCCGGCCCGTCGGTACGTCGTACTCCGCCCGGCCGGCCCAGGCCCGGCGCTCCTGTTCTTCCTGGGTCATGACGACGTTGCCCTCCGCCACGACCGTCCGGACGGCGTTCTCCTCGTCGAACCGTACGGTCAACCGGTCCGCCGTCAGCCGGAACCCGGGGTCGACGACCACCACGTCGCGCTCGAACAGCGCCGTGCGGTCCTCCGCGTCGTAGGTCAGGCGCTCGGAGGTAATGACGGTCAGGCGGTCCTCCTCCGGCGGCGCCTCCGCGGCTTCCGGCCACGCCGGCGGTCCCACCGCCAGGAGGCCGGCGACGCCGACCGCCGCCGCAACCGCCCGCTGGGCCGGCCGCCTCATGGCGCATCCCCCGCCGTGGGCAGGGCCAGGCCGGGCGGACGCGCGCCCCGCAGCTCGACCCGCGCCTCGCTGAAGATCTGGAAGCGCGAGCCGTCGGTCCACGCCCGGAACCCGCGCCCGGTGATCACCATGTCCGGGCGCGCCACCCGGACCGGGCCGGCCGAAGCGGCGATGCCGCGGCGGCGGTCGAAGCGGCAGTGCGGCGCCTGGATTGTCAGTTCGACGGCCTCTGCGCTGAACGTCTCCATCCGGAGGTTCCTGATTTCGATCAGGTCGTCGGCCACCACCCGCGCGCGGTCGCCGAAGACCTGCGACTGCAGGCGGCCTTCCTCGTCGTGGTTCGGCATGCGGAAGCCCGTCACCTCCGCGCCGCGCTCCAGTTGCCCGCGCGCCGCGGTCCAGGCGATCGCGGCCGCCGCCAGGAGGCCGATCTGCCGCCGGGTCATCGTCCGCGCCTCCCCGGCCCGCCCGCGGCCGCGTCGATCGCCAGGAGCACCCGCCAGAGCCGGCCCAACGCCCGGAACGGCACCGCGTTGTCGCGATCCGACCGCGCCCGCTCGGGCCGTAGGTGCGTCTCCAGGAAAACCGCGTCGCAGCCGGTCGCCACGGCCGCGCGCGCGAGGGCCGGCGCCCATTGCCCGTCGCCCGTCGAGCGGTCTCCGCCCCCGCCGGGCCGCTGTACGCTGTGGGTCGCGTCGAAAACCACGGGATAGCCCGTCCGCCGCAGGATCAGGAGGCTTCGCATGTCCGCCACGAGTGTGTTGTAGCCGAAGGAGACGCCCCGCTCTGTCAACAGGATACGCCGGTTTCCGGTCCGTTCCACTTTCTCGATCACCCGGTCCATGTCCCAGGGGGCCATGAACTGCGCCTTCTTGAGGTTCACGGCCCGCCCGGTTTCGCCCAGCGCCGTGACCAGGTCCGTCTGCCGGCAGAGGAACGCCGGGAGCTGAAGCGCATCGCAGACCTCCGCCGCGGGGCCCGCCTGCTCCGGCGCGTGAACATCCGTGAGCACCGGCATGCCGTACCGGGCCTTGGCCTCGGCCAGGATCTCCAGCCCCTTCGCCAGGCCCGGCCCCCGGAAGCCGTCGGCCGAGGTGCGGTTCGCCTTGTCGAAGGACGCCTTGAAGACCCAGGGAATCCGCAGCCGGCGGGCGAGGCCGGCCAGGCGTTCGGCAAGTTCGAGGCAGGCGGAACGGCTTTCGATGACGCACGGTCCCGCGATCAGCGCGAGCGGACGCCGCGCGCCGATGACCACCGAACCCACGCTGACCGACCGTGCCCGCACATGCGCCTCCCTCACCGGCGCCGCGCCCTGGCCGCGCCCACCCCCTTATACCCTTCCGGCGCCCCCGCAGGCAACGCCGCCGGCCGCCGGAATCGCGTGACAACGGCCCGGGTTTGGCCTTTGCTGGCGCCCATGCGCGTGCTGGGCATCGAGACCTCCTGCGACGAAACGGCGGCGGCGGTCGTCGAGGACGGCCGCGTACGCGCCAGCCGGGTTCGCAGCCAGGTCCGCGACCACGCGCCCTTCGGCGGCGTGGTGCCCGAACTCGCCTCGCGCCGGCACGTCGAGGCGCTGCCCGGGCTCCTGGCCGAGGCGCTGCGAGAGGCCGGTCTTGCGTGGTCCGACCTGGACCTGATCGCCGTGACCGCCGGGCCCGGCCTGGCGGGCGCGTTGCTGGTCGGCGTCGGCGCCGCCCAGGCCCTGCACGCGGCGACCGGCCTCCCCCTGGCGGCCGTCCACCACCTGCAGGGGCACCTGCACTCCGTCTTCCTCGGCCCGGACGCCCCGGACCCGATGCGCGTGTACCCGATGCTGGTCCTGCTCGTCTCCGGCGGGCACACCGGCCTCGTGCGCGTCGCGGCGCCGGGCCGGCAGGCCTGGATCGGCCGGACGCTCGACGACGCCGCCGGCGAGGCGCTGGACAAGGGGGCGACGCTGCTGGGCCTCGGGTACCCGGGTGGGCCGGCCATCGAACGGGCGGCCCGGGGCGGCGATCCCGCGCGGCATGCCTTTCCGCGCGGCCGGATCGCCGGGTCCGAGGCGCCGACCGGGGGGCTCGACCCGGAACTCTGCCTGAGCTTCAGCGGGCTGAAGACCGCGCTGCGCTACTACCTGCGGGACCACCCGGAGGCGCGGGGCGGGACGGCGCTGCGCGACACGGCGGCCGCCTACCAGGAGGCCGTGATCGACGCGCTCTGCGCCCGCGTCGGCGCCGCGCTGGGCCGGGAGCGCTACGCCGCGCTCGCCGGCGTCGGCGGCGTGGCGCGCAACGGGCGCCTGCGGTCGCGCCTCGGCGAGATCGCCGCCACCGCCGGGATTCCGCTGCTCCTTGCCGCGCCCGACTGGTGCACCGACAACGCCGCGATGATCGCCGCTGCGGCCGGCGCCGGGCTCGGGCGCCCCGTCCCCGACCCCGCCGCGCTCGACGTCCGCCCGAACTGGCCGCTCTGAGGCGCGCCTCGCCCGCCGGGCGGCGCGATGGCATACTCGGGGCGACACCCGCGCCGAAAGAAGCCGCCATGGACCGGCCGAACATCCTCTACCTGTACTCGCACCACGCCCGGCGCCACGTCCGCCCCTACGGGCCCGGCAGTTCTCGTTTTGGCGTCGCCTCCTGGGGGACTTGCTTTCGCCGAACTCCAACGCACGGGCCGGGACCCATTTGGAGTGCGCCGGCAGAGCGCAGCGGCAACGGCGCTTTCAGCCCCCCCTGCCGGGCGGTCTGGCCCACGCTCTGGGCGACCCCGCAGGCCGCGGCAAAGCGGCGTCGCCGGGCTTCGCCCTCTGCCGCCGCACTCCACACCGGCATGGCCTCTTGCGTCGGCGAGCGCGGCACGAAGACGCACCTCTTCTTGCACGGCACGCCGCCCGGGGACCATCGGCCTTCTGGCCATGGCAAGGGGGACCCCCCTCTCGCGATACGGCGCCAAAATGAGAACTGCTGCCCCGGGCACGCCCGGCCGGCGAGCGGGCCGGACCGAAGGCGGGCACCGAGGAGGACCCGACCTTGAGCGAGCCGAAGACGGACCGCATCTGGCACCCCTATACCCGGCTCTCCGCGGAGGCGGAGGGCTTCCCCACGATCGTGCGCGGCGAGGGCCTCTACCTCTACGACGCGCAGGGCCGCCGCTACCTGGACGCCATCTCGTCCTGGTGGGCCTGCGCGCTCGGCCACGGCCATCCGCGCCTGGTCGCCGCCATCCGCCGGCAGGCCGGACTCCTCGACCACAGCATCCTGGGCAACCTCGCGCATCCGCCGGCGCTGGAGCTGGCCGCGCGGCTGGCCGACCTGATGCCCGATCCCGACCGCCGTGTCCTTTTCGCTTCCGACGGCGCCTGCGCGGTCGAAGCCGCGTTGCGCATCGCCTGGCAGCAGGCGCACGCGCTCGGCGAGCCGGACCGGCGCCTCATCGCGGGGCTCGAGGGCGCCTACCACGGTGACACGCTCGGCGCCGTCGCCGCCGGCTACCTCGAGGCCTTTCACGCCCCGCTGCGGCCGGTCCTGGCCCCGTCCATCCGGCTTCCGCTCCCCACCGCGCCCGGCGGCGAGGCCGCCGCGCTGGACGAGGCGCGCCGCCGGCTGGCCGCACACGCCGGGC
>PWTM01000307.1 GCA_003563855.1 PVC group bacterium | reverse complement strand
CGCCCAGCACGATCATGTCCAACCGCAGGCGCCAGAGATCATCGTCCACGGCTGCGAGCCTCATGCGGTTGACCGTCCCGCTGTAGCTGCCGTACCGGTCGGGCTGTTCGGGTTCCGGGTCCTGGGATCGACGGACGCCCATCAGGCCGTTGCAGGCCGCCTCGACCCAGAGCTCGACCGTTTCGCCCCCCTTCGCGGGCGTGTACAGCGGGACCACGTCGCGACTGGCGGCGCGATCGAAGATCGACCCGTTGGTGATCCCCTGGAGCATCGCCCCGCGCCGGTCGAAGACCAGCCCCTCGCCATTGAAGCAGAGCCAGGCCGCCACGGTCCGCCCCTTCCAGGCTTTCGGCACGCGGCCCGCCAGGCGGAACCAGGCGCTCTCCCAGGTCCGACCCCAGGCGTCGCCCTCCTTGACGGGACGGTAGTCGCCCGCCTGCCGGTCGGCGAAAGGCACCGGTTGCGGGCCATGGCGGAAGGTCGCCGAGAGCGGGACATTCTCCCGCAGGATCAGCCCGCCGATCCGCCGGACGAACTTCTCGATGCGGGTCTCCAGCAGATCGATTTCCTTGGGGTGCATGCGCTTCTCCTCCGGGGGGCCGACGCTAGCGGACGCGGGGCGGCGCAAGCAAGATCGTTCGGCAGCGCTGCGTGACATCTGCGGGCCGGGCCGGCGCTCGATCCGCGCTTCGCGCCGTTGTGGGTGTGTGTGGGTGTGTGTGTGTGGGTGTGTGGGGGGGGGCTCTCCGCCCCGGCGCCGCGCTAGCCCGCGGGAGAGGCCGCGGCCGCGGGCGCGGCGGCCGGAACCTCGGCGCGACCGCCGTTGCGCATCGCCTCGCCGAGGTAGTGCATGACCGGAACGAGCGAGCGGTTCGCGTCGCCGGATCCGTCGTAGAAATTGCAGACGATCGGCACGTTCAGCTCGCGTTCGAGCTGCGGAAAGATCCCGGTCGAAATCGTGCCGGGCATGCAGAACATCGGGCTTGCGTTGACAATCGCCTGCGCGCCGTCGCGCTTGACGTAGAGCGCCGCCCGGCCGAGCGTAAGAATGGCCTCGCCCCGCACGTGCCAGGGCACGTACCGGGCGCCCTCGGCGACCACGTCGGCGATCGCGGGCTCATGCCGGTCGCGCAGCAGCGGATCCCCGCAGGCGGCCGTGACGCGCTCCCAGCGATCGAAGACCCAGCAGGCCTCGGCCCAGAGCCGCAGCCGCCGCGGCCACCCGGCCAGACCCGCGCGCGCGTCGCGGGCGTCGAGCCGCTGCAGGTGGTTGGTGTAGAGCACCCACTCGCTCATCGGCGCGAGGGCTGCCTCGCCGCCGAGCGCCTCGATCCGCCGGAAGAGATCTCCGTTGAGGAACGTGTTGAACCGCACGTAGATCTCGCCCACGACCCCGACCAGCGGCCGGCGCTCGTCCCGCACCGGGATCGCGGCCGCTTCGGCCGTCGCCTCTTCCAACCGCGCCGGCACGCGCCGCCAGTCGCCGCGCTCGATCGCGTCGGTCACGCGCCCCATCGACCGGGCGATCGCCCGGTCCGTCGCGCCCGGCTCCCGCTCGTAGGGGCGGACGCGCAGGCGCAGCTTGCGCAGGAGGTCCGCCGCGAGCAGCCCGCGCCAGAGCCGGATGCGCGTCTTCTGCGAGAGCCCCGCGTAGGCATTGACGGCCGACGGGCTGAGGATGCGCACGCCGTTCCAGCCCAGCCGGTCGAGAATCTCGCGCGTGAGATGCGCATACTGCCCGAACCGGCACGGGCCGCAGGCGGTCGGCATGAAGAAGACCACCTGCTCGGGCGGAAGCCGCTCGCGCTGCATGGCGGCGATCAGCGCGCCCACGGTCGAGGGGCACGGAGCGCATTCGCCGCCGCCCGTGTGCTGGAGCCCGATCGCCAGCGTCTCGGCGTTCTCCTCCAGCACACGCGCCTCGTAGCCGATCGACCGGAATACGGCCGCCGCCATTTCGGCGGCCAGCTCGTCCATCGGCGGGATCAGCAGGATCGGCCGCGTGCCGTTCGCCGGCGCGGTCACGGGCCGGTCTCCGGCGCTGGCGCAGCCGGCGCCTTCTCGGACCAGGCGCGGAAGGTTTCGATCGCGGCCTCGATCCGCGTCAGGTAGCCGGCGTCCGCGCCGTGCCCATCGAACTGGAGCGAGAGGTAGGGCTTCCCGGCGCGGCCCATGATGTCCTTGACGTAGGTCAGCAGGTAGCTGTCGGGCCCGCACATGAAGTGGGTGAAGACGAGGCCGAACCAGCGGGGCAGCCGGGCCACCGCCTCGGCGGCGGCCAGGATCCGCTGGCCGTAGTGCCAGTACATATGGCCGTAACCGGCGCGCGTCGCATCGAGATCGAGCGGCACCATGTCGAGTGTGATCACCGGGTGCCCCATCGCGGCGATCTTGCGCGGCAGATCGAGCGTCAGGCCGGCGTCGGCGCTGTTATAGGGGCGGCCGATGCAGACCATGCCGAGGGTGTCCTCGGCTTCCGCCGCTTGGATCGCCTCGCGGCCCAGCGTGGCGGCCCGCGCCTCGAAGGCGGTCTGCGCGGCCTCGGCCTGGCGGAGCGCCTCCGCCACGTCGGCGGGCGAGACGCCGAGCGGCCCGCCCAGCGCAT
>PWTM01000005.1 GCA_003563855.1 PVC group bacterium | reverse complement strand
GCGCACTCCATATCTGCGCCCGTGTGGCCATCATGTGGAGTGCGGCGGCAGAGGGCGAAGCCCGGCGACGCCGCTTTGCCGCAGCACGCGCAGCGCCCCGCGGCATGGACCGAACCACCCCGCCCGCGCGGATGAAGCCAAAGCGCCGTCGCCGCTCCGCTCTGCCGGCGCACTCCATATCTGCGCCCGTGTGGCCATCATGTGGAGTGCGGCGGCAGAGGGCGAAGCCCGGCGACGCCGCTTTGCCGTCGCACGCGCTGCACACCCACGGCACCGGCCGCCACCCCGCCCGCGCGGGCGAAGCCAAAGCGCCGTCACCGCTTCGCCTTTCCGTCGCACTGGTATAACGCCGTGACGCCACTTCGCTGTGCGCATGCCCTATTTGACAATATGCGCAACTCCGCATATAATGCCCGCATGAACTACACGGAAGCGGAATCGCGGGCGGCGATCTTCAAGGCGCTGGCCCACCCGGTGCGGGTGCTGATCGTCGACGCGCTGCGCGCCGGGGAGCGCTGCGTCTGCGAGCTCAACGAGCTGGCGCCGATCGATCCCTCCGGCATCTCGCGGCACCTGGCGGTGCTCAAGCAGGCCGGCATCCTCGCCGACCGGCACGAGGGCACCTGGGTCTACTACCGGCTGCAGACCCCCTGCGTGCTCGACGCGGTCCACTGCGCCGTCGAGGTGGCGCGGGCGGACGCGGTCCACCGCAACGCCCGCTGCGCCGCCGGGGCGCCCGCGTGAGGCGCGAACTGAAGATCCTCGCCGGGATCGGCGCGGTCTTCCTCGCGCTCTTCCACCTGCCGGTGCAGTCGCCGCGTTTCCAGGGCGCGGTCCTCGAGGCGTTGACCCTCGCGCGCTGGTACGCGCGCGAACATGTCCTGCTCTGCCTCGTGCCCGCCTTCTTCATCGCCGGCGCCATCGGCGTCTTCATCCGGCGCGAGGCCGTCCTGCGCACCTTCGGCCCGCGCGCGAACAAGGCGCTCGCCTACGGCGTCGCCTCCGTCTCGGGGACGATCCTCGCCGTCTGTTCCTGCACCGTACTGCCGATGTTCGGCGGCATCTACCTGCACGGCGCCGGGCTCGGTCCGGCCACGACCTTCCTCTACTCGGGGCAGGCGATCAACGCGCTGGCCATCATCCTGACCGCTCGGGTGCTGGGCGCGCCGCTCGGCATCGCCCGGGCGGTCGCGGCCGTCGTCTTCAGCATCGCCATCGGCCTGCTCATGCACCTGGTCTTCCGCCGCGGGGAGCGCGCCCGGGCGGCGGCCGCCGCGCCGGTCGAGATCGCGGGCGGCGACGAGGCGCCCGAGCGCTCGCTCGGCCGCGTCGCGCTCCACTTCCTGGCGCTTCTCGGCATCCTGGTCTTCGCGAACGTGGCCGAACCGAGCGAACCCGCGGGCTTCTGGCACGCCGTCTACCGCGCGAAGTGGCTCCTGACCGCCGGCGCCGCGGTTGGTCTCGGCCTGAGCCTCTGGCGGTCTTTCGGCGTCCGCCCGCGGCGGCTCGCGCTCGCGGCGGCCGCGCCGGCGGCGCTGGCGCTCGCCTTCCCGGAGCGGCCGGCGCTCGCCTTCAGCGCCGGCGCCGCGGGGCTGGTCGCGCTGCTTTCGACCGGAAGCCCGGAGCTGCGCGAGTGGCGCGACCAGAGCTGGGGGTTCGCGAAGCAGATCCTGCCGCTGCTGCTCGGCGGCGTGCTCGCGGCCGGGTTCTTCCTGGGCAGCCCGGAGAGCCGGGACGCCGGGATCGTGCCGAACGCCTGGATCGAGGCGCTGGTCGGCGACTCGCCGCACGGCTGGATGGCGCTGCGCGGCCTGGGCGACGCCCCGGTCCCGGCCTGGCTCGATGCCGTCTGGCCGCTCTGGACCAACGCCTTCGCCGCGGTCGCCGGGGCGCTGATGTATTTCGCGACGCTGACCGAGGTGCCCATCCTGCGCGGCCTGCTCGACAGCGGGATGGGACCGGGCCCCGCGCTGGCCCTGCTGCTGGCCGGCCCGGCAGTCTCGCTGCCCAACCTGCTGGTCATCGGGTCCATCCTCGGCGCGCGCAAGACGCTGGTCTTCACGGCGTTGGTCGTCGTCATGGCCACCGTGGCGGGGCTGGCGTTCGGGGCGGCGATGGGCGGATAGGACCGAAGGGGAGAACGACGATGAAGACGATCCAGATCCTGGGCACCGGGTGCCCGAAGTGCAGACAGCTCTTCGCGAACGCGGAGGAGGCCGTCCGTACGCTTGGCCTCGAGGCCGAGGTCGCGAAGGTGGAGCGGCTTCCGGATATCGTGAAGTTCGGCGTGATGGTGACGCCGGCCCTGGCCGTGGACGGCGTCGTGAAGAGCGCGGGCAAGGTGCTCGACGCGTCGGAAATCGGGGAACTCGTAAACGCGTGACTAGACCGAGTATCCTGTTCCTTTGCACCGGCAACGCCTGCCGCAGCCAGATGGCGGAGGGCTGGGCGCGCGCGCTGCTCGGGGACCGGGTCCGGGCCTTCTCCGCCGGCGTCGAGCCGCACGGGCTCGACCCGCGCGCGGTGCGGGCGATGGCCGAAGCGGGCGTCGACATCGCCGGACACCGCTCGAAGCGGATCGAGGACCTCGCCGAGGATCGCTTCGACCTCGT
>PWTM01000199.1 GCA_003563855.1 PVC group bacterium | reverse complement strand
GTGGTGAATAAGTTTTTTTCAGCAAAGCAGTTTTCCGAACTCAGACTGATTTTTTTGTTGTGAGCAATCATTTTGATAGCAATTTTGAATAAGGAGCGCTTAAATTGAGCTCAAGTTGGCAAGTCCTGGAGACCCTGGCTCGCATTGAAAATCCATGGCTTACACTGATTGGCGAACGTTTCAGGGACGAAACCGGAAAAGACTTGACTTACTGGAGAGTTGAGCGGAGTGATTCCGTCATTGTCATTCCCATTTATATGCAGACTTTCATTCTTCCCAGGCAGTATTACAGACCCGGAGTGGGGAAAATGACCTTTGATTTCCCTGGAGGCAGGCATGATCCAAGTCATGACCTGGAGCACAGTGCTTACAGGGTGTTACAAAAGGAGTTGCAGATTGAGCCTGAATATGTTAAAGATATGGCCATGCTTAACCCTGATGGGTGGAATGTGGACAGCTCTTTTTCCAACCAGAGGGTTTTTGTTTTTGAAGCCTGTATCTCCAGGGAAATCAAACTTAATTACGACCTGATTGAGACCAGGCTGCCAACCGACTCCGATGGCTTTCAAAAGCTTTTAAGCAGCCTGCATTGCCTGCAATGCAGGTGTGCCTTGCTTGAATGGATGAGTCGGTTCAAATAATTTTTGAATTTTTTAAAAATAAGGGGTTTTTAGCGTGAGTAAGAGAGTGGTCATACTTGGTGGTGATGGTTTCTGCGGCTGGCCTACAGCCCTTTATCTGTCCCGTCATGGCTACGAAGTGGTTATAGTGGACAACATGTCCCGCAGAACGATTGATATCGAACTAGGATGCGATTCACTGACTCCCATTTCCAGCATATTCAAGCGCATAGAGCGCTGGAAAGAGCTCACCGGCAAAACAATAGAGTTTTATAATTTTGACATCTCCAGAAACTATCACCGCCTCTTGACTCTCATCAAAGATTTTGAGCCGGACACAGTAGTGCATTTCGCCGAACAGCGTGCTGCTCCGTATTCCATGAAGTCGTCCTACCATAAACGCTATACTGTGAACAATAACCTGAGCGGGACCAACAACCTTCTGGCTGCAATCGTTGAGTCACAGCTCGATGTACACACCGTACATCTGGGCACCATGGGGGTGTATGGTTACCAGACAGCAGGTCTGCAGATACCCGAGGGTTATCTCAAGGTTTTTGTGGAAACGGATGAAGGTCAGAAAGAACTGGACATCATGTACCCACCGAGTCCTGGCAGTATCTACCATATGACCAAGACTCAGGACGCACTCCTGTTTTATTTTTACAATAAAAACGATGGGCTCAGGATAACGGATCTTCACCAGGGGGTAGTCTGGGGGACTACTACCGAGGAAACCGAGATGGATGTGGTACTGGTCAACCGTTTCGACTATGACGGGGATTATGGGACTGTCCTTAATCGTTTTCTGGTACAGGCGGTTGTTGGTCATCCCCTTACAGTGCATGGCACAGGGGGGCAGACCCGGGCTTTTATCCATATCCGGGACATGGTCAAATGTATCAGGATGGCCATTGACAATCCTCCGGAACTCTGGTCTAGAGTGGAAATATTCAATCAGGCCACTGAGACCCACTCGGTCAGGTATCTGGCCCAACTGGTTTCAGAGGCAACTGGCGCAGAGATCAGATATTTCAAAAATCCCAGAAAAGAAGCCCTGGAGAACAGACTTACAGTGAAAAATGAAAAGTTTATGCGCCTGGGGCTGAATCCCATCAAACTGGAAAGTGGGATTATGAACGAAGTTATTCAGGTGGCGGATAAATACAAGCACAGGTGCGATAAGAGCAGAATAATCTGCACTTCCTGCTGGTGCAATGACATGGAAGTGGATTGCCAGGGTTCAGATTCAGAGCAGGTGAATTAGTGTGGTAAAACTTTTTTCCACCACAGAGTACACAGAGGTACACAGATAGAAGACAGTATAGAATATTTTTGCAGCAGGTCTAGTGGCTTCAAATTCTTACCCCTCTGTGATTCTCTGTGCTCTCTGTGGTAAATATCTTTTTTCTTCTCTTCCACCACAGAGGACACAGAGGGGCACAGAGAGAAGACAGTATAGAATATTTTGCAGCAGGTCTAGTGGCTTCAAATTATAACCCCTCTGTGGTTCTCTGTGCTCTCTGTGGTTAGAATCTTTTTTCTTCTCTTTCACCACAGAGGACACAGAGCTACACAGAGCGAAGACAGGTCATGAATAAAGACCCTTTGACCAGCAGGATTATTGGATGTGCCATTGAAGTTCACCGTGAACTCGGTCCAGGACTTCTGGAAAACACATATCAGCTATGCCTTGCTCATGAACTCAATTTGTCAGGTTTACAGTTTGAGTATGAGCATCAATTGCCTGTAGCCTATAAAGACATTTTTCTAGACTGTGGTTATCGGATTGATTTGCTGGTTGAAAATCTGGTCATTGTTGAGCTGAAAAGCGTGAAAGAGCTGCTGCCTGTCCACCAGGCACAAATATTAACCTATATGAAGCTGGCTGGGAAAGAGACTGGATTGTTGATTAATTTCAACGTAAGCAGACTAAAAAATGGAATAAAACGTTTTAAATTATAACCCCTCTCTGTGCCCCTCTGTGCCCTCTGTGGT
>PWTM01000113.1 GCA_003563855.1 PVC group bacterium | reverse complement strand
GACTGGTATCTCCACTTCTACGGCGCCCGCGGCTGGATCCACGGGCACACGGGCGCGGAAGGAAACCGCGCCCGCCAGTTGCTGATCACCCATGTGCCGCCCGTCTCGCAAGTCCGGGACGCGCTGCGGGTCGGCGACGTGCTGCTGGGGGTCAACGGCGAACCGTTCGACCGGCACCCGGTCTACCAGTTCCGCGAGTTCTCGCACCCGGCGACGCACGCCGACCGGGGCCTGACCGTTACGATGTGGCGGCCGGGCTGGGAAGCGCCGCGGACGCTGCGGATCGAGCCGCGCGATCCGCGTCCCGACTTCACGCGGGGCGATACCGTCGACCTCACGGCCGAGGGCATGTCCGCCGACCGCAACCTTGGCGCGACCGGCGCCCGGGGATGGATGTATGACCGCATGGAGCGTGCGAACCAGATCCTCGTCACCCGCGTGCATCCGGGCTCGCCGGCCGATGGGATTTTGCGGGAGGGCGACGTGATCCTGGGCATTGGCGACACGCCCTTCGTCGCCGACGCGCGCCGGACCTTCGGCATGGCGCTGACGGAGGCCGAGACGGAAGAAGGGGGCGGGCGGCTCCGCCTCCTGCGCTGGCGGGAGGGCGAGACCGAGACCGTCACGCTCCAGCTCGAAGTGATGGGCGCCTACAGCGACACGTCCCCGTGGGATTGCGAGAAGAGCCAGCGGATCGTCGAGCGCGCCCTGGCCTATATCGAGCGCATCGACACCCCGATCGGCGGCGAGCTGGGCATCCAGGCGCTGGTGGGGTCGCTCGGCCTGCTGGCGACCGGCGAGGAGCGGGTCCTGCCGCGCGTGCGGGAACATGTCGAGTCGCTGGTCCGCCGCGCGGCCGCATCGGGCGATCGCCCGCCCTACGAATCCTATCCGGCATGGAGCTGGGGTTACATCAACCTGCTGCTGAGCGAGTACTACCTGGCGACCGGCGACCGGCAGGTGCTTCCCGCCATTGAAACGTACGCCCTGGCCCTCGCGCGGGGCCAGGCGATGAGCGGCACCTGGGGGCATGGCATGGCGATGCCGGACCCGGTGACGGGCGGCCCGCACGGCCCCCTCGGCGGGTACGGCAGCATGAACCAGGCCAGCACGGTCTGCTGGATATCGCTGGTGCTGGCGCGGCGTTGCGGTGTGACCGACCCGGTGATCGAACGCGCCATCCGCAACAAGCGCGCGTTCCTGAACGATTTCATTGACGTCGGAACCATCACCTACGGTGACAACCTGCCCGGAGGGCTCCTGCACGACGACAACGGCAAGACCTCCGCGGCGGCCGTCGGCTTCGCGCTGCTGGGCGACCGCGCGGGCACGGACTTTTTCGGCCGGATGACCGTCGCCTCCCACTCGATCCGCGAGGACGGCCATACGGGGAACTACTGGAGCGACCTCTGGGGCGGACTGGGCGCTGCGCGTTCGGGCCGCGAGGCCTGCGCGGCGTTCCTGCGCGAAGACCGCTGGCGCTTCGATCTCGAGCGGCGCTGGGACGGCGCCTTCGAGTACCAGCCCAAGGCCGGCATGGGCAACGGCGTCGACCCGGCCACGGGACGACAACGCCCGATGTCCGAGCACACGACGCCGCATTGGGACACGACCGGCGCGCGCCTGATCCTGTACAGCCTGCCCCGGGCGAGGCTGGCGATTACCGGGCGCGATGTCTTTGGCGTCAAGCTGTCGCCGGCGGAGATCGCGGAGGCGATCGAAGCGGGACGGATACCCGCGGACGTCCCCTGGCCGCGGAAGTACGACGCGCGCCCCGTGCCGGAACTGCTGTCGCTGCTGGGCCAATGGTCGCCGGTGGTGCGCGAACAGGCCGCGCGATCGCTCGCCGCCCGGGAGGACGCTCCCATCGAGACGCTGCGCGCGATGCTGGGCGCCGAGAACCGCTACGCGCGCTACGGCGCGTGCGCCGCCCTGCGGCACCTCGGACCGCGCGCGCAATCCGCCGTCGGAGACCTGATCGCCCTGCTGTCGTCGGACGACCGCGTCCTGCAGGTCAGCGCCATCCAGGCGTTGGGGGCGTCGGACGACCCGCGGGCGGTGGAGGCGCTGTTCGACCTGGCGGGCCGCGCGGTCGCGGATGACCCGTACGACGTCGTTCGCCGCCGGGTCGCGGGCGCGCTCTTCGGCCGGACCGGAAGCCTGTTCGAGCGCGTGCGCGGGTTCGACGACCGCGAGCGGATGCTGGGCGCGACCCGCGAGTTCCTGACCTCCATCACGGGCGACACCCGCTCCACGGTCGCCGATAACCTGCTGCCCACGCTCTCGTTCGAGGAGTTCAAGGCCCTGTGGCCGCAGATCGAGCATGCCATGAGCACGCCCGCCACCACGTACAATACCGCGATTCACATGGCGACCCTGCGCCGGCTGCGCGAATTTCGCGTACGGGAAGGGATCGACCTTGGCGTGGCCTACCTGACCGGCATGCGGGGACACGGCAGCCAGGTCCGCGTGCCTGAAGTCCTGGAGATCCTGCGCGGCTACGGCGCCCACGCCCGGGCCGCACTGCCCGAGCTCGAGCGGGCCGCGCACTACTTCGAACACGAGGAAAGGAACTTCCCGAGGCACCTGTCCCTCCAGAAGACCGGGAACGTGCGGGACTTCATCCGTGAACTCGAGGCCATGGAGGCCCCGGGCGAAGACGACGTCTTGATCGCCATCGCTGACGGATGGAGATGATCCGAATGCGGAACGCGGAATGATGACATCCAGGGAAATCGTGCGTGCCACGCTTGACTATGCCGGACCGGAGCGGGTGGCCCGCTCGTTTCACGACTCGGACATCACCTGTGCGGGGTGCTCCGCGGTCACCCACGCGACCGGGTGGACGGAAGTCGGGGGCGGTCGGTGGGAGCGAACCGACGAATGGGGCAATCTCTGGGCCCGAATCGACCCCACTTCTAAGGGGGAGGTCGTCCGCGGCGTACTGGACGACCTTGCGGACATCGACGCCTACGAATTCCCCGACTATTCCCGCGCGACGGACTATGCGTCCGCGGCGAACCGTCGAGCCGAGGCGCCGGATAAGTGGCTCAACGGCTTCATTCCGGGCTTCGCGTTCAATATCGCTCGGAAGATGAGGAAACTCGACCAATACCTGATGGATCTTCTTCTGGAATCGGAGCGCATGCATGAACTGCACGACCGCATCGACGCGCTGGTCGAGGACATGATCCGCAACTACGCCGCGGCGGGCGTGGATGGCGTCGTGTTCTGCGAGGACTGGGGTACGCAGAACCAGACCCTGATCAGTCCCGATATGTGGCGCGCGGAGTTCTATCCGCTCTTTCGGAAGCTCTGCGGCATCGCCCATGACCTCGGCATCAGGGTGTTCATGCACTCGTGCGGGAAGATCGAGGCGATTGTGCCGGGCCTGATGGAGGCGGGCATAGACGCCCTGCAGTTCGACCAACCGGATCTGCACGGCATCGATGTGCTGGCCGCTCACCAGGAACGGGGCCGGATCACGTTCTGGTGCCCCGTCGATATTCAGAAGACGTTACCGTTGCGCGACGAGACGGTCATCCGGGACAAGGCCCGTGAAATGCTGGACCGACTGTGGCGGGGTCGAGGAGGATTCATCGCCGGGTACTATGTCGATAACGCCTCGATCGGGCTCGATCCGAAATGGCAGGAGTACGCGTGTGAGGAATTCCTGGGCGGGGGAATCGCCCGGAACTACACGGGCAGCCGTTGATCGGCGGAGAAGACCGCCGCGTGCGACGAATACGGTGGACGATCAGGCCGGGGCGCTGTCCCCGGCGCGGTCTCGCCGGGGGGGGACCTGCTGCCGGGTCGGGGAGACGAACAGGCTTGCAGCGGTTCATGGGCCGTGATTCGCTTCCCGGGCCCGGACGTCGATCGTTTCCAGAAGAAAGGGATCGGACATGACGAAGCCAGCCGCGCCGGAGAAGGACATTCGCATCGGAACGCTCGTGGGGGCCGGGATGAAGGCGCCGGCCTACATCCGGCAGATCCAACCGCATGGCTTCGAGTCCTACGGTCTGACGTTCTGGCGGACGCTGGACGGCATAGATCTCAAGAAGCTGGCCGAAGACGTGAAAGCCGTGCTGGCCGAGTCGGATGCGGTCATCTCCTCCCTGGCGGTCTTCGGGAATCCGCTCGAGGATGGCGAGACGGACAAGGCGACCCTGGAGGGCTGGAAGAAGTGCATCGATGCCGCGCGCCTTTTCGGCTGCGATATCGTGTCCGGGTTCACGGGGCGGTTGCGCGGGAAACGCATCGACGAAAGCCTGGGGCGATTCAAGAAGATCTGGACACCGCTCGCGAAGCGGGCGGCCGACAGGGGCGTGCGAATCGCCTTCGAGAATTGCGATATGGGCGGCACCTGGGCCTCGGGCGACTGGAATATCGCCCATAACCCGACGGCATGGGAGATGATGTTCGATGCCGTGCCCGTCGACAACCTCGGGCTGGAATGGGAACCTTGTCACCAGATGGTGAGCCTCATCGATCCGATGCCCCAGTTGCGCACGTGGGTCGGCAAGATCTTTCATGTGCACGGCAAGGATGCGACGATTCATTGGGATGTCGTGCGCACCTACGGGGTGCACTCGTCCATGCATGCGGATGTGGCCCTGCCGGGGCAGGTGCAGGCCGTCCCGCCTTTTGCCTATCATCGCACGCCGGGATACGGCGACAGCGACTGGACCGCCATCATCTCCGATCTGCGCACGGGCGGCTTCAAGGGCAGTATCGATATCGAAGGCTGGCATGACCCGGTAATGCGCCGCGGCCTCGAAATGAGCGGACAAGTGCGCGCGCTGAACTATCTTAGGGAATGCCGCGGCGACTTCATTCCCAACCCTGTCGATGCGTAAGCCCCCCCACACACCCACACACTCACACACCCACACACACCCCCACACACCCACACACGCACACACCCACACACGCAAGAAGACGCGGAGACAGAGAAGTCGCGACAGACACCAACGAGGAGAATACCGTGAAAACAGCGCGAACATGGATCAGGATCGCAGTCATCGGATGCAGCCTCCTGGCGGCATCGCAGGCATGGGCGGACCCGCTGGACGCGGCGGCCCCGGCGGCGGCGCCGGATCTCCTGAAGGGCGAAGGGCCGGCGCCCGACGCGGCGCGGCCGGACTGGTTCCTGCATTTCTACGGCACCCACGGCTGGATTCACGGGACCACGGATGCCGAGCGCAACCGCGCCCGCCAGATCCTGGTTACCCGCGTGCCGCGCTTCTCGGAAGTCCGGGACGCGATCCGGCCCGGCGACGTGATCCTGGGCGTCAACGACACCCCCTTCGACCGGCAGCCGGTATTCCAGTTCCGCGAATCCTCGCACCCGGCCACGCGCGCGGGCGAGAGCCTGAATGTCACGATGTGGCGTCCGGGCTGGGAGGCGCCGCGGACGCTGACGATCGAGCCGCGCGATCCGCGTCCCGACTTCACGCGGGGCGATACCGTTGACCTCGCGGCCGAGGGCATGTCCTCCGACCACAACCTCGGCGCGACCGGCGTCCGCGGCTGGATGTTCGACAACATGCAGCGCGCGCACCAGATCCTGGTCACCCGCGTGGATCCGGAGTCGCCGGCCGACGGGATCCTGCGGGAGGGCGACGTGATCCTGGGCGTCGGCGAGGAGCCGTTCGAGGACGATGCGCGCCGGCGGTTCGCCGAGGCCCTCATGCAGGCCGAGACGGAGGAGGGGGGCGGCCGGCTGCGCCTGCTGCGCTGGCGCGAGGGCGCGACCGAACCGGTCACGCTGCAGATCGCGGTCATGGGCACGTACAGCGACACGGCCCCCTGGGACTGCGCGAAGAGCGAGCGGATCATCGAGAACGCCCTGGCCTATATCGAACGGCGCGGCACCCCGATCGGCGGCGAACTGGGCATCCAGGCGCTGGTGGGATCGCTCGGATTGCTGGCGACCGGCGAGGAACGGGTCCTGCCGCGCGTGCGGGAGCATGTCGAGATGGTCGTTCGGCGGGTTGAAGAGGCGGGCGGGGCCCCTTCCGATGGCCTGCCGGCGTGGGCCTGGGGCTATGCGAACCTGTTGTTGAGCGAGTACTTCCTGGTGACCGGCGACCCGCAGGTGCTGCCGGCTATCGAGGCGTACAGCCTGGCGCTTGCGCGGGGCCAGTCCATGAACGGCACCTGGGGACATGGCATGGCACGGCGCGATCCGGTCACGGGCGGGCTGCATGGCCCTCTCGGCGGTTACGGCACCTTGACGCAACCCAGCACCACCGCCTGGATTTCCCTGCTCCTGGCCCGGCGCAGCGGCGTAACCGACCCCGTGATCGAACGCGCCATCCGCAACAAGGCCGTCTTCCTGCAGGGGTTCATTGACTTCGGGTCCATCACCTATGGCGACGGGTTGCCGGGCGGGCTGCTCTACGACGAGAATGGCAGAACCTCCGCGGCGGCGGTGGGGCATGCCCTCCTGGGCGACGGCGCCGGTACGGACTTCTTCAGCCGGATGAACGTGGCCTCGCATTCGATCCGCGAATTCGGCCATACGGGGCACTACTGGAGCGATCTCTGGGGCGGTCTCGGCGCCGCGCGCGCAGGCAAGGACGCGTTGGCGGCCTTCTTGCGGGAGGATCTCTGGCGCATCGATCTCGAGCGGCGCTGGGACGGGGGCTTCCTATTTCAACCGAAACCCAGGGGATACGCGAACTGGGACACGACGGGTCCACGCCTGCTGCTGTTCAGCATCCCGCGCCAGCAATTGGCGATTACCGGACGCGGCGTGCTCACCGTCGCGTTGACGCCCGATGCCGTGGCCGAGGCGATCGAGGCCGGACGACAGCCTCCGGGCGTGATTCAATGGCCCCACAAATTCGATGACCTTGCTACGCCGGAACTGCTGCCGCTGCTGGGGCATTGGTCGCCGGTGACGCGCGAACAGGCTGCGCTCTCGCTGGCGTCCCGCGAGGAGGAGGCGCCGCCGATCGAAGCGCTGCGCGAGATGCTCTCCTCCGACAACCGCTACGCGCGGTATGGCGCCTGCAATGCCTTGCGGCATCTCGGCAGCAAGGCGCAACCGGTCGTCGACGACCTGATCGCCCTGCTGGATTCCGAAGACCGCGTCCTGCAGAAGTACGCCATCATGGCGCTGGGGCGGACCGACGACCCGCGGGCGGTGGAGGTGTTGTTCGAGCTGGCGGGACGCGAAGTGGCCGACGACCCGCTCGACGTTGTCCGCCGCCGGGTCGCGGCGGCGCTCTTCGGCCCGGGCAACCTGCTGGACCGGACGCGCGCGATCGATGACCGCGACCGCAAACTGGATGCGACCCGTGCATTCCTGACCTCCATCACGGGCGATACGCGCAATGCGGTCGCCAACCACGTGTTGCCGGACCTCTCGCGGGAAGAGTTTCGGGCGGTGTGGCCCCAGATCGAGCATGCCCGTCGGACGGGCGCCACCACGGTCAACACCGCGATCCACCTGGCGACCCTGCGCCGGCTGCGGGATTTCCGTGTGCGGGAGGGCATCGATCATTGCGTGGCGTACCTGACGGAGATGGATGGATGGGCCAGCGAGCGCCGCGTGCCCGAAGTGCTGGAGATCCTGCGTGGCTACGGCGCCCATGCGCGAGTCGCCATCCCCGCGCTCGAACGGGTCGCGCAAACATTCGAGAACGATGAGAGTGGCTTCCCGCGGCGCCTGTCCCTCCAGAAGGCCGGGAATGTGCGGGACTATATCCGGGAACTCGAGGCCATGGAGGATCCGGGCGAAGACGACGTATTGATTGCTATCGCTGACGGATGGCGTTGAATGCCGAATGCCGAATGTCGAGTGCCGAAGGTTCCGAATGCGGAACGTCTCGAATGCGGAACGCGGAATGCGGAATGCGGAACGTTGCGAACGCGGAAGGCGGAATCCGTCTTCGCCCTCCCGTCTTCGCCCTTCGGGCTACGCCGGGCAAGACGTGCTACGCCGGACACGTGCGGAATGCGGAACGGCGGGGGGCGGAACCACGGATGGACATGGAAGGGACTCGGCGTCTCGACGCGAAAGCGGTGTCGCCGTCCCGGTCGCGAGGCGCACCCGGGACTCTGCCACCGCACTCCACAGGCCGAGGATATGGAGTGCGGCGGCAGAGGGCGAAGCCCGGCGACGCCGCTTTGGCTTCGGATGTTCACCGTCTCGACTCATGATCCGCGACTTTGGGCAGCGGTCACCGCCCGCGGCTACAGGATCGCGGAAGGAGCAGCGGAGACCACATCTGTAGATCTTTGAATGTTCCAGGCAGTGACCGAAGGAATGAAACCCGCACACACCCACACACCCACATGCCCACTCACTCATACACCGCGACACCCCACAAGACGCGGGGACAGAGGAGTCGAGGCAGACCCAGACGAGGAGCAATCCATGAAGAAAGCGCGCGCATGGATGTGGATCGCGGTCCTCCGGTGCGGTCTCCTGGCGGCATCGCAGGCGCCGGCGGACCCGCCGGACGAGGCCGCCCCGGCGGCGGCCGTTACGGCGGCTTGGGGCGTCGCCGGCGCGGCCGTATCGGGGGCGGAGGAGCGCCCGGCGGAATACGGAATGAAGGCGTTGGAAAGAGATGCGGCAACCCTGGAAGGGGAACCCGAGGACGAAGCCGGCGGATTCTTCTCCATCGCGCAGCGCCGCGCGCTGGCCGACTGGTTCGGCGACCGTGAGCAGCCCTGGCCGGGCGGCGGGGACTGGCCCGCGCTGGAGGACGGCGAGGCGGTCCGGCAGGCGGTCGATGCGCTCTGGTCCATCTACCGCGAGGCGGAGCGATCGGGGCCGTCGCATCGCGAATTGGGCCCGCTGCCGGACGTGCTCGATACGTCGGCGTCACCGTCCGGCGGCCGACCGCTTCAGATGCCGGGCGGCATGCTGACGCTCGGCGAATACCGCATGCCGTTCCTGCTCGTGCGCAAGGAGACAGCGCCGCCGCCTGCCGGCGGCCGCGCGCTGTACCTGTGCATGCACGGGGGGGGCGCGAACCCGAACGCGGATGGACCGCATTCCTGGCCGGTCAATACGCGCGAGTGGCAAGCGCAAGCGACCCTGGCCGCCCGGCGCTACGCCGGAGAGGGGCTCTACTTCGTCCCCCGCATGCCCGACGACCGCCGTGGGCGCTGGTGGCACGCGCACGTCCAGGAGGCGTTCGATCGGGTGATCGAGCACGGCCTGCGCGAATGGCAGGTCGACCCGGACCGCGTCTTCATCCTCGGCATCTCCGAGGGCGCATTCGGCACGCTCATCCTGGCGCCGCACATGGCCGACCGCTTCGCGGGGGCGAACGCCATGGCCGGCGGCGAGACCGACCAGGTGCCGGCCGAGAATCTCCGCAACGTGGCCCTCCGCACGGATGTCGGCGAGAACGACACGATGTTCAACCGCGTCGGCCTGGCCCGGGAATACCACGCCCGCCTCGAAGCGGCCCGGGGAGATTACGGCGGCTACGTTCACTACCTGAACGTGCAGCCGGGCCGCGGGCACGCAATCGACTACACTCCCGGGGTCGAATGGATGATCCGGCACCGGCGCGATGCCCGGCCCGGCACGGTGGTCTGGACGGCCCGGCCGCTCGACGGCCGGCGCCGTTCCGCGTTCTACTGGCTCGGCCTGCAACCGGCGCGTCCGGACCAGCGGGTGCGGTTGGTCGGACGTCTTCTTCCCGAACAGAACGCCCTCGAGATCGACGCCGCCCCGGAGTTGCCCGAGGATTCGCTCGAGGGCGCCCGGGTACGCGTCCTGCTCGATGACGCCCTGCTGGATCTCGACCGGGAGATCACGGTGAACCTCGACGGCCGGCGCGTGTTTCACGGCCGTGCGCAACGTTGCCTGGAGACGCTGGCGCGCACCCTGGCGGAGCGGGGAGATCCGAGACTGGCCTTCCCGGTGGAGATCGAGGGGGAGATCGAGGGTGGCGGTTAAGGCACGGCAGACACTCTTCCTGATTTCCGAGCACCCCGTAGAAAATGATGTAAGTCACTGAATGGCAAGGGAGCGCTGGGCGAATTGGGTGTCCCGCGGACCCCATCGGGAAGAAAGGGCCCGAATACGGGTCAGGCCGTTCATTGGATCGAAACATTTCGGGCTGGTTGTTCTACATATCTTCGCGCACCTTCGTCCTCCCGCACCGTAAGGGGACCGTGTTGCATCCTGGG
>PWTM01000218.1 GCA_003563855.1 PVC group bacterium | reverse complement strand
GCCGCTCGTGCGTGCCCGGACCGAGGTCCTCGTCCCCGCCCGACCAGCCGGGCGGCGGCGAGAACCGCGCGGCCGCCCCCTCCGGCACCGTCACGGCGACGCGCAGCGAATCGCCCTCGATATCCCAGCGGATGCTCGCCGTTCCGCCCGCGAGCGGCAGCGAGGCCTCGGCCCAGGCCAGGCGCCCGCCCGGCCGCGGCCGGAAGAGAATCCGCCGGTAGCCCGGCGCCTCGGGATCGGGCGAGAGACCGGCGACGGTCTCGACCATCCAGGCGCCGACACAGCCGTAGGCGTAGTGGTTGAAGGAGTTCATCCCCGGGTTCTGGAACCCCTTCTCCGGCGTCCAGCCGTCCCAGCGCTCCCAGATCGTCGTCGCGCCGTTCTTCACCGGGAAGAGCCAGGAGGGGAAGGTCTCCTGCTCGAGCAGCCGGTAGGCGGTGTCGAGATGCCCGTGGCGCTCGAGCGCATCGAGCAGGTAGGGCGTGCCGACGAAGCCCGTGGCCAGGTGGTGGTCCCGCCGCTCGATATCGCGGACCAGCATCCGCGCGGCCGTCGCGCGCGCCTTCTCCGGGAGCAGGTCGAAGTGCAGCGCCAGGACGTAGGCCGTCTGCGTCCCGGCCGCCAGCAGCCCCTCGGGCGTCACGAACCGGCGCCGGAACGCCTGCACGATCTCCCCGTGCAGCGCCCGGTACCGGCGCTCATCCTCCGCGCGGCCGAGCACCGCGGCGGCGCGCGCCATCAGGTCGGCGTCGTGCGCGTAGAACGCCGTGCCGATCAGGTCCTTCGGGGTCGCGCCGTCGACCTGGCCGCTGCCGTCGAGCGCGAGCCAGTCGCCGAACCCGCCGCGCGGATCGACGTCCGGGTGCGCGCGGATCCCGTCCTTGACCTTGTGCGCCGCCAGGTAGTCCATGTACCGGGCCATGCAGGCGAAGTGGTCGGAAAGGAACGACGCGTCGCCCGAGGTCACGTAGAGCACCCACGGGCAGACGATCGCGGCGTCGGCCCAGGCCGGGCCGCCGTCAGCCGTGTGCCCGGCCGAGAGGATGTCGGGCACGACGGACGGGATCGCGCCGTCCCCGCCCTGCGCATCGCGCATGTCCTGGAGCCACTTGCGGAAGAAGCCGCGCACGTCCATCCGGAAAGCCGCCGTGCGGATGAAGACCTGCGCGTCGCCCGTCCAGCCCAGCCGCTCGTCGCGCTGCGGGCAGTCGGTCGGGACTTCGAGAAAGTTGCCCTTCTGCCCCCAGACGATGTTGTGTTCGAGCTGATTTAGCAGCGGGTTCGAGCAGGCGAAGCGGCCGGTGGCCGGCAGGACATTGTGCAGGACCACCCCGACGAGCTCGCAGCGGGCATCCGGCGCCAGGCCCTCGACGCCGACGTAGCGGAAACCGTGGAACGTGAAGGGCGGCTCCCAGTCGACCGGTCCGTCCTCCGCGCAGGTGTACGTGTCCGTCGCGCGCGCGCCGCGCAGGTTCGCCGTGTAGAGCGTGCCGTCCGGGTTCAGCATCTCGGCATGGCGGAGCGTGACGTGCAGGCCGGGCCGGCCGTCGAACCGGATGCGCGCGACGCCGACCATGTTCTGGCCCAGGTCGAAGATCCGCGTCCCGCCCCGCCGGTGCTCGGCGATCGGGGCGATCCGCTCCTGGCGCCGGACCGGCGGGGCGAGCGGCGGCTCGACCCGGATCGTCTTCTCCGCGCCGATGCGCGCCGGCTGCCAGCCGGCATCGTCGGCGCCCGGCCGGCTCCAGTCGCCGAGGTCGCGGCGCGCATCCCAGGCCGTGCCCATCAGGAGGTCGTTTGCGAGGATCGGCCCGGTCGCCGTCTTCCAGTCCGCGTCGCTCGCCACCCGGACGCGCCGGCCGTCGGCGTACTCGATCTCGAGCTGGAGCAGCAATTCCGGGCGCTCGCCGTAGAACTCGCGCGGACGGTTGCCCACGTGGCCACAGTACCAGCCGTCGCCGAGCACGACGCCGATGCCGTTCTCCCCCTCCCGCAGCAGCGCGGTGACGTCGTGCGTCTGGAACGAGACGCGGGTACGGTAGTCCGTCCACCCGGGGGCGAGCACGTCCTCGCCGACCGCTTCGCCGTTGATCTCACAGCGGTAGAGCCCGAGCGCGGTGATGTGCAGCGTCGCCGCGCGCACCGGTCCCTCGCAGACGAACCGCCGGCGAAGGTACGGCGCCGGCGCCGAGACCCGCTTCCCCCCGCAGCTCCAGCCCCCGATCCACTGCCCGGTCCACTCCACGGTCCCGTCCGCCATGATCCCGCTCCTTTTCGCGCTTCGTCTCCGCGCCCGCGCGGCGTGAAGAGGCAGCCTACCCGCCCCGCCCCGCCGCGTCCATCGCGGGGGGAGAATCACGCCCCGAAACACTGGACAGGGCGGCGGGTCTCCGGGTACGCTGTGCGCGCCGTGCAGGAGAAGGGCTATATCGCGCAGGGCTGGCTGGTCGTGGCGCTGGCGCTGGTCTTCGGGGCCGGCCTCGCGGCCGTGCACGCCGGGCTGCAGCCGCGCATCGAGGCGAACCGGCTCCAGGATACGCTCGGGCAGGTCCCCGCCCTCGTGCCCGGCGCCGAGCGCGGGGTCGCCGTCGAGGTGGGCGGCCGCACGGTCTACGAGGCGCTCGACGCCG
>PWTM01000180.1 GCA_003563855.1 PVC group bacterium | reverse complement strand
CGCATCGAGGCGAACCGGCTCCAGGATACGCTCGGGCAGGTCCCCGCCCTCGTGCCCGGCGCCGAGCGCGGGGTCGCCGTCGAGGTGGGCGGCCGCACGGTCTACGAGGCGCTCGACGCCGCAGACGCGCGGGTCGGCTGGGTGCTCCCGGCCGGCGGCCAGGGCTTCGCCGACCGCATCGAGATCCTCGTCGGCCTGAACCGCGGGGCGGACACCATCACCGGGCTCTCGATCCTCGAACAGAAGGAGACCCCGGGACTCGGCAACCGCATCGCCGATCCCGACTGGCGGGCCGGCTTCGAAGGCCGCCCGGTCGGGCCCCGGCTGCGCCTGGTCCGGCACACCGCCGAGCAGGAGGACGAGATCGAGGGGATCACGGGGGCGACGATCTCCTCGCAGTGCGTGGTCGACATCCTGAACACCGCCGCGCGCGCCGCCGCGCCCGACCTGCGCGCAGCCCCGGAGCCCGCGCCGTGAGCGCCGACGGCCCCACCCCGCTCGAGCGCTTCATCGGCGGCATCCTGCCCGAGAACCCGGTCTACCGGCAGATCCTCGGCCTGTGCCCCGTGCTCGCCGTCACGAACACGATGGAAGGGGCCATGACGATGGCCGGCGCCGTGCTCTTCGTCCTGACCTGCGCCAACCTGCTCGTCAGCCTCATCCGCGGCCTGCTCAAGCCGCACCTGCGCATCCTCGTCTTCACCCTCACCATCGCCACCTTCGTCACCATCGCCGACCGGTTCCTCGCCGCGTTCATGTACGACATGAGCAAGGAGCTCGGCCCCTACATCCCGCTGATCATCGTCAACTGCGTCATCATCTGCCGCTGCGAGGTCTGCGCCTCGAAGCAGTCGCCGCGGACGGCGCTGGCCGATGCGCTCGGGCAGTCGGCGGGCTTCGCCCTCGCGCTGGCCAGCATCGCGACGGTCCGGGAGGTGCTCGGCTTCGGCACCTGGTTCGGCAACTGGCTCGGCTGGCAGGTGATCCCGGAGGCGCCGGCCGCCGTCTGGTCGAACTGGGTCGTGATGATCCTTCCGCCGGGCGCGTTCCTGACGCTGGGCCTGCTGATGGGCGGGGTCAACGCGATCGCCGCGGCGCGCGCGCGGCGGGCGCGCGCGGGGCAGGCGGGCTGACGGGAGAGGACGCGTGGACTACCTGGTTTCCATCCTGCTGCTGGCGGTCACGACGGCGCTGATCAACAACCTCGTCCTGCACTACTTCGTCGGGCTCTGCCCCTTCATCGGCGTCTCGCGCCGGGTGGACATGGCCTTCGGCATGGGCGCGGCGGTGACGTTCGTGGTCACCATCGCCGCGTCGCTGAGCTGGCTCTTCACCTATTTCATCCTCGCGCCCGGCGCGCCGCTGACCTCCGCGATCGCGCGCGCGGCCGGCCTCACGGTCACGCCGGACCTGAGCATCCTGAACTACATCGTCTACATCTTCGTCATCGCCTGGGCGGTCCAGCTCGTCGAGATGTACGTGCGCAAGTTCTTTCCGCCGCTCTACAAGGCCTTCGGCGTCTTCCTGCCGCTGATCACGACCAACTGCCTGATCCTGTTCACCTGCCTCGAGGTCATGCGGCACGTCCCGGCGGCCGGGCTGCCCCCGGCCGAGCCCTGGGGGCTGGACCGGGCGGTGATCTACGCGATCTTCGCCGGGCTCGGCTTCATGCTGGCGATCGTGCTCATGGCGGGGATCCGCGAAGAGCTCGACCACGCGGACGTACCGGCCGCCATGCGCGGACCGGGCATCACGCTGATCATCGCCGGCATCCTCGCCCTCGCCTTCATGGGCTTCACCGGCGTCGACACCGGCCTCGCCCGAGCGCTCGGCCGCGACGTCGAGCCGCCCGCCCTCGAGGCGGAAGCGCCGCCGGAGACGGCCGCCGGGCAGGGCGTTCCGGCGCCGGCGTCCTGAAGACCGCGGTTGGGGTATTCCTTGTTGGGCGTTGGATAGCCAGGGGCCGCGCCCCGCGTCGTCCTCGTCCTCGATCTCGTCCTCGATCTTCCCCCGGGCCATCCGGGTCGAGGACGAGGACGAGGACGATCCCGACGAGCGGCACCGCAGGACGGGGCAGCCGCGCGCGTACGGTCTACGCGCGAAGCCCAATCGTCGACCCTACTCCCCGACCGTACTCGTCGACCGAAAAGCTTGGAGGCCGCGGTCATCGCCCGCGGCTACAGGATCGCGGGGAAGAGAAAGGCGCGGAGAAAGGAGCGGCCGGAGATAATCGTCTCCCGTAGTCGTCGCCGTCCTCGTCGACCGAAAGGGGAGGGCGGAGGGGGTGCCGCCACTCGCGTCCTCGTCCTCGATCTTGATCTTCCCCGAGTATTCCCGGTCGAGGACGAGGACGATCCGGACGTTCGGCGTCGCAGGACGAGGGGGGGGACGCGAGCGGATGCTCTCCCGCTCCGTAGGCGCCCTGGAGTGCGGCGCCTGGGCGCCGCTTTGTCCGCCGCGGCTTGCCGCGGTGAGTGCTCGGCTGCCGGAACCCGCTCCCGCTGCCCCGTGCATGTCGGTGTGGCGCGGACACCTTGTGGAGTGCGCCGGCAGAGCGAAGCGGCGACGGCGCTTTCTTTGGGTATTCATTCCAAACTGTCAACCTGTCCACCGTAGTCGTCGCCGGGGGCGGG
>PWTM01000266.1 GCA_003563855.1 PVC group bacterium | reverse complement strand
GTGGGCGCTTCCGTATAGGAATGGATTCTCGTGCGGAAACGACATCGCGACCATTCTTCCCACGATCAACTACGGCGTCAACTTCCTCGTAAACTCCACCGGATCTAACGTATCCGTCAACGTTGCCGCGAACTACATCGGCCCCAGGCCCCGTCAATGCGGTATATGCGCCGGCAGAAGTGAGATGCGCCCGTTCCCCAGTTTTCGCCGGCCGGTTTGCGTAGAGTGTTGGAGTGGGTCGGCTTATCGCGTTTCCGAAGTGCGAAAGCCCGCAGGTGGTGCGAGCCCCGGCGGGGTCAGTGCGAGCCCCGGCGGGGTCAGGGCTATTCATTCGCCAGTCTCGGGTGTTCCCGGCGGCTGATCCGGTCGGCCTGCCGGTCGCGCTCTCTTCCGCCCGCGCCGCAAGGAAGGGTGCCGGATCATCGGTGTGGAGTGCGGCGGCAGAGGGCGAAGCCCGGCGACGCCGCTATGCCGCGGCCGGCGGAGTCGCCCGTGGCGGTGCCGGACCACCCGGCCGGGGGCTGAAAGCGCCGTCCCTCCCTCGCGCTGCGCCTGCTACGGAGGGCGAGCTGCCGCTGCGCTCTTCCGGCGCACTCCACATGTGTCCGGCCCGTGCGTCGGCGGCAGCAAGTCTCCCAGGAGGTGGCGCCAGAACGCGAACGCCCGGGGCCGCGGGGGGAGGATGGACAGAATCATTTCGGACAGAATCATCAGGGAATGGGGGGACATGGTGACGTAGAATACTACTGTTGGGCCCGAGAAGCGCTGGAAAGGCGCATTGACATGGTCCGCCAATGGCGTATAGTGATCGCATGATCTTTGTTGAGACAACGGTGTTCACGAAGGAGGTCATGCTGACACCGGAGCAAATCAAGTGCCTTCGGACGTTGGTCGAGGAGTGGTTGACATGAAGGAAGAGACTTTTGCGAAGCTGGTCGCCAGCGTCAAAGAAGCGGGCGAGATCAAGGCAGGCAGTCGGACGCCGAGTCGGACCTATGAGATTCGGCCACCGGAAATCCGCCGCGTTCGAGAACACCTGGATGTGTCGCAAGACGAGTTCGCCGTGATGATCGGGGTGAGCGCCAAGACCCTGCAGAACTGGGAGCAAGGTCGCCGCCAGCCCGAAGGGCCAGCGAAGGCGTTGCTGACGATTGCATCCCGGAATCCAGCGGCAGTCCTTGATGCTCTACATGGTCATAGAAGAGGCCCAACAACCGAATCCAGGCGATTCTCCACCCGCGCGACGCGGGTCTCGAACGCCTGATTCGGAGCGACGGACTTGAACCATGAATACGAATGGAAGCAGGGTGGGCATTGCCCTCGGCGGCGGTGGGGTGCGGGGGCTTGGACACGTTCCATCCCTTGAGACCATCGATGCCTGCGGGATTGAGCCTGCCGTAATCGCCGGAACAAGCATGGGTGCGGTCATTGGCGTTCTGTACGCCACGGGGATGTCGGGAAAGGATATCCGCGGGTTTGTAGAGCGGCACATCGTGATGCGGAACGATACGATAAAGAGTCTTTATGCCAAGCGGGCCTTCCTTCTCAAGTGGTTGAAGAGCGTTCGCCTCTCATGGAGGAGGGCTGGCCTGCTGCAGGCGGACGGCTTTCTGCGGTATCTCATGGAACAGATAGATGCAGAAACCTTTGAAGAGCTGAGGGTCCCCTTGCGCATTGTGGCAACAGATTTCCATTCCGGTCAGCCGGTCGTGTTCGATTCAGGGCGACTGTTTCCCGCGCTGAAGGCAAGCATGTCGATTCCTGGCGTCCTGGTGCCTGTGCAGCATGAAGGCCGGATTCTTGTGGACGGCGGCGTAAGCAACAACCTCCCCTACGACATTCTTGTGGACGAATGTGATGTGACCATCGCCGTGGATGTTCTGCCCGCGCGCCGCGAGGCAAACTCCCGTTCACTTGACACCGTCGATGCGATGCTGGGGATGTTCGACATATTCTCGAATGGCATTACGCGTGCCATGATCGAGAAACAACCGCCGGATATCTACTTCAACCCGCAACTTGTGGGCATTCGCATCCTGGAGTTCGACAAAGCGGAGGAGGTCTTCCGGCAGACGGAAGCAGCCATACCGAAGCTCAAGGGCAAGCTTGAAGCACTTTGACGATTAAGACAGAAGATCGCAACACGCCCGTTGCATGGTGGTGTCGGGTGGACTCTGGGCGAGGCTCGACGAGGTTGTCGAGCGATGCATCACAGCGGGAGGCGGAGCGGGGGCCATCTTCCACGGCGACCGGATCCGGCAGAGGGTGAGCTTCCGTTGAGGGGTGCCCGAAGCTCAGAACCCGAGGCGTGCGAGCCAACGCTGGCAGAGCTCGGTCCACTGGGCGACTTCGGCGCAGGCGCCGCGAGTGCTGGTGTGGTCGGCGAGCCCGAGGCCGTGCGGACCGTGCGGGAAGACGTGGAGCTCGAACGGAACGCCACGGTCGGCCAGCGCCTGGGCGAAGAGCAGGCTGTGTCCGACCGGCACGGACGGGTCATCGGCCGTCGACCATAGGAACGCGGGCGGGGTCTCGGCGGTGACGTGCCGTTCGTTCGAGAGCGCCTCGATCATTCCGGGCGCGGGCGGCTCGCCGATGAGATTTCGCCGGCAGCCTTCGTGAGCGAAGGACTGCATCGAGATCACCGCGTAGCCGGCGACGACGGCGTCCGGCCGGCTGCTGTGCCGCTCGACGGGGTCCGCTGCGTTCGGGTCGCCGCGATCGAAGCGCGTCGCCAGCGTGGTGACCAGGTGGCCGCCGGCGGAGAAGCCGAGGACGGCAATGCGGTCGGGTCGGCAGCCGAACCCGGCGGCGCCATGACGCACGAGCCGCACGGCGCGCGCGGAATCCTCGAGCGGCGCCGGATGCCGGTGCGGGGCGACGCGGTAGCGCAGGACGAACGCGGGGAACCCGGCCCGGTTGAGCCAGTCGGCGACCGGTTCGGCCTCGTGCGCCGCAAGCCCCTGGTAGCCGCCGCCCGGGCAGACGATCACCGCGCCGCGCGGCGTCTCGGACGCCGGCGCGGGGTGGAAGGTCAGGTCAACCATCGAATCGGCGACGCTGGTCATCTGCGGACTCCTCGCCGCCGGGCGCCCGCCCTGCCGTGACGGGTTCCTCAAGCTCGGGCGGTCCCGGTACGGGCACAGGCTGCCAGCCGCGAACCGGCGGCGCAAGAAGGAACCGGGGTGGCGAGCGGATATGTAGAGCAAGAGCGGGGTGACAAGACCAACGAAGCGTGCCATGCTAGTCGCAGTTTGGACGCCGGCAGGCGCGGAATGATGGGGTTCTGCAAGAGTCTCTGTAAATCAAGGAATAGAGCAATGAAACAGTCGTCGCTACGCATTTCCCGGGTTGTTGCGTTTTTGGCGTTTTTCGGAAGTGTTGGCGTCCAGGCGACCGCGGTCGACACCGAAGCCGCGGACGGGGATCTGCCGCTGCGGGGCAGGGAACATCCGGGGCATGGGGTCACGGCCCCGGACCGCGGCGAGGGGGAGAAGGAAGCGTTTATGCAAGCAGACCAACGGAATTGGAGAGTCGTATTCCACGACGAGGGGACGGGCGACTGGCAGGAACAGTGGTTTCTCGATGGCGAGGTGGGCACGGTGACCAACGACGAAGACGGGATGACGCTGACCGCCGGTCCCGAATTCCGGAACGATGCGCATCACATGGTGCTGTGGACGAAGGATAGCTTCGAAGGCGATGTGAAGATCGAATTTGAATATACCCGCACGGACGACGAAAACCGCGCCGTCAACATTCTCTTCATCCAGGCGACCGGCAGCGGCGAGGGGCCGCATGCGAAAGATATCCGCGCATGGGATCATCTCCGCCGGGTGCCCGCCATGAGCAACTATTTCAATAACATGCATGTGTACCATATCTCGTTTGCGGCCTTCACCAATGACGGGCTGGCCACCTCGTCGTACCTCCGCGCCCGGCGCTACATGCCCGACGGCCGGCGCCTGCGTGGGACGGGTCTGCAACCGGAATATGAGTCAGCGACCCTCTTTGAGCCGGGTGTTCCTCACCGTATCGCCGTGATCAAACGAGACCGCGATCTGCACCTGCGCATCGAGAATGCGGACGAAACCTTCCTGGCCCACTTCCGGAACACGGCTCTGCCGGTTATCACCGAAGGCCGTATCGGCATCCGACACATGTTCACCCGTTCGGCGCGCTACAGGAACTTCACGGTCAGCGTACCGGAATAGCCGAAAGAGCCTCGGCGGGGTCCGGGCTATTCATTCGCCAGTCTCGGGCGTTTCTGGCGGCTGACACGGTCATCCTCCCGGCCGCGCCGTGCCGCCTGGTTCGTGCCACCACCATGTGGGGCTCTGGGGTCCGCACCCAGGGGCAGAATGAGATTCACGCAAGAGGGGGTCCGACGGAAGCGAGATCTGCAACGATCTGCGGACGCTGGATCACCCGGATCTCATTCGAGGGTCAATCGTCGACGCTCACGAAGACATCTGTCCGCCTCGAGAGAGCTTGCACTCCGGGGGCGTCAGAGCAAGACTTGCCTGTCATCGCCGTCCGGGAGCGTGGCTGGGGAGCGGGCGGCGGGCGCGGCCGGGCGGGCATCGCTTCGCGGACCGACGGGATGCGGGCCCGGACCGGCGAAAGGGGGTGCGCGTGAGCCGGGTTCACGGGATGCGCGGGGTGCTGGCCGTCGCGGGGTTGCTCGCCTTCGGACCGATTCCCGCCGGCGCCGACGCGCCCCGCGTCTCGGTCGGCTTCGACGGGTTTGCGAAGAACGCGCGCTGGTTTCCCCTCGCGATCGAGGCCGTGCCGGGCGCCGAGCTGGAACGCATCGCCATTGTCAGACGGGACCACCGCGCCCGGGACCGCGTCCTGGCCCAGTTCGGCGGTACGCGCGATGCGCGCACGGGCGGATGGCGGGCCCTTGTCCGCCTCGAGCAGAGCTACGGCCAGCAGATCCTGCAATGCACGTTCACGAAGGCCGACGGCACCGCCCGCGCCGTTGAGATTCCGCTTCACGGGCTCGACCGGCACGACCTGCTGCTTCTGGCGGTGAGCGATCGGCCCGCCGAGTTCCAGTTCCTTGGAACCGTGGAGCGCGGAGTGCGGCGGGTGACGCGTTGCGTGGCCGGCGGCGCCGGGCTGCTCGATGGCCTTTCCTGGCAGGCGCTCGACGGCGTCGACGCCGTCGTGCTTGACGGGCCGGCGCCCGGGCGCGAGGAGGACCGGCAGGCCCTGCATCACTGGGTCGCGATGGGCGGCACCGTGATCCTTACCGGACGCGCGCTGGACGGCAGCGCCGCGTGGGGACTGGCCGACCCGGCCCCTGCCGCCGGCCCGTCCGTCGATCGGACCGCTTCGGGCGAAGAACTCGCGGGCCTGCTTGCCGCCGATCCGGAGGCGGTGCGGTCCGCCCGGTTCCGCCCGCCGCCCGCCGGATTCCATCCCTGGGTGACGGGGCGCGAAGGGGTGATCGTGGGCGCGAGGGCCGTGGGACGCGGGCGGGTGATCGCCTTCGGCGTGGACTGGACGTCCATGGAACTGGAGGATCGCGCGAGCTTCGAGTCGGTCCGGCGGGCGCTTTGGGCAAGCCTCCTCGATCTGCGCACGCCCGGCGCCTTTCGCGGCATGTCCGCGGATGTGGCCATTCCACGCGAGGCCGAGGTGCGGACGCTGCTTTGGCCGATCCTGGGGTTCCTGCTGATCTGCGGGCTCCTGCTCGGTCCGGTCAACTGGCGGGTGGCGGCGCGGCGGGGACGCCGCGAGGCCGCGGTGGTTTCGTTGCCGATCGGCGCCGCGCTGCTGGCCCTCTTCGTGGTGGGCGCCGGCACGTTCTGGCGCACGCGCGAGCTCGTGATCGTCGAGCGTTCAACCGCGGTCACCGGGCCCGACGGCGCCGCCGGGTACGCCGGCGTCTTCGGAGTGCTGGCCCCCGCCCGGCATACGGTGGACGTTTCCGTGGCGGATCCCTTCTTCCGTATCGAGGACCTTGATGCGTTGTACCGGTTCTCCCTCGAGGCCGACCCGCGCCTCCTGCGAACGACGGACGCCGCGGGCGTGCGGTTGGAAGGGGTCGAGATCGACCGCTGGGCCATGCGCTTCTTCACGGCGCGCCGGCCCGAGGCGGAGGCCGGCCTGCGGGCGCAGGCGGAGGCCGTGTCGGTGAATCGCCTCCGCGGAACGGTGGAGAATCGCACCGCCAGGCCGGTCCGTCATGCAATGGTCTACTTCGGGTCCGACCGGGTGCTCCTGGGCGACCTGCCGCCGCATTCCGCCACGCCGTTCGAGATGGTCCTCGGGGAGGACGCGGAGCGAAGGATGGGGAGGTGCCAGGGCTGCGGACGCTACCACATCGCCGTCGGTCCGTTCGCGGACCTGGAGGCCCTCGAGCCGCACGAGGACCTGCTCTACAGCGCGCATGCCTTGTTCCGTACGACCACGAGCCCCGTGGCTTTGGGCCTGGACACCGCGCCCGTGCCGTTGCTCGACGTGGCGGGCGGGACCGCCGCGGTGCGTCACGATGGTGTCCGGCTGCTGGCGGCCACCGTTGACATGGCCTGGGCGGACCCGGCCGTCGTGCCGGCCGGGTTCGCGCATCAACTCCGCGTGCCGCGGCGGGTGGCCGGCGACCGGTACGCGGCCAGCGATCCGTGGGAAGACCTGTGGGAGCACGTCCCCTTCGCCTTCATCCCGCATGCCCTCGCGCTTCGGTCCGCGCTTCCGGCGACGCCGGGTCTGACGCCGGACGAGGACGAGAGGACGCCGCCGGCGTCGCGGTCGCCCCCGATGCCGGCCCCGGTCTTCCTTGCCCTGCCCGCGCCGGTCGCCCCGTCAGCGGCCGTGCACGTGCTCTGGGATCGCGGCGTTCCCGAACCGGGCGAACCGCCGCACGTGGAAGCCGCGCTCGAGGCGTTTCGCTGGGCGGACGGCGCTTGGGTCGAGCTGGGTCGCGCCGCGACCGAGGCGCACCGCCTGCCGGTCGGCGCCGGCGGCGCCGGGTTCCTGCTTCCGGGCGCGCCGGTCCTCGCCCTGCGCGTGCGGCCGGTCGCGCCGATGGCCGAGGACCAGATCCTCGGCCTGTGGCAGGCCGTCCGGTCCCTGGATGTAACGGTCGGCGGGGGAGGGCCCGGGGATGAGCGCTGAGCCGGTCATCGATGTGGATAACCTTCGCGTGGCCTACGGCGCGCTGGAGGCGGTGCGCGGCGTCTCCCTCCGCGTCGGGGCCGGTACCGTCTTCGGCCTGGTCGGACCGAACGGCGCGGGCAAGACCAGCACGCTGAAGGTGCTCGCCGGCCTGCTCCGCCCCAGCGGGGGCGCGGCGCGCGTCTGCGGGTTCGACGTGCTCGCCGAACGCGATGACGTGCGCCGGAGCATCGGGTACATGGCCGACTTCTTCGGGGTGTACGACTACCTGACGGTGCGCGAATACCTGGCGTTCTTTGGCGGCATGTACGGGCTGCGCGGCGCGGACCTTGCCGGGAAGGTCGAGGCGGCGATTGCGTCCGTGGCGCTTGCCGGGAAACGCGACGCCCTGATCCACACGCTCTCGCGCGGCATGAAGCAGCGGCTCTACCTGGCCCGCGCCTGGGTCCACCGTCCGCGCGTGCTGATCCTGGACGAACCGGCCTCGGGCATGGACCCGCGCGGCCGGAACGAGATGGTCGATGCGCTGCGCCGGACCGCCGCGGACGGCGTGACGGTCCTGATCTCCTCGCACATCCTCGACGAGCTCGAGCACGTGTGCTCCATGGTCGGCGTGATGGAAGCGGGCCGCCTCGTCGGGGTCCACGAGATGCGGCCGGAGGAAGCCCACGGTGCGGGCGCCCGCCGCCTGCTGCTGCTGAGCCCGCGGGCCGACCGGGATCGCGCGCTGGCGCTGGCCCCGACCCTGCCGGGGGTCCGCGGGGCAGGGCCGGCGGAGGACGGACTCTGGCTGGATGTCTCCGGCGGCGACGACGCCGTCGCGGAGGTCGTGCGCCGCATGGTGGAGCACGACGTGCGGGTGCTCCTTCCGGCCGCCGGGGGCGCACGGCTCAAACAGGTGTTCCTCCACATGACGAAAGGCGAGCTGACGTGAGCGCGTGGCGCCGGGATCCGTTGCTGATGAAAGAGCTTCGCACCCGCCTGCGCGCCCGGGCGGCGATGGCGATCGAGCTGGTCTACGTCCTCGCGCTCTGCGGCATCGGGGCGGTGATGCTGGTCCTCGACCTGCGGCGCCCGGCGTGGGAAACGGGCCGAAGCCTGCTGAACACCCTGCTTCACGCGCAGGCCGTTCTGCTGTTCTTCGTCGCGCCCCTGGTCACCGCCTCGACCGTCAGCGGCGAGAAGGAGCACAAGACCTTCGACAGCCTTATGGCCACGCCGGTCAGTCCCCGGCGCGTTCTCCTGGCCAAGCTGGCGTCGGCGATGGCCGTCTTCGCGATGCTCCTCGCCGTTGCCCTGCCGTTTGCCGCGGTCGCCTACCTGCTCGGCGGCGTCTCGCTCGATCGCGTGGCGCTCGGGTGGGGCTATACCCTGCTGCTCACCATCGCGGCGGGCGCGATGGGCCTCTACTGGTCGACCCGATTCGAACGCAGCATCTCCGCGATTCCGGCGGCGGCCGTCTGCACGGTGATCGTCGCCGCCTTCGGGCCGTTCCTGCTGGAGGATGCCCCGCCCGTGCTCCGGGGGGTGAACGCGACGCTGTTTCTGCGGGCGATGCTTGGCGACGGCATGGAGCGGCACGCGCACGCGATCGGGACCGGCTGGCCCCTGGTCTTCGGCCTCCTGCTCGCGGTCACCGTTGCGCTCTTCGCGGCCGCCGTGCAGCGACTCAAGTTCGCCGAGGAGCGACGCTACGGGGTCATGCGCGCCTTCGCCCTCCTGGCCTGGACGCTGCTGGTCGCGGGGACGGCGACCCATATCGGCGGCAACGGGCCCGCCCCGTCTCCGGTCGAAGCCGGCGCCCGCTTCTCGATGGCGATCGTTGCCGCGCTGGTCAGCCTGGGCCTGCTCGCCCCGTGGATCGGGGCGAGCCTGCCGGTGATCCGAAGCGCCCGTGCCCGGCCCGGCGGTTCGCGCGCGGTCGGCCTCGGCAGGCGGCTCCTGACCGGGCCGCTGGGCTACACCTCCCTGCTGGCCATCGCGGCCGGGCTCGGCCTGGTTATGCTACGCCGGACGATCGGGCCCACACAGGCCCCCGGCGCCGCCATGGCCCTGGTCGGCGCCTCGGTCTGGGTGACGCCCGCCATGCTCGCGATGCTGGCCTTCCGTCTCGCGGACCGGCGGACCGTGCGTGGCCGGTTCATCGGGCTGGCCGTCGCCGGCCTGCTCGCCCTGGTCCTCGTGCTCGGTCCCGCGATCACCTTTACCTCGCGCCGGTTCGCGACGGGAACGGCGGGCCGGAACCTTCAGCTCTACAGCCTGTCGTCGCCGCTTACGTCGGCGCTCCTGCTCCAGGCGCGGCGGACCGACTGGATGCGCGAGCTGACGCCCGCCCGCGATGTCGTCGGTGACACGGGGCTGTGGGCCGTCGCCCCGGCGTTTCACGCGCTGCTGCTGGGTCTGCTCCTGCTGCCCGTCTTCCCGTCCGGTGCGGCGTGGAGGGCAGGCGGAGGCAAGGAGAACCGGGCTTGAAGAGCCCCGATGTCCGAAGGATCGGTCTTTCGGACATCGTGACGTAAAATACTGCTGTTGGGAGCAAAGACTATGACAGAAGAAAAAAGCACGAAGCCTGATTCAAAGGCGAGATTCGCATCATTGCCCGCACGCTTGAAGGTGTTCGTTCCCGCAGTGATTCTCCTGGCGTTAGCCGCAGCCGGGCTCTGCATGCTCGTCGCCGTGAAGACATTCGTGTTCTCCCCGGCCCTGTTCACCCTTTGGTATTCGGTCGTGGCCGGGCCGTTCTCAGCGCTTTGGATCCTCCCCGAACAGTCTGAATGGGCAAGCATGGGTGCGGTCAACCTCACACTGCTGTTTGCGCATCCCATCTGGCCGAGTCGTGCCACTGCGATCCTTACCATCCTGGCGTTCGCATCCTGGTTGTTCTGGGGAATGGCGGTATCGTTCAGCGGAGTGTAGACGGGCTCCCAACAAGGCCGGTGGACGGTACGGCTTCCCGCCGCCCGTCACCGCCAGCGTTCGCATGAATATGAAGGCAATGATCAATGGCGTGGTTAGCGCGGCTGCAGCCATTTCTGTCGCGGCCTATGCTACAGAATCTGTAGTTGAGGCGTTATCGAGTAGAGGCTATGCGGC
>PWTM01000277.1 GCA_003563855.1 PVC group bacterium | reverse complement strand
GCCCGGGCGACGACGATCCTCGAAACCGACTTCACGGGTGTCTCGAAGGACAGCGCTACCGGAATCGCCTCGGACTTCACGTGGGACACGGTGAATGGCATTGAAGCGCCGCCGACCTCGCTGACGTTTTATCGGGGGGATGACGGCACAACCCCCGTGGGGTTCCACAACGTAACTGACGACGAGATCGACGTGAATCGCAACATGACCGACGGCGGGCGGGACACGAACATCGCGTTCGATCTCGATTTGCCCGGCGGGTACACCGCGATCCAATTGAGTTCGCTGATTCTGGATATGCGGCTGACGACCGGGGGCGGCGCGGACAACACGACCCAGAACAAGACCGGCGCCGAGGCCGTCACGCTCACGGGCAGCATCAGCGGTGTGCTTGGCTCGGTCTCTCCGGCCTTCAGCGGTTACCCCGGCGTGACCTATCAGAGTATCGTGGATCTGACCAGTTTGCCGGAGCTCGACGACAGCGAGACATACACGCTGCTCGTCCAGGCCCGCGGTGACGGCTGGGGGCACCACAAGTCGCTGCAGGGGCTCGAACTCACCGGTACCCTCATCCCCGAACCCGGCACGGTCAGTCTGCTCGGCCTCTTCGGCGCGGCCCTGGTCGTCCGCCGCCGGCTGCGCCGGAAGTAAGGCGCTTCCTTCCATCGGCTGATGACGACCGCCTCCCGGGAGACCGGGGGGCGGTTTCGTTTGGCGGGGGTGTCGGCATTTCCCGAAACTTCCCCGGGCTCATGCCGACATGACGGCGAAACTGGCGGTGGAGGTTGATGCGGTCGCCGAAGCCGCAGGCCGCGCCGATGGCGTCGACCGTTCGAACTCCGGGCAGTTCAGGCTCAGCGAAACCGCCGGGCAGCGCGCGTGCACAAGGAACCGCTTCAACGCGACCGGATCGCCGCCCAGCGTCGTCAGCACTCCGTCGCCGGCCCACCGCTCCGGCAGCCGGCCCGAAAGCGCCGTCTCCAGGTTCAGATGCCAGCCGCGCTCCGCCGCGTGCCATGCCATCCCCCGCATGAGATCCTCGTGCCACCAGGGGGCGGCGAACAGCACGCGCCTCGGCGCCCCCACCGGTTTCCTGGGCTCTTGCATCGGTAATAATTGTAACACATCTGGCAAGGCATGTATGCGGTGGCAGAGTCCCGGGCGCACCGCGCGCCCGGGACGGCAGCCCGCCCTCCGTAGCAAGCGCAGCGCGAAGGAGGGACACCGTCTTCCTGAGTTCCGAAACGGGACACCTGTTCGCTGATGGGGCTTTCCCAGTCGCTGCAGCTATAGTGGACAAAGCGGCGCGAGCGGATCGGGTAAGGGTGGTCGGGTAAGAGTATACGGGTAAGAGTATGCGGTTAAGGGGGATCGGTTAAGGGCGTTCGGGTGTCATTTGGTGGTTAACGCCTTAGAAAGCGCCGCAAGCATGCCTGCCACGCGACGAAGCAGCTTCCCACTCTTACCCGCCCACTCTTACCCGTAAACACTTACCCGCATGCTTACCCGTATACTCTTACCCGCATACACGTCCTAGCCACTCAAGAACAAGCTCCGACGACGATAAGGGGCGACGATAGCGGCGGACGATTGGAGCCCGCATTCGTTGTCCGGGAAGATGCGGGGAAGATCGAGGACGAGGACGAGGACGACCTCTATCCCGCTCAACCCCCGTTGCGCTCGATCCGGATGCGCAGGGCGGGGGCATCGGGGCCGGCGACGGCCCAGGCGCGGGCGATGCGGTAGCCCGGCACCCAGACGATCTCGCGGCCGCAGACGAGGATCGGGAGACGGTCGCGCTCCGCCCGCGGGAGGCGGGCGTCGACCAGGATATCCTGCAGCTTGCGGCGGCCGCGCAGACCCAGCGGCGCGATGCGGTCGCCGGGTTTCCGGGCCCGGAAGAACAGCGTGGCGGCCGCGGCGCGGCGCCGGTCGAGCGCACAGGCCGCGGGAAGCCGGCAGCCGGCCCCGGCATCCGCCGCCGTCGGAAACCCGCGGGCCCAGTCGGCGCGCGCCCGGCATCCGAACGCGGGCAATTCCGTGACGCCGGGCGCTGCGAGCGGAACGCGGGCGGGCGCCCGGCGCGCGCCCGGCGCCGGCATGCGCGCGAGGCGGATCTCCGCGTACCGGCGCTCGAGGCGCAGTCCGCCGCCCAGCGGCATCCAGGCGCTGCCGTCGCGGCGCTCGAGCAGCGCGTCGCCGCGCGCGACGGCCGCGGCGTCGATCCGCCCGGCCGGCACACCCGCCGCCTGCAGCCAGAGCCGCCAGGCGCGGCGCCGGAGCGGGATGGGAACCCGCCGCAACCGGTCGGCGTCGAGCCGCCGTCCGCCGGTCCCCGTCCGGCACCCGGCAAGCCGCCGGCGGGCGGCCTCGTCCATCCAGGCGTCCTCCTCGCGCAGGAGATCGGCCGTGCGCGCCAGGGCCTCGACGGCGGACGGGTTGAGCCGCCGCTCGATCAGGGGAAGGATCTCGCGGCGGACCCGGTTGCGCCGGAACCGGGGCGACCGGTTCGAGGCGTCCTCGCGCCAGGCGATGCCCGCGGCCCGCAGGAAGTCGCGCGGCGCCTCGCGGTCCAGCCCCAGCATCGGGCGCAGGAGCCGCAGGCCCGCCACCCCGGCGGCCGGCGCCATCCCGCCG
>PWTM01000049.1 GCA_003563855.1 PVC group bacterium | reverse complement strand
GGCCGGGCTGGTTACGCCCCGGGGCCCCTTGTTCAGGACGTGGGTGTAGATCTCCGTCGTCTTGACGTCGGCATGACCGAGCAGTTCCTGGATCGTGCGCAGGTCGGTACCCGACTCCAGGAGGTGCGTTGCGAAGCTGTGCCTGAGGGTATGCGTGCGGACGTGCTTCTGGATTCCGGCCTCCTGCGCCGCCCGGCGCACGGCCCGCTGGATCGTGTTCGGGTAGATGTGGTGCCGCCGGAACACGCCCGGCTCCCGGGGGTCCTCGGAGACGTTCCCCGAGGGGAAGACGAACTGCCAGCCCCAGGCGGTCGCGGCGTTCGGGTACTTCTCCTTGAGCGCGAAGGGCAGGCTGACGGCGCCATGGCCCTCGCGCAGGTCGCGCTCGTGCAGGGCGACGACCTTCACGAGATGGGCCTTCAGCGGCTCGATCAGCGATTCGGGCAGGACCGCCGCGCGGTCCTTCGCGCCCTTGCCGTCGCGGATGACGAGCGTGCGGCGATGGAAGTCCAGGTCCTTGACCCGCAGCGTCAGGGCCTCCTGAAGCCGCATGCCCGTCCCGTACATCAGCACGGCCACCAGCCGGGGCACGCCGCGCATGCGGTCGAGCAGGCGCCGGACCTCCTCGACCGAGAGGACCACCGGCAGTCTCGGACGCCGCACCGGCCAGGCGTAGCCGCCAAGGTCGCCGAGCGGCTGTTCGAGGACGTGCTTATAGAGGAAGACCAGAGCACAGAGGGCCTGGGTCTGGGTAGCGGGCGAGACGTTGCCCTCCACGGCCAGGTGCGTGAGGAACGCCTTGACCTCCGGTTCGCCCATCTCGGCCGGGTGCCGCATGCGGTGGAAGCGGATATAGCGGACGATCCAGTGAACATAGGTCTTCTCGGTGGCGTAGGCGTAGCGCTCGACGCGCAGCACGCCGCGCACCTTCTCGATGAAGGGGCTGCGATGACGGGGGGCCGGGTGCCCGTCGGGGCGGGCTTCCTTCCGGTGTCCGGGCGATGGGCCTTGCCTGTTCACGCGCGCATGGTAGAACACGACCTGTCCCATCTAACGGTACAGGTCGAAGATCCGTGAAATTTTCTGTCCGGCCACAGTTCATGCGCGTGCAGGGCATCCTCGAGATGATCCGGCAGGGCACCCGCTCGGGCAGGTATCCGAACTGCACCGCGTTTCGCGAGGCATTCGGGATGGGCCGGCAGACCGCGCTGCGCGACCTGGACTTCCTCCGCGACGACTGGGGTGCGCCCATCGCTTACGACGCCTCACGCAAGGGGTACTTCCTTACCGATCCGGCATGGACGGTGCCGGCGCTGAAGCTGGACCGGCGGGAGGTCTTTGCGCTGGGCATCGCGCGCAAGGTGATGGCGGCGTTCCGCGGAACGCCGCTGGAGGCGGATATGCAGTCGGCTCTCGCGCGGGTGGCCGCGGCGCTGGAGGGGCATGTGAGCATGGATCCCAGGAATTCGTGCTCTCATGGCAACCCGACGTCAGGGTGCTGCGACCGAGGGCGCTGTGCGAGCGGGTCGAGGAGAAGATGCGCGAGGCGCTGGCCCGGTCCGGCCCGGGCGGCGGGAAAGCAGTTGGCCGTAGGCAGTAGGCAGTAGGCAGTGGGCAGTAAAGGGAGTCCCGAAGCAGGCACCGATGATCCTGTAGCTCTCCGCCCTGAAGACGATCTTCGTATTTGCCATTTTCGCGCCTTTCGCGTGTTTCGTAGTTACACAGTCCCCAACCGGCATCGGTATTCCATGTGTGAGCCTTCGTGCAAGCAATACACAACCCGGTGCGGGCGCCGCAGGAGTGACTATCAACCCTATTCGCGAGTCCCCGCACCCGTGTCCGCAACGCACACCCGTTTGAAGCCACGCTGACATCTTCGCTGCGCCTTCGTTCTCGCGTCCTTCCCTTCTCGTAGCTACTCAGGTAGATGGGAAAGAGATTGCTCGCCTGCTTCTTTCGCCAAATCTGCGCAATCTGCGTAATCTGCGGACGAAGAAGAGAGACAGGATCGGATGGGTTCGAGGATCAGGGGGACGGTGGCCGGACCTCCCGGTCCTGATCTCTCGGGGATCTTCGTGTTCTCCAGGGAGCGGATTGTCCACAGATTTCGCAGATTTCGCAGATTAGGGTGACGAGGCGCGGCCTCTTCAGCCGGATCCCCCGTGAAAATCTTCGTAATCGGTACCGCTACGGCGCGGGCGACGTGCGCGCGGTGCGGCCGAGCAGCAGGTCGACAGCGACCAGGACCGTGCCGGCGAGGGTTGCGTAGTGAAGACGGTGGGCGGCGGCGAGGATCGTGAAGAAGAGCAGCACGCCGAGGCCGACGCGACGCGTCCAGGGCCGCGGCGGGGCCGCGGCCGGCGCCGTGGCCGCCAGCACGAGGCCGACGAACGCCCAGCCCGCGAAGTTGGTCCACGGAACTCCGTGCCAGAAACCGGTTTCCGTCCAGCTCCAGTAGTCCAGCGGCCCGGCCGCCAGCGGGTCGATGACGAGGTCGAGCCCGACCAGCCAGGCGGCTGTCAGCAGGAGCCGCGCGACGGCCCGCGGGACGATGCGGACGACCTGCCGGGCGTGCGCGAAGACAACGACCCAGGCGCAGGCGAGCACGAGCGGGACGCTGCCCACCTGCGGACCCAGCGCCTCGGTGTAGCGATAGCCGCCGAACGGGAAGCCCGTGCGTGTGCCGGCCAGCTCCGCGGCGAAACCGATCAGGCCGGCCAGCGCCAGCCGCCACGCTTCCCGGCCGCCCGCGCCGGCCAAGGCGGCAACCGCCGCCAGCAGCAGGAAGAAGGGCGCCGCCCACGCCGTCCGTTCGGGCGGTCCGCCCCAGACCATGTAGCTCCATAGCCCTCCGAACCAGAAGAGCAGGAAGCCCACGCCCAGCGCAAGCCCCGCCGCCTGCCGCACGGTCAGCGCCGCCACCGCGGCCCGCCATCCCCGTTGATCCTTTTCCGTCATCGTCGCTCCTCCCCGGTGTTCGGGTGTTGCACTCCCCCTCTTCTACAGGTCCCCCTATACGGAGCCGTCGAACCACGGATGAACACGGATAGACACGGATGGGGAACTGCGTGCGTCGGAAACGGCGTGCAGGATGCCCGAGTATCCGTGCGAATCCGTGTTCATCCGTGGTTGGCCTCTGCTCTTTCTGACGTCACTCGCGCGCCTCGATCAGCGCCTGGACGATCCGGGCCGACATCAGCACCGTCGGCGTTCCGCCGCCGGGGTGTGTGCTGCCGCCGACCGCGTAAAGCCCGCGCAGGCGCCGGTCGCGGTTCGGCGGCCGGAGGAAGGCGCGGCGGTACCCGTGCGAATGCGTCCCGTAGATCGCGCCGCCCGGCATGCCGTAGGTCTCTCCGATGCGCCGCGGCGTCCAGGCCTCGCGCACGACGGCGTCGGCCGCATCCGGGAACCCGCCCGCCCGCAACCGGGCGAAGACGCGGGCGGTGGCGCGCTCGACCGCCGCGGCGTCCCAGGCGTCGCCGTCGTTCGCCGGCGCGTTCGCCATGACGAAGACCGTCTCGCCGCCCGGCGGCGCCATCGAAGGGTCCGTGCGCGCCGGCAGGTTGACGTAGACCGTCGGGTCGTCGGGAAAGATCCGGCGCTCGAAGAGGTCATCGAACTCGCGCCGGTAGTCCGCCGAGAAGAAGACGCGGTGGTGCGCCTCGCCCGGTACCCGGCGCGGCAGCCCGAGGAGCAGGACGAACCCGGAGAGCGAGCGCTCGGATTCCGGCAGGCCCGCGGGCGCGTCCGGGTCCAGCAGCCGCGGGACGGTCGACGCGTCGCCGTTCATCACGACGACGTCCGCCTCCGCTCGCGTGCCGTCGGCCAGCTCGACGCCCCGCGCCCGGCCGCCCTCCTGCAGGATTCGCGTCACGCGGGCGCCGGTCCGCACCTCCATCCCGAGCGAGGCGCCCGCGCGCGCGATCGCCTCGACCAGCGCATAGAGCCCGCCCCGGATATGCCAGGCGCCGAACGTGTGTTCGATCCAGGGGATGACCGCCAGCGTCGAGGGCGTCCGCCAGGGCGAGGAGCCGACGTACGTCGGGTAGCGGAAGAGGAACCGGCGCAGGGCGTCCGAGCGCAGGTGCCGTTCGACCACGCGCGCGTAGTTGCCGAACCCCTGGCGCCAGGGGACGCGCAGGAGCACGCGCAGGGGCGGCGGGCGCGGCCGCTCCCAGGGCGAGGCGGCGAGGAACGTGTGGCGCGAGACCTCGTGCAGCCGCGCGGCGAGGTCCATGAAGCGCAGGTAGCCGGTGGCCGGGCCGTCCTCGAGGCGGCGGACGGTCGCCAGCCAGGAGGGCAGGTCGGCCGAGTGCTCGAAGGCCGTGCCGTCGGCGAGCCGGTAGGCCGCGAACGGCCGGACGGGCATGAGTTCGACGTGGTCCTCGATGCGGAGCCCGGCGGCCTCGAAGAGCTCGGCGAAGACGTGCGGCAGCGTCACCAGCGAGGGCCCGGTGTCGAAGGTGAACCCGTCGCGCTGGAGCCGGTTCATCTTCCCGCCGGGCCGGGCGTCCTGTTCGAAGAGCGTCACGCGGCGGCCGCGGGCCGCCAGCCTCAGCCCGAGCGCCAGGCCGCCAAGCCCCGCCCCGATCACCGCTACGCGTTGAGCTTTCTCAGGCATCGCCGGATTCCTCCCCGCCGGGCGTCGCGCCCGGGCCGCCGCCGCGCCCGCCGTAGCGCCGGTCCTTCCACGTCACGCCGCCGCCCAGTCGGTAGCGCGCCCAGGAGTCGAGGCCCAGCCCGAGCAACGCCAGTTCGGCGACCGGGTGGAGCACGGCGCTCCAGGCCGGGAACCCGAAGCGTGCGGCCTGCGCGAGCCGGATCGCGACCGCCGCGCCGGCGGCGCCCGCGGCCGGCGCGAGCAGCGCTCCGGGAACCAGCCCCGCCAGCGCCGCCGCCGCGAGGAGCGGCGGCAGGGCGAAGACGGCGGCGTGGAACAGCCAGAACGCCCAGAACCCCGCGGCCGTCCGGAAGGCCGGCCGGAAGTTCTTGCGGAACCCGAGCCAGATGCCGCGCAGGTCGGCGTACATGCGCACGCGCGCGACGTTCGAGCCGTCGAGGCAGACACCGCGGCGGCCGGACCGGCGCCAATGCCGGGCGAGCATCGTGTCCTCGAAAATCTCGGTTCGTACGGCCTCGTGCCCGCCCGCGGCGAGGTAGGCATCGCGCTCGACAAGCAGGCAGGCGCCGTGCGCGAGGGCGAGCGAGGCGCGCATCGAGCGCAGCGAATAAGGGGCGGGGAAGATGCTGAAGACGACGAAGTTGAGCATGGGCATCAGGAGCCGCTCCCAGAATCCCTCGATGTCGAGCCCCGGCCAGCAGGAGAGCAGCGTCGCTTCGCGCCGCCGGACCTCGGCGGCCATCGCCTCGAGCGCGCCCGGCTGCAGCCGCGTGTCCGCATCGAGGAAAAGCACCCACCGGCCCACGGCCGCGCCGGCGAGCTGCGCGCAGGCGAACGGCTTGCCGCACCAGCCGGCGGGCAGCGCAGCCGGCGGGACCAGGCGCACGCGCCCGTCCCGCGCCGTCGCTTCGCGGACCCGGTCCGCCGTTCCGTCCGACGAATGGTCATCGTATACCAGCACCTCCCGGACCGGCGCCGCCTGCGCGAGCGCCGCCTCGAGGCAGCCCGTGATGCGCGGAGCCTCGTTCCGGGCAGGGATCAGCACGGAGATGTCCAGCGGCGGTGCGGCGGTCGCCCCCGCACCGACCCGTGGCCAGGCGAGCGCGTTCCAGAGCGCTACGGCGAGCAACGCCAGGCTCACGGCCAGCACCGCCCACATACGCGCCGTCCCTCCCTTTCTTCACGGGCCCCCGGCCGCCGTCCGCCGGGGTCCGGCCCGGAAGACACGGCAACAGGCGTTGAAGTCGGCCACAAGATAGCGTTTACTGTCCGCGCCGCAAGAACCGAGGTGACGCCATGTTCGAGCTTGCCGCTTACCTGGAGGAGCGAAAGGGCTGGATTGAGGCCGTGCTCGACCGACGCCTGCCGCCGGAGGACGAGCGCCCGGCGAAGCTGCACGCGGCGATGCGCTACGCGGCGCTGGCGGGCGGGAAGCGGCTGCGCCCGATTCTCTGCCGGGCCTGCGCCGAGGCGTTCGGCGGCGCGCGGATCGATCTCGACCCCGCGGCGGCGGCGATCGAGCTGCTCCACACCTACACGCTGATCCACGACGACCTGCCGGCGATGGACAACGACGACCTGCGCCGCGGCCGGCCGACGACGCACCGGGTCTTCGGCGAGGCGAACGCGATCCTCGCAGGCGACGCGTTGTTGACCCTCTCCTTCGAGCTGCTGGCCGAATGCCCGGCGCCGGCGCCCCACCCGCCCTGCGCGCTGGCGGGCGAGCTGGCGCACGCGGTCGGGAGCCGCGGCCTCGCGGGCGGCCAGTTCGAAGACCTGGCGGCCGAGGGCGAGGCGCCGACGGCGGACCGCCTCGAGTTCATCCACCGGAACAAGACCGCCCGGCTTTTCGAGGCCGCCTGCCGGATGGGCGCGATCGCGGCGGGCGCCGATGCCGGAGAGGTCGACCGGCTGGGCTGTTACGGCGATCGGCTGGGGATCGCCTTCCAGATCGCCGACGACCTGCTCAACGCGACGTCTACGCCCGAAGCGCTCGGCAAGGCCGCGGGGAGCGACACGGCGCGCGGCAAGCTTACGGCCGTGGCGGTCTACGGCCTCGACGAGGCGCGCGCCCGAGCGCGCGCGCTGATCGAGGAAGCCCGCGACCAGCTCGACGGGATCGGCGCCGCGGCGGAACCCCTCCAGGCCATCGCCGCCTTCGCCATCGACCGCCCGGCGTAGGGGGAAGATTGGCGACCCCAACGGGATTCGAACCCGTGTTTCCAGGATGAAAACCTGGTGTCCTAGTCCCCTGGACGATGGGGTCGCGGCGCCGGGCGGTTGACTCTACCATCCCGGCGCCCCGGCGCAAGGCGAATCGGGGGGGGTGTGAATACGCGCGGCCCCCTCGCCGTCTGGACAACGGGGGCGTGGCGTGTTAGTGTGGAGGCAAGCGCAAGGAGTTGGGCATGCGGAGATTCGCAATTCTGGCGGCGGGAGTCGTGCTGGCGGCGGGTTCGGCTTTGGCCGACCGGCTGGAGGCGCAGGCCGCGGCGGTGACGGACGCGGCGGCGATTGCCCCGGGGCAGTCCTTCACGGTCGCGCTGGCGCTGACGATGCCGCGCGATGCCTACGTCTACTGGCGGAACCCGGGCGACGCCGGTCTTCCGACGACCATCCGCTGGTCGCTGCCGGAAGGGTTCGAGGCGGGCGAGATCGAGTGGCCGCTTCCGGAGATCTTCGACGAACCGCCGCTGCGGAGTTTCGGCTACAAGAACGGGGTCCTCCTGCCTGTGCGCATCCAGGCGCCGGAGAGGCTCGACCCGGAGAACGGGCGCGTTGAACTCCGGTTCCGCGCCGACTGGCTGATCTGCCGGGAGGCCTGCGTTCCGGGGGGCGCGGACCTCGCGGTGACCCTGCCGGTCGCCGAGGCCCCGCGGCCCGACGCCGAGGGCGCCCGGCGCATCGCGGCGGCGCGGGCCAAGGTTCCGCCCGCGGCGGAGGGCTGGACCGGCCGGATGGAGATGGACGAGCGCACGCTTACGCTTTCGTTCACACCGCCGGAGGACTTCCGGCTTCCCGCCCGTGCATCGGTGGTCTTCCTGCCCTACCGGGAAGGGGTGGTCGAGCCCGCCGCCGCACAGCGGCTGCGCCGGGCGAACGCGGGCTTTGAGCTGGCGCTCACGCGCGATGTCATGCGGGTCGACCCGGGCGACGCGCTGCGCGGGGCACTTTGGATCGAGGGGCCGGAAGACCGGATCCAGGCACTGGAAATCGAGCTGCGGCGCGCGAACGCCGACGGCTAGGAGCGGTCGGACGCCGGCCGGGCCTGGGGCCGGCGCGGAAACGGCCGGAACGCAACCGGGTCAACCGAAGGAGAAGACCGATGAAACGGACAACAGGATGGCTGGCCGCGGCGCTGGCCGCGGGCATCGCGTGGACCGTGTTCGCGCAGCAACAGGGCGCGCGGCCCGGCGCGGAGGCGCCGGACTTTTCGCTCCGCTGTCTCCAGGGCAACGAGCACACGCTGCGGCAGTTCCGCGGGCGGTGGGTCGTGCTGGAGTGGACGAACTATGACTGCCCGTTCGTCCGGAAGTTCTACAGCGGCGGCCACATGCAGCGCTGGCAACGCGAGGTGGGCGGGCGCGAGGACAGCGTCTGGCTGACGATCTGCTCCTCGGCGCCGGGCCAGCAGGGACATTTCGACGCGGAAACCTGGGCGCGCCGGAACACGGAGTGGAACGTCGCACCCACCGCGCTGCTGCTCGACCCGGACGGCCGTGTCGGCCGCGCCTACGGGGCGACGCATACGCCGCACATGTACGTGATCGATCCGGAAGGAACACTCGTATACATGGGCGCGATCGACAGCATCCGCAGCGCGAACCCGGCCGACATCGAGCGGGCGGAGAACTACGTGCTGCGCGCGCTGGAGAACGCGCGGGCCGGCCGGCCGGTCGAGCCGGCGCAGACGCGGGCCTACGGCTGCACGGTCAAGTACGCGAACTGACGCGCCGACCGGCGGGGGGCGCGGGGGCGAACGGACGCCCCGCGCCCGGCTAATCGAACGGGATATTTCGCGGCCGCCAGCGCGGCTCTTCGAGGGACCCGCCGAGTTCGAATTCGAAGAGGCGGGTCAGCGGCGTCGTGAAGAACCGCAGCACGTCGGCGACGACCCCGCGACGCAGCAGCCGGACCTGGACGCGGCCCTCGACGCCGAAGTCGAATCCGATCTCGCCGGCGCCCGTGATGCTGACCAATCCGCCTTCCAGGCGGATATCCTCGGAGCGGAACCGTTCGTCGGCGATCGTGAACGGCACCCGGAGGTCGTCCTGGGAGAGGAAACCGAACCCGGGATAGAGCCGCGAGAGCCAGGCGGAGAGCCCGCCGAAGAGCGGGGTGCGCAACAGCCCATCGCCCTGAACGCGCAGCCGCCCCTCGCCTTGCGCGTTCGGTCCCTGCCCCTCGCCCATGAACCCGCGCATGCGCAGGCTCGCATCGAGGCGGCCGCGGTAGGCATCGAGGTCCTCGCGGGCCAGGTCGGAGGCCAGCTCCGCGAGGTCGACGCCGGCCACGCGCCCTTCGATCGCGTAGCCGATCGGGTCCCGGGGCGATTCGGGGAGGCGCATCTCGAATTCGCCGGCGACGCCGCCGCCCGCATAGACGCCGCGGAGGTTGCGCACGAGGATCGAGCGGTCCTCGCCGACCAGGTCGAAGGTTGCCCGCTCGAGCAGGAAACGGTTCATGCCCAGGCGCTCGCCCTCGACCTGCGCCGCGAACGACATGCGCCCGTCCGGCCGCGTATCCGCCCAGCCCCGGGCCCGCGCGTGTACGGGCCCCTCGAACCGGAAGCGCTGGGCGAGGCGATGGGCCTCGGCGCCGATGACCCGGGCGACGGCGTGCGGGTGGGCCCGGCTCTCGATGTCGAACGTAACCCGCTCGGCCGGGATGTCCTGCAGCACGATGCCTTCGACGACGCCTTCCGGCCGCCGCGCGCGCAGCCGTTCGAAGACCAGGACGCCGGCCTCGAGCGAGACATCGGTCTCGATGTGGTCGATCGCGCTTCCGTGGTAGACGAGGTCGGCCCCGCGTACGCGGGCCTGCAGCACGGTCGTGTGCTGGTCGCCAACGGTCCCCTCGATCGAGAACTCGGCCTCGGGCGGGGCGTCGCGCCAGCGCATGGCCGCGGTGTGCCGGGCCAGGTCGGCATAGAGCAGCGGCAACACGAAGTGGGGATCGAACGAAGCGCGTCCGCGCACGGCCCACCGACGGCGTGCGAAATCAAAATCGGCCTCGCCGGCGGCGGGGCCGGCGCCGCGACCCCGCCCGACGCGGCCCTCGATCTCGCGCAGTTCCAGGCGCGGACGCGTCCACGCGTACCGGCAGGCCGCCCGCTCGACCGGCATGCCGTAGGCCTCCGCGCCCGCAACCTCGAACCGCCCGGTCAGGCGGGCAAGCGGGTCCGCGCGCGACGCGCCGTCCGCGGCCGCGGTGAACCGGACATGCGACGCGCCTTCGATCTCGAGTCCGTCCAGCGCGGCCGCGGCGGCCTTCGGCAGCGGCAGGCGCCGCCAGAGCGCGTACGGTCCCTCGCCGCCCACCCGGAAGCGGATCCGGTCGTTGTCGCGCATCCATGCCCCTTCCGCCTCGAGCCGGAGCGGATCGGCATCCACGGCGAGCCGCTCGAG
>PWTM01000181.1 GCA_003563855.1 PVC group bacterium | reverse complement strand
GGTTTCGAGGCTGTCGCTGGAGGTTGTCGCTCCGGCGTCAGGCTTGGCTGATTGCCGTCCGGCCGCGGCACGCCTTCGGTAGCTGTCGCCGTTCATCTCGAGGATGGTGGCGTGGTGAACGGTGAGCCGGAGAAGCAGGCCTTCCAGTGGACGGACTGCCCGGCGAACGTCGATCGCGGCGACGGTGACAGCCTGGTCGGGGAAGATCTTGTCCCAGGCGCTGAAGGGTTGGTTGGCGGCGATGGCGAGGCTTCTGGTATCGTAGCGCCGGGCGATGAGTTCGAAGAGCACGGAGCTTTCGGCCTGATCCTTCTGGGCATAGGTGATGTCGTCGAGGATGATCAGGTCGAACTTGTCGAGCTTGGCAATGGCGGCTTCGAGCGCGAGATCGCGTCGGGCGGCCTGGAGCCGCTGCACGATGTCTGTGGTGCTGGTGTAGAGGACGCGCTTGCCCGCCTCGACGAGGGCATGGCCTATGGCACAGAGGACGTGGGACTTTCCGGCGCCCGAGTTGCCGATGGCGATGAGGTTGGCGCCGGTCTCGACCCAATCACCTGCGGCCAGCGCCTCGATATGGGCTCGGGTCACGCCGGGCAGGGCCTTGAAGTCGAGGGTTGCGAGGGTCTTGCCGCCGGGCAGCTGGGACTGCTGCAGGTGGCGCTGGATACGCCGGGCGTCGCGTTCGGCCAGCTCGATCTCGGCGAGGGCGGCGAGAAATCGTGACGCTGGCCAACCCTCGGCGTCAGCGCGGTCGGCCAGCGCCTGCCAATGGCGATGGAAGCTGGGCAGGCGCAGTGCGGTGAGCGTCACCGGCAGCGCGTGGACGTCGACGGGGCGCGGAGCTGTGGGGGCGGTCATGCGCGGCCCTCCAGCAGGGCGTCGAAGCTGGCCAGATCGGTGAGCGCGACGGGCGTGTCGTCCGGGAGTGCGCGCCGGCGTGGTTCCAGCTTCTCTTTCAGGCCCCGGGCGTCGGGGAGCTCATCCCGAGCGAGGCTGTCGGCGATGAGGGAGGCCAGTTCCGCCTCGCAGCCTTCGTCATGGGCGAGCCCAAGCAGATCGACCATGCGGCGGCAGGCGGCGCGGCGCGGCAAGGCGGTCGACAGCGCAGCCCAGGCCTCGGCATATTCCGAGCGCGGGAACAGGCCGTCACGATAAACCGACCCGGCCAGCGCCTGCGGTTTGCGGCGCAGGGCGTGGATGACATGGTGATAGTTGACGCAATGAACGCGCAGGCCGTCATCGCGGCCGCGTCGGCGCGGGTGGGTGACGACATGGGTGGCGCCGAGGAAGGCCTCGATCCGGTCGTCGTAGACATGGACCCGAAGGCGTTTGCCGATCAATTGCGAGGGCGCGGAATAGAAGACCTGATGAACCAGGAAGCCCCCGGTCTTCGTGACCCGCGCGACCACCGCGGTGAAGTCGGTGGTGCGCCGGACGGGCAGCGGCTTGAGCGCGGCCATTTCGGAGCGCACCGCAGCCTCGCGGCGCCGGTTGCGGCGAGCCACAACCTCGTCGACGAAGCGGCGCCAGCTGGCAAGATCAGGAAAGTCGCGGGATCCGCGCAGGATCAGGGCCTGGTCGAGTGCGACCTTGAGGTGGTTGTTGTGGGCCTCGACTGAGCCGTTCTCATGCGCCTCGCCCGGATTGTTGCGGCTGGCCAGCATGCTGTAGTGGGCGCAGAAGTCGTTGTAGCGCCGGGTGATGTCGGCCGCGGCATCGGCATCGAGGTTGCGGTAAGCTGCGGAGAGGCTGTCGGTGCGGTGCTCGTGCGGCACGCCGCCGAGGGTCCAGAGCGCGTTCTGGAGGTTCTCGGCCAGCGCCGGGAAACTCTCTCCGCCCAGCACCACGGCGGCATGCTCCCAGCCGCTGTAGGCCAGCACCAAGTGGTAGAGCCGATGCGCCAGCGGCTGGCCGGCGATCGTCACGCCAAGGCCGCTGGCGTCGGTGAAGTCCGACAGCGCCATGCGCCCCGGCTCGGGCGTCTGGCGGAAGATCACGTCGCGCTCCGGTCCGTGCAGGGCGCGCCAGTCGCGGACCCGGCGCTCCAGCGTCCGGCGTATCCGGTCGTCCGGGAATGCGTCAGGGTCGGTCAACTGCAGGTGCCGCAGCAGGGTCACGGCCTGCACGGCCGGATCGCGCTTCAGGATCGGCACGAGGATCGGCTCCCAGACTGCCTCCAATGGATCGGGCACGGTGCGTCCCCGGACAGGCTTGCGCTCGGAGGGGAGCCGAAGATCGGCATTGAGGCGGCGGGCGGTGCGTTCGCTGAAGCCCGCCCGGGCGGCGGCGGCACGCTGGCTGTGATGAAGACGGTCGGTCATGTAGACTCTCGCTTGCTGGTCGGTGACGGGTTTGCCCGGCACGGTTGGATCTCCGTTTGGTTGCAGAGATCCCGACCCTACCGGCCCGCAGCGACCAGCACCCACTCCCCTGAAGAGAGCCGCGCCGGTGGCCCCAGCCTACGGTCGGGCTACGCCCTCCCTTCGGCTGGGGCCACCGGCCAACTTGGCTGACGCCAGCGGACAAGTTGGTTGTCGCCCATCAATCCCGGCTCGGTGAAAAGCTGGCCTATATCCATCGCCACTGGGACGGGCTGCAAACCTTCCTCCACGATGGGCGCGTAGAGATCGACTCCAACGGCGTC
>PWTM01000156.1 GCA_003563855.1 PVC group bacterium | reverse complement strand
CCCCGCCGGCTCACCCCGCCGTCTCGCGCTTCACCCGCTGCGGCGTCCCAGTGCCTCATCGCCTCCGCCGTCTTCGCCGATCCGGATGCAGGCGGCGACGTGGTCGCGGCCGTAGGACTTGAGCTCGGGTTCCTGCTCCGCGCAGGCGGGGATCGCGAGCGGGCAGCGGGTGCGGAAGCGGCAGCCGGACGGCGGATTCACGGGGCTCGGCGGATCGCCCCGCAGCGGGGCCGCATCCATCCGCGCCTCCGGGTCCGGCGTCGGGATCGCCGCCATCAGCGCCCGCGTGTACGGGTGCAGCGGGCGGGCGTAGAGCTCGTCGCGCGGCGCCGTCTCGACGATCTTCCCGAGATACATGACCGAGACCCGGTCCGAGACGTGCTCGACGACGGCCAGGTCGTGCGCGATGAAGAGGTAGCTGATGCGGAACTCGCGCTGGAGGTCGCGCATCAGGTTGACGATCTGGGCCTGGATCGAGACGTCGAGCGCGCTGACCGGCTCGTCGCAGACGATGAAGTCGGCGCCGAGCGCCAGCGCGCGCGCGATCCCGATCCGCTGGCGCTGCCCGCCGCTGAACTCGTGCGGGTAGCGATCGAGCGCATCCGCCGAGAGCCCCACCCGCTCCGCCAGCTCGGCCACCGTGCGCCGGCGCGCGCGCCGCGCGCCGAGACGGTGGATCTCGAGGCCCTCCCCGATGATGTCCCCGACGGTCATCCGCGGGTTGAGCGAGCCGATCGGGTCCTGGAAGACGATCTGGATCTTCGCGCGCATCGCCCGCAGCTCCGCCCCGTTGAGCAAGGCCAGGTCGACGCCGTCGACGACGACGCGGCCGGACGTGGCGGGGATGAGCCCGAGCACCGAGCGGCCCACGGTCGTCTTGCCGCACCCGGACTCGCCGACCAGCCCGAGAATCTCGCCGCGCCGCACCTCGAAGCTGACGCCGTCGACCGCCCGCACGTAGCCGCGCACCGAGGAAAAGACCCCCCCGCGTACCGGGAACCAGGTCTTCAGGCCTTCGACCCGCACGAGGACGCCGTCCGAGGGCTCGACCCGGCCGGCCGCCGCGAGCCGGGCGCGCACGTCCGGGAACCGCAGCGTCCGGCGCACGCCCCCGTAGACGGCGGGAAACGCGACGATCGCCGCCACGCCAAGAGGGATCAGCCAGAGCAGGTTCGCCGGCTCGAAAACCCCCCGTACGGACGGCGAAAGCGCCGCCAGGACCGGCGCGCCGGCCAGCAGCGCCGTGTACCAGCCCATCGCCCCGGCCGCCCAGGCCCCCGCCCGCATGCCGCGCGCGCGCGCATCGTCGTAGACCCGGTAGCCGATGTAGCCGACGAAGCTCAGCAGGGTGCAGAGCGCGAGCCAGACGCCGGGCGCGTGGCGGCGCCGGCGCGCGTCGGCCCAGGCCCGGTAGGCCATCGGCCCCGTGATCGCCGGCCAGACCAGTCCGACCAGGAAGCTGTAGAGCACCCAGCGGCCGACCTCGATCGGTTCGCCCAGCCGACGCCGGTTGCGCAGGTCGCCGCGCAGCCAGGCGGCCGTCATCAGGTTCAACAGCCCGTTCGGAACGACGTACCAGAGCAGCGGCTGGACGATCGCCTCCCAGGGCGTCAGCAGCTCGACCGCAACCGCCCCGTTCATGTCCCCTCCCCCGGCGCCGCGCCGCCGTGCTGCTCGACCCAGTGGCAGGCCGCCGCGTGGCCCGGCCCCACCGACCGCAACGCGGGAATGGCCCCGCGGCAGACGTCCATCGCATAGGGGCAGCGCGGGTGGAAGGCGCAGCCGGGCGGGATGGACATCGGGTTCGGCACCGTGCCGGGGATCGCGGCGAGGCGGTCGATCCGGGCGCCGAGACGCGGGATGCTGCGGAAGAGGCCGATCGTGTACGGATGTCGCGGCGCCCGGAAGAGGTCGGCCGTCGCCGCCCGCTCGACGATCAACCCGGCATACATCACGGCCACCTGCCGGGTCGTCTGCGCGACGACGCCCAGGTCATGCGTGATCAGCAGCACCGCCATCCCGAACTCCTGCTGGAGCTGGCGAAGCAGCGCCAGGATCTGGGCCTGGATCGTCACGTCGAGCGCCGTCGTCGGCTCGTCGGCGATCAGCAGGTCCGGCCGGCAGGCCAGCGCCATCGCGATCATGGCCCGCTGCCGCATGCCGCCCGAGAGCTGGTGCGGGTACTCGTCGACCCGCTGCTCCGCGTTCGGGATGCCGACCGCGCGCAGCATCTCGACGGCGATCGCCCGCGCCTCGGCCCGGTTCCGCGTCCGGTGCCGGCGCACGCCCTCGATGATCTGCGAGCCGATCGTGAAGACCGGGTTCAGGCTCGACATCGGCTCCTGGAAGATCATCGCGATCCGGCGCCCGCGCACATCGCGGATCGCTTCGTCCGGGATCGTCCGCAGGTCCATCCCGCCGTACCGCACTTCGCCGGCCGCGATCCGGCCCGGCGGGTCGGGGATCAGCCGCAACACCGAGAGCGCCGTCACGCTCTTCCCGCAGCCGGACTCGCCGACGAGCCCGACCGTCTCTCCGCGCGGGATATCCAGGTCCACGCCGCGCACCGCGTGCGCGGTCCCCTCCTCGAAGCGGAACTCGGTCGCCAGCCCCCGGATGCGCAGCAGCAGGCCGTCGTCCGCGCCGCCGGCGCCGGCCGGGCCCGCGGCGGGAGCGGCAGTCGGGACCGGGGCGCTCACGGGCGCGGCCTCTTTTCTTTCGCGCCGACGACCGTCCGCGGGTCGAAGGCGTCGCGCAGCCCGTCGCCGAGGAACTGGAAGGCGACGATCGAGACGAAGATCATCACGCCGGGCGCCAGCACCCAGGGATGCCAGCGGATGACGACCAGGTTGCGCGTCAGCTCGATCATGTTGCCCCAGCTCGCCTCCGGTTCCTGGATGCCCAGCCCGATGAAGCTCAGGCCCGACTCCCCGAGCATCGCGCCGGGAATCGCGAGCGTCGCGGCGACGATCGCGTAGCTCAGCGTGCTCGGCAGCACGTGGCGGACGATCACCCGCACGTGGCTCCCGCCGAGCGCGCGCGCGGCCACCACGTACTCCTGGCGGCTGACGCCCAGGACCATGCCGCGGATCACGCGCGCCATGCCGGCCCAGGAGATGAAGGCGAGCAGGATCGCGACGGCAAAGTAGATCTGCGTCGAGGTCATCCGCGCCGGGTCGAAGGAACTGCGCAGCGCGAGGAGCAGGTAGAAGCCCGGGATCATCATCATCATCTCGCAGATGCGCTGAATCACCACGTCGGTCGTCCCGCTGAAGTAGCCGGAGATCCCGCCGACCAGCATCCCGATCGAGAAGGCGATCAGCACCACCACGATGCCGATCGAGAGCGAGACCCGGCCGCCGTAGAGGAGGCGCGAGAAGAGGTCGCGCCCCAGGTGGTCGGACCCGATCAGGAAAAACATCGGGAAGTGCGGGTCGTCCGGGTCCAGGGGGCTGAGGCTTGTGTCGATGCCGAAGAGATGCAAGCGGGGCGTCGCCGACGGGTCGCCGAGCCGGATCCGGCGCAGGAGGAACCGGATCGGGTAACGGGTCGTGTCGACGTCCTCGACCGCCATCCCGAGCCGCTCGGCGATCAGTGCCGCGTTCTCCGGGCGCGCTTCGACGTAGTGCGGCTCGAAGTGCTCGCCGGTCAGCTTGTAGCCGTTGTGGACGTAGGGCCGCGTGAGGCCGCCCTCCGGCCCGCGCCAGCGCACGATCGTCGGCCAGAAGTACTCCTTGGCCCTCACGCCCTCGGTGTAGTGGTAAGGGGCGAGGAAGTGCGCGAACCCGACGGCCAGGTAGAGCGACAGCACGATGATCCCGCCGTAGATGCTCAGCGTGTGCCGCCGGAACTTGCGCCAGGCGACATGCCGCGGCTTGGTGGCGCGCCGCTCAGTCATAGGATACCCTCGGGTCGACGACCGCCAGCAGGATGTCGGCGACCAGGTTGCCCAGCACCAGCAGCAGCGCGGCGATCAGCGTGTTGCCCATCACGAGGTTGATATCGCGGTTCAGCACGGCCGGCAGCATCAACTGGCCGACGCCGGGATAGTTGAACACGATCTCGATCAGCGCGCTCCCGCCGATCAGCCGCGGCAGGATCGAGCCGAACCCCGCCACGAACGGCGTGATCGCGTTGCGCAGCGCGTGCTTGTAGATCACGACCCGCTCGCCGAGCCCCTTGGCCCGCGCCGTCGTGATGTAGGGCTGCCGCATCGCCTCGAGCATCGTGCCGCGCATGATCCGCTGCATCCCGGCCATGCCGCCCATGCCCAGGACCAGGATCGGCAGGATCGCATGCCGCAGGATGTCGAGCCGGCGGCCGAACCAGCCGAGCGTCTCGTGGTCCACGCTCACGCGCCCGCTCGTCGGCAGCGCCGGAAGGAACGAGAGGATCGAGTCCGGGTCCGCCGCCAGGCTCGCGACGTAGCGGGCGAGCACGGCCAGGAAGAAGCCCGGCAGCGCCATGCCGATGAAGCTGACGAAGCTCAGCGTCTTGTCGAGCGTGCTGTACTGGCGGATGGCGGCGATGACGCCGAAGGGCAGCGCCACAGCCCAGGTCAGCAGCATCGAGGCGATGACCAGCAGGATCGTGTTGCGCACGCGGCCGCCGAGCCGGCGCAGGACCGGGATATTGTTCTCGTAGCTCACGCCGAAGTTCGGCACGCCGCCGACGCGGACCGCGGGCTCGTCGACGACGAGGAGCGTCCGGGCCAGGTAGAGCACGCCGGGTTCCGCGGCGGCGACGCCCAGTTCGTGGACCGCCTCGAGGTCGACCCCGCGCCGCGCCAGGTCGTCGAGCCGGAAGTCCCGCATCTGGCGCCGGCCGGGGGGCGCGGTGAACGGGACGGTTGTGACGGTCGGCGCCTCGGGCGGGCCCGAGGCGATCCGCAGTTCGGCCGCCAGCGGGCGGTCGAACGGGTTGCCGATATCGAGCCGAAGCGCGCGGAAGGCGCGCGTCTCGACGATCTCGGTCGGCTCGCCCCGCACGTCTTCGATCGCCACGACCTTCCCGAGCGGCGCCCAGTCCGATCGCGGGAGCAGCAGCCGCGTGTACGGACTGCCGAGCCGGCCAAAGGTGTAGGCGTGGCCCTCGCCCAGGAACGGCAGGGCCACGAACGGCCGCCCGCGGCGCGGTCGCACGACCTCGTAGTCCGTCGCCACGGCCAGGGGCGACACTTCGACGGGGCCGCCCTCGACGAGCTCGAGCGTCAGCCCGGCCAGGTCCGTCATCGAATGCCCGCGCTGCGTGAAATCGGGGGGGCGCAGGGCAAAGGCGACCTCGTCGCCCGGCGCCGCCTCGAGATCGACCGTCCACCCCTCCGCCGTGCTGTCCTCCGGCGCGTTCCCCGGCGCCCCGCCGGCCAGCTCGACGCGCAGCCGGAGGCGCGCAGGGGTCTCGCCCCGGTTCGTCGCCCGGCCGCTGAGCGCCGCCAGGTGCGGCGCCGCGCGGCGCAGCCCCGCCCCGTCGTCGAACGCCTCGGCCAGGTCCAGCACCGCGCCCGGCGCTTCGAGCGGCGCCGGCTCGAACGGCGGGGTCCAGGCCCCGCGCAGCGCGAAGGTCGTCCGCAGCGCGCCCTCGTCGGCAAACGAGATCAGCGAGCGCGTCTCGCGGCCGAACCGGATGTCGCCCAAAACGCCGCCCAGCCAGCGCAGGTAGCGCTGCGGCAGCGGGTCGTAGAGCCCGAGCCGCTCCTTCTCCTGCTCGATGAACTGGAAGCTGACGTTCGGCTGCATGATGTAGCGCTGGATCGAGGCCTCGGGATTGAGGTTGATCACGGCGAAGACGACGAACGTCATCAGGAAAACGAGCGGGATCGAGATCAGCAGGCGGCGGAGGATATGCGCGCGCATCGGGTCAGCCGCCCTCCCCCTCGGACGCCGCCAGCGAACGGTCGAAGATCATGTACGGATCGTAGAGGCTGTAGACCGTCGGCGAGAAGTTTCCGAAACGGTCGCGCACGCCCGTAATGACCTCCTCGAGCACGGTGAAGACCATCGGGACCTCGCGCGAGATGATGTGCTGAAAACGAGCGACCAGCCGTTTCCGCTCCTCGTAGGGCGGCGTGCGCAGCGCCTGCTCGAAGATCGCGTCGATCTCGCGCTCCCAGCCGTGGATATGCTCGGCGTCCGCCTCGGTCAGGTTCGGGTTCCACATGTGCAGGTTACCGCGCGTCGGCCAGACGTTGCGGCCGCCGTTCATCGGGTCGTCGTGCCCGCCGGTCAGGCCGATGATGATGACCTCCCAGTCCCATTCGTGCATCAGCTTGCTGACCAGCGCATCGAAGGTCATCGCATGGAACGTCATCCGCACGCCGATCCGCTGCAGGTCGCTCTTGAGGATGGCCCCGATCGCGGCGTACTCGGGGCTCTGCGCATAGGTCATCAGCGTGAACTCGACCGTCCGGCCCTCGGCGTCGGTCCGGTACCCGGCCCGGTTCCGCCCGGTGAGCCCCATCTCGTCGAGAAGCCGGTTCGCCTCCTCGAGGTCGAACGGGTAGCGCACGAGCCGGTACTCGGGCTCGTCGAAGACGCCGCCGGAGAAATTGCCGGAGAAGTAACGGGTGTTCGCGGGGCTGACGGGGCCGTGCTGCTCGTAGGCGAAGCCGTGAAAGACGGTCGTGCGGATCGCGTTGCGGTCGACCGCGTGGGCGATCGCGCGGCGGAAGCGGTCGTCGCGGAACCAGGCGAGCTTGTGCGGCGGGAGAAACGACTCGCCGGGGCGCCGCTCGCGGTGGTTCTGGTTGAAGACGATGAACCGCGTGCTCGTGCTCGGGCCGCGGCGGTAGATGGTGAACCCCTCCCGCTCCTGGCGCCGGCTCAGCTCCTTCATGTCCGCCCCGGTGATCCCGAGAAAATCGATGTCGCCGCGCAGGAACATGTCGCGCGAGACGCCGGGCTCCGTGACGATCTGGTAGTGCAGCCGGTCGAGGTAGGGCATCCGGTCGCCGAAGGCGTTGACGCGGAAGTAGTCCGGGTTGCGTTCGAGGATGATCCGCTCGCCGTCCACGTACCGGGCGAGCCGAAACGGACCGCTGCCGATGATCGCGCGCGGATCGTAGTCGGGCGACCAGAGCTCGTTAAAGGAACCGTCGTCGACGGCCGCTTCCATCACGTGGCGCGGCACGATGCTCTGCGTCAGCGCGTCGAAGAAGTAGGCCCAGCGGTAGGGCAGCGTGAAGCGGACGGTGTAGTCGTCGATCTTCTCGCACTGCACGGTCCGCACGACGCGCCGGCCGGTCTCCGGGTCCGTGTCGTCGAGCAGCCAGGAGAAGCGCCAGCTCGTCTGGATCGCGTCGTTGTAGATGATCCGCTCGATCGTGAAGACGACGTCGTCGGCCGTCAGCGGTTCGCCGTCGAACCAGCGCACGTCGCGGCGGAGCTCGACGTCCCAGACCAGGCCCTCCTCGTCGACCGGGACCGGCATCGCGACGGCGATCCGGGGCTCGAGCTCGTTCGTCACGCGGTCGCGGGCGAGCAGTCCCTCGTAGAGCCAGCCGAGGATCTGGGACGAGGTCGCGTCCTTCGTGAGCGCCACGTTGAACGTCTGCGGCGGGCCGCCGATCGACAGGCGCAGCTCGCCGCCATGGACGCCGCGTTCCGGGACGAAGGCCTCGGCGCGGCGCTGGACCTCTTCGACCGTGGGCGGCGGCGGGGGCGGCGCATCGGGCAGCGTTTCGCGGCCCGGCAGCCGGAAGACCAGCCCCAGCAGGAGAAACCCTGCCGCCACCATCAGCAGCGAACCCAGATACCGCATCCGCATCGTCTCCAGCCGCCCGCAGCCCCCCGGCCGCCGACGGCAAGGCCGCACTCTACGTCACCGCCCCCCCCCGCCGCAATGTCCTTCCACCGCCGGCCGAGAAGATCGTTGTCGAGATCCTTGTCGAAATCCTTGTCGAGGAGACCCTGTCGCCGACCCGGGCACGAGGAGGAAGAAGAACGACAACGATCGCGACAACGATCTCGACAACGATGGAGCGAGGAGCATGCACACACTACGATCGCGACTACGACGACGGAGGACTCCCGACTCCGGACGCCCGACGCCGGTGCCTGCACTTCTGTAGGCCCGCCCGCCGGTATGAGCCTGGGCCCTGGGGGAAGACGCCGAAACGCTGAAGGGAGAGACCACAGGCCGTTGAACGTTGAGCGTTGAACGTTGAACGTTTCCCCCACTGCCCACTCGCATCCCAACTCCCCCCTCGACCGCGCGCCCCGCCGCCGCTAGCATCTCCGTCCGCAATCGAAGGGGCCGGGACCATGACGCATCCACGATTCAACGCCGAGGCGGTCCGGGAGGCGACCCGGAACCGCGCGCCCGATTTCGGGCAGCTCGCGACCATCCTGCGCGGCGGCGCACCCGACCGGCCTACCCTCTTCGAGTTCTTCCTCAACGCGGCGCTGGAGGAGGAACTGCTCGGCCCCGGGGTGACGGAGACGGATGCCGAGCTGCGGAAGATCCGCGCCTGGCGGGCGGCGGGGTTCGACCACTACACCTGCCCGCTCAACGGCTTCGCCTTCCCCAGGGGCGAGCGCGAACAGCTCCGAAGCGTCTCGATGAGCGCCGGCGGGATCGTGCGCTCCCGGGCGGACTTCGAGGCCTACCCCTGGCCCGAGGTGGCCGCGGAACCCGACGCGCGCTTCCGGACCGTCGAGCGGGCGCTGCCCGAGGGGGTACGCATCATGGTCAACGGCCCCTGCGGCGTCCTCGAGAACGCCGTCGCGCTGATGGGCTACGAGGACCTCTGCGTCAACGTCATGGAGGACCTGCCCTTCGCCCAGGCCTTCTTCGACGCCATCGGGTCGCGCCTGCTCGACTACTACCGCGCGGCCGTCGTCCAGCCGGCCGTGGGCATGATCGTCAGCAACGACGACTGGGGCTTCAAGACGCAGACCATGCTCAGTCCGGACCAGATGCGGCGGTTCGTCTTCCCCTGGCACCGGCGCATCGTCGAGGCCGCGCACGAGGCCGGCCGGCCGGTCCTGCTGCACTCCTGCGGCAACGCGACGGCGATCTGGGACGACATCACGTTCGGGATGCGGTTCGACGGGAAGCACTCCTTCGAGGACGCGATCGAGCCGATCGAGACCGCCTACGATCGGCACGCAGGCGACATCGCGCTGTTCGGCGGGATCGACGTCGACTTCATGTGCCGCGCGACGCCTGAGGCGGTTTTCGACCGCGCCCGCGCGATGCTCGACCGCAGCCGGACGCGCGGCCGCTACGCCCTCGGCACCGGGAACAGCGTCCCCGACTACATGCCCCCCGTCAACGTCTACGCCCTCTGGCTCGCCGCCGTCGGCGAAGACTGACAACGATGGGGAGGAGTATATCTTTGTCGAAATCCTTGTCGACATCCTTGTCGAAAAGCCCATGGAATCGAAACCGCCGCGACCAACGCCAAAGACAACGATCGCGACAACGATCTCGACAACGATGGGGAGGAGTATATCTTTGTCGAAATCCTTGTCGACATCCTTGTCGAAAAGCCCATGGAACCGAAACCGCCGCGACCAATCCCAAAGACAACGATCGCGACAACGATGGGGAGCCACTGCTCACCGATCACCCCGAAAGCCCCCCTCGCCAACCGCTGAACGTTGAGCGTTGAACGTTGAACGTTGAACGTTGAACGTTTCCCCAAAGCCCTCCACCATTCGCGTCCATTCGCGGTTGCGCGTCCGACAGACCCAGGCCTGGGGTTACGATGGGCTCAATCGTCAGGCCAGTGGCACGGCCCGGGCGCCTGCCCGCTCCGGGCCGGGTACCCGAACAGTTACCGCCGGCTTCCAAGGCCTGGAAACGGCCACCGCCCACCCTTCCAAGGCCTGGAAATCGAGCCAACCAAGAAGCGTCTCCGCCCCTTTCTCTCCCCCGCGATCCTGTAGCCGCGGGCGATGACCGCGGCCGAAATGGCGGAGGATCGCAGGTCGAGAAATGGCCGCGATCGACGCTCGCGGCTACAGCGTCTCCGCCCCTTTCTCTCCCCCGCGATCCTGTAGCCGCGGGCGATGACCGCGGCCGAAAGAGCGGAAGATCGCAGGGGAGAGAAACCTTGCTCGACCGAATTGCTCCTCGCTGGAACGCCCGCAGCGAACTCCTCCGCAAGCATGAGCGCACCCCGACCCCGCGCCACCAGAGACGCTGAAACGCTGAAAAGACAGTGGCCCCCGTCTGCGGGAGCCCCGCCGTTCCCGCCAAGCGCCCGCCGCTGCCCCTCTTCTGTGTATTCTGCGTATTCTGTGGTTCCCCAGTCCGAGACCATCCTTTTCGCTTGGCACGATCTAGAGATGGTCCGGCTACCCCAAACCTGATTCTATCGTTCGGGCGCCATTTGCACCACCACCGAGATGTCGTCACCCCCACCGGGTTTCCTGTCTGGGCCACAAGAAGTGATGATCAACCGCTGACCATCTTCCTCAATACGGAACTGGATTGGCGTCCCCCACGCGTCGATAAGATACCCCTTCGCGTCGAGCCGTTCAGGGGAGATATCTAGGTATAGAACGTCATGAACAGATTCTCTACGCCCAGCAAGAAGACTAACGATCATTCTGTTTTCTGTGGTCGTGATGGGCCCGTGATCCGTCACGAACGCTTGAGCAGCTACCCTGATTCGGGACAGCTGTAATGCCGTAGCCGCGGTTGGCATCGGTCTAGGGCTCGTCTTGATTGCGGGCAGCAGAACGAGTATCAACACCGCAACGGCGATCATCAGTGCCGCGAAGGACAGAGCCAGGTGCTTGACTGTACGCATGCGCATGGGAGGCCGTTCTACCGGTAGTCGCGGATTTCGGACAAGCGGTGGACGGCAGCGCCGACGGTCGCGCCAAGCATCCCCTGTCCAAGCGCTGCGCAACCCTGCGCACACCGACCCCGTCCCCTATTCAGTGTCCCGGTCATGCTCCGTCCCACCCTCGCGCCGTATTTGATCTATCGCGCCCCGAATCCGGTTCACGGTGTCATCGAACTCGCGGTCCCCCGCAAGTCGCAAGGCCGCCGCCTCCAACCATACCACCGCCGGCTCGCCGATATGCTCCATGGCGACCCATGCGAGGCCCGCGAGTGCCGGCGCGGTTACATCATCTTTTCTTCTGTTCTATAGATTGTCATCCCCCGGGCCAAATAGTTCTGCAGGGCGGCAGGATGGTCCAGCGTGCACGTGTGAACCCACACTCGTCCCGGATCAAGGCTCCAGGCTCTTTCGAGCGCACACGTAAGCAATGGGCCACCCAAGCCCCTTCCTATGAAATACGGAGAGAGCCCGAAATATGCGATCTCAACCTCATCGTCGCGCTTGGAGAGCTCAAAGTATCCCGCTGGAGAGCCATCATAATAGGCTACGAATGTCAGCAGTCCGTTGTCATTTACGTACGCTCTCCATCTCGAGTCCTCCCATGACAGCTTATCGCGCCACTGCCAAGGACCGCCAACGAACGCATACAGGAAGCGGTTGAACTCCCACTGCCTGACGGATGTCTCAAGCACGCGAAAGCGTGGGTCATGGCTCACCTTGGCGCGAACCTGGTCTCGCGCTTTCATCTCAAGATAGACGGTGGTCACTTTCATTTCTTCTGGCAACGTCCGCACGGAGGCGCGGCCGGTTGGACGTCGCCTCCAGTGCCTGGTTCGGCATGGGTTACCCGATCCATATCGGGGAGCTCCAGGCGGACTCCCGGTCCTGCTGCACTACGCGCGCATAGAAGCAGGTCGGGCACTCCGGATCGTAGTCCTTGTCCTCCCACTCTTCCTGCACGCTGCGCTGACCATGACAGGGGATCGTGTGAACCATCTTCCCGTTCTTGACGATCCGGATATGATCCAGCCCGTTGGTCCCTGTGCACGTGAGCGTGATCTGCGGGACACGCCCGGAGGGCAGAGCTGGCATCTCGGTTCCCATCACGGCGCCGCCAATCCGACAGTCCAGGACGATGGGCGTTCCCGTGGTGGCATAGCAGCGACGCGCATGAAGGGCGTCATAGACCGCGGATCGCGTCAGCTCCGGAGCCAGAACGGCGGCCCGTCCGGATCCCAGGAAATGGAAGATATGGTGGTGCTTGATCAGCGGGCTCTGCGCGTTCCCCGGATGCCCGTCGTGGCCGTCCGAGGACGCGATGACACCGAACCGCTGCCCGCGACGAATCGCGTCGTGGAAGTACCCGTCCTGAAACCGGTCCGATACGCCCCGGGGGAAATCGCCGTAGTACTCGCTCGATCCCCAGCTTGAGTAGATCTCATAGAGGCGATCGTATCGCGGATCGTAGAAATCCAGATTGAGCGGGTGCGATGCGGCCGACGGGTGATGCGGCACCGTGAAGAACGGCACACCGGTCTTCTTCATGGCATCCCACAAGTCGTGCGGCGTATTGCACTTGGAAGGATCCAGGGTCGGTTCTCCCCAGTCCACATGGGTGTTGAAGACGCTGCCGCCGCGGTCCCTGAAGTAGACATTCCGGTGTCCGTAGAGGAGATTCGTGTATTCAAAACCGGGCAGGCACACGAAGCGGCCGTCCTCGGTATAGGTATCCGCAAGATCAAGGTACGCATCCGTTTTGCCGGGATCAATCTGCCACTCGTGATCCGTCAGGGCATAGAAGTCAAGGGCGCCCGGCTCCCTGGCATACGCATAGTTGTCGATGCGGCTGCCCATGCCACATCCCCTGCCGACCCCGTCGATGGTCTCGCCGCTATGCGTGTGAATATCGCCGAAGAACACCCGGTAGTCACCGATGGAGGGGTGTTTCTCCGGAGACAGAAGCTCCGCAGCGGCCCAGATATCCGTCGTCTGCATGATCCGCGCACAGGGCCCTATCTGAATCCAGCGCGTCGACGGAACTCCGGCCAGGGGCTTCACACTGATGGTCGCCGCCTTTCCCCGCTCAAGCCAGGACGTCGGGACGACCAGCAGGGCCGGGCCGAAGGCCGCGGTGCTTTCCTCCCTGATGATGGAGCTCAGGCACATGCGTCCATACGGCGGGGCACTCTCGATGCGATTCGCCGCGAATGCGAACGAACATTCATGTCCACGCCACCGTTGAGAGTGATTGACTCCCCGGATGCGGATGGCCGGGCGCCCGTTCACAAGGAACTGCCATGCGCCGGTCGGCTGTGGCAAACTGCTTCCGTTGCCAAATCCGATATTGAGCAGAAACGCCACGGTGTCCGCACTCTCCGCCGGTACCGGCTCCGTCTGCCATGTCATGCCCTTCTTCGCGGAAAGCGAAAGAAGCCATTCCCGCCGGTCGTGCATCTCTGCGAAGCCGGAAATGCGCTCGGTATTGACCAGGGCATCTCCGCGCTCCAGCATCTGCGCAAAGCCCCAGGCCGGAGTGGCGCCCGTGGCCTCTTGCAGAGCCTGACGTATCTCGCTCTCGATCGCCCTGCGTTTACCGTCTCCGAAGAAAGGATTCATCGCCATGGTCGTATAATCTCTCAGAACGGCAGGGGCGCGTCGAGCGCGTCTTCGATCTCGACGCGCTGGTTTTCGAGGTCGCGCGTCTCGCGCCGCCAGTAGGCGGGGGTGCCGAAGTCGGGCGCGAGCCGGGCGAAGCCGCGGTCCGCCGCCTGCCGCGCGCACCAGGCGGTGTAGTGGATGAACCGCATCGCCCGCAGCGGTTCGACGAGACGCCAGGTCCCCGGGTCGAAAGGCCGGAACGCCGTGTAGCCCTCCACCAGCGCGTCGGCCTCCGGCACGGCGTCCGCCAACCGGCCCGGCAGGAACATCCAGAGATCCTGCACCGGCGGACCGACCGCCATGTCGTCGAAGTCGATCAGGAACAGCCCCTCGCCCGGCCGCTCGATGACGTTCTGGCCGTGCGCGTCGCCGTGGATGCGGATCGTCTCGATCCCCTCGAACCGCGGCGCGATCAGGTCGAGGATTCCCTCCGCGGCCTCCGCGTAGGCATCGACGCAACCCTCGGGCAGGTGGTCGGAGGCGAGGATCGCCTCGAGCTGGGGTTCCGACCAGGCGCGCGGCGTGGCGACCACACGGTCGCGCGGCGCGCGCCCCGCGCCGACCGTGTGCACCCGGCCCATCAGCATGCCGAGTCGCCGCCACTGGTCGCGCGTCGGCTCGACCAGCACGCGTCCGCCTTTCTTCGGGAAGAGCGCATAGTGCAGCGTCCCGTCGTGCCACAGCGTCGCGCCGTCGCGCAGCGGGAGCGGGGCGATGACCGGGATCTCGGCCCCGGCCAGTTCGGCCAGGAAGTCGTGTTCGTCCTGCAGCGCCTCCCGGCTCCAGCGGCCGGGCCGGTAGAACTTCGCGATCACCGCCGAGCCGTCCGCCCGCTGCACCTCGTAGACGCGGTTGATGTAGCTGTTCAGCGGCCGGCAGACGTTCGTACAGCGCGCCCCGAGCGCAGCCTCGACCCGGTCGATGACCGCGTCCGGCGTCAGGTGATCGAAATCCGCAGCCTGCCCCTCGTGCATACAGGACATCTCACTGCCCCCTGGCCGCCCGGACCCGCTCCTCGACCCAGTCGAATGTGCCCATGCCGCTTCGCTGGGCCGGCGTGGCCAGGCGATCGACGGCGGCCTCGCCCAGGCGGTCCTGGAGTTGCCGGTAGTAGAGGCTTGGCGGAGACACGCGAAGGTCCTCCTCGTCTTCCGCGCCGGAGCCGATGACCCAGGAGATGCCGCCCGGGGGGGCGCCCACGAGGAAGCGGGGCGCCACGCAGTTGTAGAAGCAGGTCTGGGTGCCGGCCCAGCCGTGCCCGGTTCCGCTCCGGCCCCGGTTGCGCGACTCCATGGGTCGCTCGCTCCGGACGTTGTCGTAGAGGTTGCCGATGGCATAGCGGTGATGCGGACCGGCGTTCGACCGCGAGTCGAACCCGATGCAGTCCACGAACACGTTGGGCCCCGCAGTGCGCGACTGGTTGACGAATTCGTGGCGGCCCTCGAACGTGACGCATCGCTGCACGAGATTCAGTTGTCCGTTGATCATGAAGGGATAGCGCCGCCCCCCGGCGATCCGGGAGGCATGTCCGAGGCTTACGCAGTCGGTCACCGTCGCCCTCGTTCCGCTGGCAGAGACCAGCGACCAGCCGAAGTAGTTGCCCGTCACGTTCCGGACCCAGGTGTTCTCGGTATTGCGCTGCAGCCGGATGCCGTGCCAGGCGTGGTTTTCGGCGCGCCGCGCCTCCCGGGGGTGCCCGTAGGGATGTCCCGGCGCCGGTTCCGCGAACTCCGCGACAAGGTAGAGGTCTTCGATCCCGACCTCGAAGACGCGGTCCGGGGTCTCGTACCTGTAGATCGCCCCGCCGCCGAAGGCGGCGTCCAGCGGATGCACGTTGGGGGCATCGATGGTGATCCGGTTGCCGTCGATGGCCGTGATGGTGCGCTCGAAGTAGAAATCGTACGTCCCCGGCTCCCACTGGCGGGTGAGGTCCATCCGCGTGCGATCCTCGGAGATCGGCAGCCGTTCCATGAAGTCTTCCCAGCTCTCGTCCGGCCGCTTCGGATACCGTTGATGACCGGCAAGTCCCTGGCGCCTGTAGTACAGCCCCGGGGCATCCCCCTCCCGCTCCCAGCGCAGGTCGCGGATCGGACGCCAGTTCGACGGGATGCGGTCCATGCCGATGGCGCGGATCCATTCGGCGGTCGACGGCCGGTAGACAGCCACGCGATCACCGACGCGATAGCCCTCGGCCGAAGCGACGGTGAACGAATGCGCCCCGATCGGAACGAAGTCGTCCACGATCTCGCGCCTGGAGGCCTCGTCGACCTGGATCCGGGCGTTGTCCCCGACGCGGATGAACGTCCGCCGGTACCGGGGATGGCCGTATCCGGACGCCACAAGGACCGTCCCGTCGGGACCGGCGCCTTCGCCGCGCAGGACGACGCCGCTATGGCGTATGTGCAGGCTCCCCTCCACCCGGTAGCGGCCCCGCGCCAGGAGCACGGCGCCGCGAAGGCCGTCCTCGTCCGCGGGCATCGCGCCCACCCGGTCGATGGCGGCCTGGATCGCCGCGGTGTTGTCGCCTTCGACGGGGTGCAGGGTCACCCGAACCGGCACATCGGGGATGGCCCTCTCGCCTCCGTGGTAGCCCACGAAGGAGAAGTCCGGAAGGCGGTTCCCCCGCGCATCGACGGCGTAGACCAGGCGCCCATCATCCCCCGGGAACGCGGTTCGGCTGGCCCCCCTCTCGACAACCACCCTTCCGTCTGCGCTCGCCACGATCGGCAGCAGGGCGAGCAGGCCGGAGGCGAGGTCACGTCTTCGTCTCATCTTCCAGAACATGGGTAGGTCTCCCCTATCGGCGGCCAGCATAGAGCGTACGACGCCCAACCCCGCCCGCCAGCCGCGCCTCGATGTGTTGGGATGTCGGGCTTGTCGACAGGCCGCCCAGTCCGGTGCATCTCAGCTCGCGCGGCATCTGCTTCGCGATCCGTTTCGCCGCATCGATAACTTCGTCGAGCGGAATCACCGGATCGAAGGCGGAGAGCGCCATGTTCGCGCACGCCAGGGCGTTCGCGGCCGCCATTACGTTCCGGCCCAGACACGGAACCTCGACACGGTTGGCCACCGGATCGCAGACCAGGCCCAGCACGTTCTGCAGCGCCATGGAGGCCGCCGCCACCGCCTGGTCGCGCGTGCCGCCCGCGAGCGTCACCAGCCCCGTCGCGGCCATGGCCGAGGCGACGCCGCACTCGGCCTGGCACCCGCCCGCCTCTGCCGCGAAACTCCACGCGGAGGCCACGAACACGCCGATCAACCCCGCCGCCAGGAAGGCGCGCGCCATCGCCTCCTCGCCGAGCCCCATCGTCTCGGCCATGCCGATCACGGCGCCGGGCAGGGCCGCACACGCGCCGGCGGTGGGCATCGCCACGATGACGCCCATGGCGCTCTTGACCTCCATCATCGCCGTGACGTAGAGCACGATCCGGTTGAGCGCACCCGCATCGAGCAATGCTCCCGCGCGCATGTTCGCGTCGAATCCGCGCGACTGGCACCCCAGCACGCGGTCGTCGCGGGAGGTGCCGGCGCACCCCTGCGCCATCGAACGCCGGAGGATGCGTGCGAGGCCGATCGCCCGATCCAGAACCTCGCGTTCGTCCATGCCGCCTCGCGCGCGTTCGTAGAGGACCGCCAGCTCCCATACGGGGGTGGCGCGCCCCCGGTCGAAGGCCCGCATCTCCGCGCACGTCGTGAAGGGCACACGCACGCCGCGCCGCGAGGCCACCGGCAACACCGGCGCGATGCGCCGCACGCGCGCCGGCCGCAACGGCGCCAGCGCCTCGTCCGGCACAAACGCCGCGCCCTTCACCTGGACCACGACGCCTTCCCGGGCGTCATGCACGACGACCTCGTCGCCCTCCAACGGGCACGGCGTCGCTTCCGGCAGCCAGACCAACGTCTCGTGCCAGCCGCCGTCCATTCGGATCGGCATGCCGTCCACGTCGATGACCTCGATCGCGCCGCCCCCGGTGGAGACCGCGATCAGGGTGTGCTCTTCGCGGGCGTTTCGCAACCGGAGCCGGTAGGTGTTCGGGTGCGGATCGCCGAAGTCCGCCGTCTCGAACCGCAGCCGGATCCCGGCCTCCCGCAATGCCCCGACCGATCCGGGAAGCCGGTCATCGTCCGCGGCCCAGCCCAGCAGCCCGCCACAGAGGCCGAGGTCGGAGCCGTGGCTGGCGTGCGTGGTCGGCAGCGAACCCGCGCGGTCGAAGGCGACGACCACCTCCGACAGCTCCCCGTCCACGAGGTCCCGCGCGATCCGCCCTATCCGAAGCGCCGCCGCGCAATGGGAGCTCGACGGCCCCCGCATGACCGGTCCGAGCACGTCGTTGAAGATGTCGATAAGGATGGACGGCATCGGCAAGGATATCAGAGCGCTACGGAAACCCGCATTCTGCATGACTGCATGACCTGACGCTTCGGAACGCGGATATCGAACCGATACTTGGTCATAGCCGTATGCCGTCCATCCATGGGGATACCGTACGCCCAACCGCGCCCCGCCGTCAAGCCCTGCGTATGTGGATTTTCCCCAGTTCTTCGCGGCGTCCTCTCTTCGGTGGACGACGACGCCGACGACTACGGTGGACGATGGGACGCATCGCCGTCGTAATCCGTAGTCGTCGCCCGGGTCTTCCCGGCCATGCCTTCCAAGAAGGCCTCGCATCCCCCGGGAACGCCAGGCTCCAGCCTGGCCGATCAAGGAGACGAGAACCTCAAGGACCAGGACCGTGCCACGCTTGAGCGCGCCCGGGACGGCAGCACCGCACCGGATCCGCTTCGCGCGGCCGGGGCCTCCGTGTAGAGTCCGATCCTTGCGCAACACTGCAACCGGGGACGACCGGCCATGACCTCCCGATCCCGACTCTCCACCGCCGCCCTGTTGAGCGCCAGCCCGGCGCGGTCGCTGCTCACGCTCTCGCTGCCCGTCATCGGGCTCAACATCCTCAGGGCCGGGCACAACATCATCGACGTCTTCTGGCTGGGACGGCTGGGCAAGGACCACCTGGCGGGCGTCAGCGCATCGGTGTTCCTCGTCTGGGCCGTGCACAGCCTGGTGGCGCTGGTCACGGTCGGGACCGTCGCCGGCGTTTCGCGAAACATCGGCGAGCACCGGCTGGAGACGGCGCGCAGCAACACCTGGCGGTCGCTGCGACTCGCCCTGGTGATCGGCGTGCTGCTGACGTTTGCCGTCCTGCCGCTGATCAAGCCGTTGGTCGGCATGATCGGCCTGGCCCCGGTTGCGTACGGGGCCGGGATGGACTACCTCAGGATCATGATGGCCTCCGTGTCCATCGGGTACGTCCTGTTCACGCTGCAGGCCGTCACGATCGCCTGGGGCGACACCCGGACGCCTTTGCTGATCTTCACGCTGACCTCCGCCTTCAACGTCGTGGCCAGCCCCGTGTTGATCTTCGGCCTCGGCCCCTTCCCACGGCTGGAGACGCGCGGCGCAGCGCTCGCGACCGCGGCCAGTTACGGCATCGGCTGCGGCCTCTTCATCGCCGCCATTCTGCGCAAGGGCTGGATCCGCAGGAAAGCCGTGGGGGGCGAGATCCCGCTGCGGCGGTACCTGTCCCTGGGGTACCCGGTGGCACTCTCCGGCATGTGCTTCTCGATCATCTACTACTTCATCGCGCAGACGACGGCGGTCTTCGGGTCGGACGCCGTCGGCGCGATGGGCATCGGCCACAAGGTCGAGACGCTCGCCTATTGCATGGCCCGTGGAGTGGCCGCGGGACTTTCGACGTTCGTGGGCCACAACCTGGGCGCCGGTCGCCCGGATCGGGCGCGGGCGGGCGCCCGGGCGGCGATGTGGGGGGTTGCCCTGGTCAGCGCCGCCTACGCGCTCGCGGCCATCCTGCTGGCGCCCCGCATCGTCGCCCTCTTCAACGACGCGCCCGGCCTGGTCGCGGAGGGCACCCGGTACCTTCGGATCGTGATGCCGGTGGAGTGCCTCCAGATCGTCCTGATCGTGATCGAAGTGGGCGTCTTCGCCGGCGCGGGTTACACCCGTCCGTCGTTCACCGTCTCCCTGCCCATCACGCTCGCGCGGATCCCGCTGGCCCGGCTGCTCGCCATCCATCTCGGACTCGGGGCGGCCGGGGTCTGGCTCACCATCGCGATCACGATGACCGTGAACAGCCTCGTCTTCATGGCCCTGTTCCGGAGGCGTCGATGGATGGACACCTCCATCTGACGGACCCATCCGCCGGCATCGCACCGTTCCTGCGACGCTACCCGTCGGTGGCCGCGCCTGTGGTCGGGAGCAGGAGCTGAACGCGCGTCCCCTTTCCGGGGCGTGCAAAGACTCTCATCCGACCCCCGTAGGCCTCGGTTCGCTCGCGAAGACTGAACAGGCCGAAGGCTTCATGGTGGTGGTCACGGAACACCTCAAACCCCCTCCCGCGGTCCCGGACCGCAAGGGCGAGCTGTCCCTGCGCCGGGCGCCACAAGCGAAGCTGCGCCTCCTTGACGCCGGCGTGCTTGACGACGTTCATCAGCAGCTCGCGCGCCGCCTCGAACGCGAAGATCCTCGTGTCCTCCGGAGCGTCCAGGAACGTCCCGCCCCCTTCGACGCGGACCGTCAGCCCGAACTGCGACTGCATGTGACCGGCCAGCCACGCGATCGCCTTCTCCAGTCCCAGCTCGTAGAGAACCGGCGGGCGCATCTGCGTGGTCAGGTCGCGCGAAAGCTCGATCGCAGCGACCAGCGCCTCCTGCAATTCCCCGGCGTCCGTGGCGCTCAAGGTCCCGCCGTGCTCGACCGCGAGGGCGCTGATCCGGTACCGGATCGCCACCAGGCGTTGTTGCAGGTCTTCGTGAAGCACCTCGGCCAGCCGGCGGCGCTCGCGGTGTTCCGCGCGGGTCAACTGGGCCGCAAGCTCGCGCAACCGGGCCGTGCGCTCCTGGACCAGGCGCTCGAGCTCGTCGCGGGACCGCCGCAGGGTCGCCTCGGCCCGCTTATGCGCGGTGATATCCATGAACATGGCGACCATGTGGCTCGGTTCCGTCTGGAAGGCCACAACGTGAAAGACCCCGTCTATGGTCCCGTCCTCATAGACGACTTCATCCCTTTCCCACCGCTCGCCGGTCGCGGCCACGCGCCGGTAGCAGTCCGGGACGTCGGTATGCGCGTGGTAAGGAAACGCCTCCTCGATGCTCTGCCCGACGCGGCCGGACGTGTCGATGCCCAGGATCCGGTCGCCGGCCGGATTCGCGCCCAGGTACCGAAGGACGCCGCCGGGTTCCAGGCGGTAGAAATGCATGCCGACCGGCATGGCATCGACCGTGTTGCGGTAGAGGATTTCGAGGCGCTTGCGCTCGGTGATATCGATCATGAACCCCTCGAACCCCGTCACGCGCCCCTGTTCCATGACGGGATTGGCCGAGAACGTCTGGTAGCCGATGGTCCCGTCCTTGCGTCGCCGGGCGAACTCGCCGGTAGGAATCGGCCGGCCTTCCTTCATGGCGGCCACGTAGGCGTCCGCGGCAGGCCGGTCCGTCTCCACCTGGGTCACCGAGACATGCTTCCCGAGGACCTCCGCTCGCGACGTGTAGCCGTGCATGCGCAGCCAGCCCTCGTTGACCTCCACGAACCGGCCGTCGAGATCGACGCGGAAATAGCCGGCCTGGAGGCGATCGAACAGCGGGCCCAGGCCGCCCGCGCCATCGCGGTTGCGTACCGACCCTCGTTCGCCGCCCTTACGCATCGCGTGTACTCCCTGCCGCGGGCGGCGGTTTCCCGCCACCGGCCTCAACCGAAAGGCCATCGCAAGCTCCGGTTCCGTCCGGACCGCCGCCCCATCGCGGCCTCGGCGCAAGCCCCCCGGTTCGAAACCACGCAGCGTGCTTGCGCTGACGGGCCGATGTCAAGGCGACGGCAGGCGACGGCCAGCGGACGTTCAGCGCGAGTCGACTGGGCTAGGCCAGCGTGCCGCAGGTGGAGCGGGAGACGGGACTCGAACCCGCGACGTTCAGCTTGGGAAGCTGACATTCTACCACTGAATTACTCCCGCCCAAGCCTCGCGGGTCAGCATAGCGCGGGCCGCGCTGTGTGCAAGCGGATTCTTCACACGGAATTGCCGCGGACGCCGTCTTCCTGTATAAGGTTCGCAGGTCAGCGGACGAGGGCAGGAGACGGCATGGGGACACGGGCAGCGGTGGGTTGCGTGATCGAGGCGGATGCGCTTCGTTGGACCGCGCTGCGCGCGCGCGGCGCTCGGATCGAGTCCGCGGGCGACGGGCGCCTCCCGATCGAGAGCGCCGCCGGCGGCGAGGCGGACGCCGCCTGGGGCGAGGCCCTGGCGGGCCTGCCGGCGGATCGCGCCCTCCCGGTCGCCCTGGCCCTGCCCGCCCGGGACGCGCTGCTGCGGGTGCTCGAGCTTCCGGCCGGCGACACGGCCGAACTGGCGTCGATGGTGGCGCTGCAGGTCGACAAGCTCTCGCCCTTCCCCGCCGAGCAGCTCGTCGTCGGATGGGAGGCGCTGGACGAGGCCACCCCGCCGCGCCGCGTACTCGCGGCGGCCGTCCGGCGGCCGCAGGCCGAGGCGGCGGCGCAGGCGGTCGAGGCGGCGCGGCGCCGTCCGGGCGGGCTGGACCTCGACCTCCTGGCCTGGTGGCGGCTGCTGCGGGACACCGACGCCTGCGGATCGGACGGCCGCGAACTGCACCTGCGCGTTGGCGCGGAGGAGGCCTGGGTCCTCGTCTGCGACGACGGCGCCCCGGTGCTCTTCCTTGTCGCGGCCGGCCCGTTCGAGGACGGAGCCGACCTTCGAGGAGCTCCGCGGCGCGCTGGCGGCGCTGGACCTCGAGCGCGGTCCGGCGCCGCTGGTTCGCCGGGTGCTCTGGCCCTCGGGCGACGCGGAGGGCGAGCGGCTGGCGGAGGCTGCGCTCGACGGCGAGCCCGTCCCGGAACGGCCGGCCCCGGACGCGCTTCCGCCGCTGAGTCTCGGCGTCGCCCGAAGAGCGCTGGACCCGCCCCGTGGCCGCATGGACCTGACGCCCCCGGAACAGGTCGCCCAACGCAGGAACCGGGCCGGGACACGGCGCGTCCTGGCGGCCGCCGCCGCGCTGCTCGTCGTCTGGATCGGCGGGGTCGCCGCGGCCTGGGGCCTGCTGGAATGGCGGGGGCGCGAGGTTGACCGACTGGAGCGCGAGGTGGCCGAACTCGAAGCGCCGGCCGACGAGGCCCGCGAGCTGCTGGAGCGCGTCCGCTCGCTCGAGGACTACGCGGACCGCAGCCGTTCTGCGCTGGAGGCCTTCCGCGAGGTGGCGGTCCACCTGCCCGAAGGCCTGACGCTCACCTCGCTCTCCTACCGCAAGGGGCGCGGGGTCACGCTGCGCGGCCAGGCGCCGCGGCCCGACGCCATCTACGAGTACGTCTCCCGGCTTGAGACCTCGCCCATGTTCGCGGCCGTGCAGCCGGAAGGCATTACGTCGCGAACAACGCCCGCGGGCCCGGTCTCCGAGTTCCGGCTCGCCACCACGCTGACCGGGAGCGCCGCGCCGTGAGGCCGCTGAACGCGCGCGAGTCCTGGCTGGCGCTGGGAGCGGCCGCGGTGCTGCTCGGCGCCTGGGGCTGGGTTCTCGCCGAGCGCCGGAGCGAGGAATGGCGCGATCTGGGCGAACGGCGCGACGTGCTTGCCGGGCAACGCGAGCTGGCCCGGCGCACGATCGAACGCCGGGATCCCGCGGAAGCGCGGCTGGACGAGCTGCGGGCGCGGCTACCGAATCACCCCCCGGACCGCGACGTCACGGCCGAACTCCTGCGCGCGATCGAGGCGCTCGCCGAGAGGCGCGGCCTGATGCTGACGCGCCGCGAGCCCGAGCGCGAACGGGCCGTTGACGGGCTCTTCGAGGTCTCGATCCATTGCACCTGGGAGGGTACACTCGACGCGCTGGTCGCCTTTCTGTACGCCGTCCAGACGCACGAAGCCATGCTCGATATCCAACAGCTCACGGCAAGCCCCGCGCCCGGCGGCCAGCCCGGACGGCTGCGCGGCGGGTTTACCGTCGACGCCGCCTACACCAGAGACGCCCCAAGGGAGGCCCCCCCACCCCGATGAACCCGTACCCCATCTCCTCCTTCCCGCATCGCTTCGCCGCCGTGGCGCGCCTCGCGCTGGCCGCGGCGCTCCTCGCCCTTGCCGGTTCCGCGCCGGCGGAAGACTCGGAGGCCGAGCCCGAACCCGAGCTGCGGCTTAACTTCCGCGAAGCGCCGCTCGAACAGGTCGTGGAGTTTGTCGCCGATCTCACGGGCCGCACGCCGCTGCGCAACCCGCAGGTGGACGCGACGATCACGCTGCGCAGCCAGACGCCGCTGACCGTCACCGAGGCCATCCAGGCCATCGAGTCCGTGCTCGCCCTGCACGAGATCGCGCTCGTGCGGCAGGGCGAGCGCTTCTTGAAGGTCGTGCCGTCGGCCGCCGTCCGCCAGGAGGGCCTGGCCATCGAGATCGCCCCGTCCGACGAGCCCCCCCCACTGGCGGCCGCGGACGTGCCGGTGAGCCGTGTCGTCGAGCTGCAACATCTCGATCTCGGTGAGATTCAGCCCATCCTACAGGGTCTGCTTCGCGGCCAGGGCCACATCCAGCCGCTGGAGCGCACGAACAGCCTGATGATCACCGACACGGCGGCCAACCTCGCCCGCGTCCTCCGCCTCATCGAGTACCTGGACCGCCCCATCCCGAGCCGGGTCGAACCGCGCGTCTACGAGCTGCGGTTCGCGCGGGCCTCGGAACTCGCGCAACGGCTGCAGGAGCTGATCGCCGAAGAGGCGCCCGCGGCGCGGCCGCGTACCGCCACACCCACGCCGCGCACGCCGCCGCCGCGCACGCCGCCGGGCGTCATTCGCGCCCCGCCCCCGACCGAAGCCCAGGCGCCCAACGCGGACGTCGAGGCCGCCGAGCGGGGCATCGTCCGCGGCCCCGTGCGCATCGTCGCCGACGAGCGGACGAACACGCTGATCATCTTCACCGAGCCGCCCAACTTCATCTTCTTCGACCGCATCGTCGCCGTCTTCGACCGGCTGGTGGAGCCCGAGATCACGCTGCGGGTCCGTCACCTCGAGTACGCCGCCGCCGCCGAAGTGGCGGAATTGCTCAAGAGCCTGATCGGCACCGAGACCACGGGCGAGGAACCGAGGCGCCCCGCCGAGGCGCCCGACGACGAGACCCCGCGCGGCCGCGTGCTGCGCGAGTTCCTTGCCCGCAGCGCCGCCGAGCAGCCCCTGGCCGAGCTGGCGCGGACGGGGATCGGCGAGATATCGCCGGCCACACGCGTGCTGCACGATCCGCGCAGCAACGCCCTGCTGCTGATGGGACGGCGTTCCGACATCGCCGCGCTCGAGCAGGTCATCGACCAACTCGACGTCATGCTCGCCCAGGTCATGATCGAGGCCGTCATCATTGAGGTCAGCCTCAGCGACAACGTCACGCACGGCGTCGACTGGCTCCAGCAGGCGATGCTCGTGACCGACGGCGGCCGCGTGGACCCGGCCGGCCGCGCGGGCATCGGAGAGCCGACGGGCGGGTTCGGCGGCGGTTGGCGCTCCGAGGGGGGCGCCCCGTTCATCGACGGCGGCAGCGTCGGCCGCGAGACGCCGCTGGGTACGGGCGCACTGACGTATTACCTGAGCCTCTACCGGATGAATATCGACGCGATCATCCGCGCCGCCGCCTCCTCCTCCAAGGCGCGCATCCTCTCGACGCCGGTGGTGCTGACGACCGACAACGTCGAGGCGCGGATCATCGCCGGCGAGGAGCGCCCCATCGTCACGGCGACCAGCCTGACCACCGGGGGTGTCCAGACCTCGCAGTACCAGTACCGCAACATCGGCGTAGAGCTGACGGTCACGCCGCGGATCAACCCGCAACGGCACGTGGTGATGGACATCGTGCAGACGGCCGACAACGTCGGCGATACGGTCCTGATCGACGGCAACGAGGTCCCGGTCATCACGAAGCGCGAACTCCACGCCTCCGTGTCGGTCCCCAACCGCTCCACGATCGTGCTCGGCGGCCTGGTCAACAGCAGCGAGCGGCGCGGGCGCACGCGCGTGCCGCTGCTCGGCGACATCCCGATCCTCGGCCTGCTGTTTCGCTCACAGACACGTTCGGTGCAGAACACCGAACTGCTCGTCCTGCTGACCCCCTACGTCATGATGACGCCGGCGGAGGCGCGCGAGGAGACGCGCCGACTTCACGAACGCGCGAACGCGCGCGCGACGGACTGGGCGGAGGGGTGGTCAGACGGCGACCTCGCCCGCGAGGTGCGCGGCGAGGAGGCGCCGGAGACGGAGACGCCGATCCGAAGCCTCGAAGACCTCCAGCCCCGGCTCCGCCCGGCGCGGCCCGATCCCGCGCCGGCGCCGCCGGACGATCCTGAAACGCCGCCGGCGTCGCTGCCGCAGTAGATGCGCGGCCGTGGGCGGGCCGGTCCCCGCACAGGGAGATCCCCATGAAGCTCTTCGTTCCCGGTCGTATCTGCCTCTTTGGCGAACACACCGACTGGGCCGGCGGCTACCGGCGCATCAACGCCGATATCGAGAAGGGCTACGCCATCATCGTCGGCACGAACCAGGGCCTCCACGCCGAAGTCCGCCCCCACCCGAACAAGCTCATCCTCAAGACCACCCTCCCGGACGGGACCCGCCGCGGTCCGCTCGAGCTGCCGATGGACCGCGAAGCGCTGCTGGCCGAGGCCGAGCAGGGCGGTTTCTTCAGCTACGCGGCCGGCGTGGCCTACCAGGTGCGCACCCACTACCGGGTGGGCGGCCTCGAGATCGATAACGTCTTCACCGACCTGCCCGTGCGCAAGGGCCTCTCCTCCAGCGCCGCCATCTGCGTCCTCGTCGCGCGCGCGTTCAACCGCGTCTACGACCTGAAGATGACGACCCGCGGCGAGATGGAATACGCCTATACCGGCGAGATCACCACCCCCTCCCGGTGCGGGCGGCTCGACCAGGGGTGCGCCTACGGCGACCGCCCCGTCCTGATGACGTTCGACGGCGACCGGCTCGACGTGACGGAGCTGCGCGTGAAGCGCGATCTCCACTACGTCATCGTGGACCTGAAGGCCGCGAAGGACACCCGCGAGATTCTCAGCAAGCTCAACCGGTGCTACCCGTTCCCCGAGAACGACCTCCACCGGGCCGCGCAGCGCTACCTCGGCCCGATCAGCGCCCGCATCACGAAGGCCGCGGCTGCCGCGCTGCGCGAAGGCGACGCCGAGGCGCTCGGCGCGCTCATGAACGAGGCGCAGCGGGAGTTCGACCGCAACCTGCAGCCGGTCTGCCCTTCCCAATTGACGGCACCCGCGCTGCACCGGCTCCTCGCCGAGCCACGGCTCAAACCCTGGGTGCTCGGCGGCAAGGGCGTCGGATCGCAGGGGGACGGCACCGCCCAGCTCCTCGCCCGCGACGCCGAGGCCCAGGCGCGGATCGTCGCCCTCGTCGAGGGCGAACTCGGGCTCTCCGCAATGAAATTGACCGTGCACGCCGGGCGCCGCGTCCGCAAGGCCGTCATCCCCGCCGCCGGATTCGGCACGCGGCTCTTTCCCGCGACGAAGGCGGTCAAGAAGGAGCTGTTCCCCGTCATCGGCCGCGACGGCCGGGCGCGGCCGATCATCCTCGCCCTGGTCGAGGAGGCTGTCGAAGCCGGGATCGAGGAGGTCGCGATCATCGTGCAACCCGGGGATCGCGCGGTCTTCCGCGCCTTCTTCGAGGACGCGCTGCCGGTCGAACACCTGAACCGGCTCTCGCCCGAGGACCGCGAGGCCGCGCGGCGGATCGCGGAGATCGGGAGCCGTGTCCGGTTCATTACGCAGGAAGTCCAGGACGGCTTCGGACACGCCGTTTACTGCGCCCGCGACTGGGTCGGCAACGAGCCTTTCCTCATGTTGCTCGGCGACCATCTCTACGCCTCGGCCGCCAACGAATCCTGCGCGCGCCAGCTCCTCGACGCGCACGAGCAGGCCGGGCAGAGCGTCGTCGCCCTGATGCCGACGCCGGTCGGGGATGTGCGCCATTTCGGCTGCGCGACGGGGGTCTGGCGCGATCCCGGACGGTTGCTGGCGATCACGGAGTTCGTCGAGAAGCCGGACGAGGACTACGCCCGCGACCACCTCGTCGTGGACGGTCTGCCCGAGGATCGGGTGCTGACCGTCTTTGGCCAGTACGTGCTCACGCCGCGCATCTTCGCCCTCCTCGAGGAACACATCCGGATGAACCTGCGCGAGGGGGGCGAGTTCCAGTTGACCTCGGCGCTCGACCGCCTCCGCCAGGCCGAGGGCGTCGCCGGGTTCATGGTCGACGGCCGCCGGTTCGACCTGGGCAATCCGGAGAGCTACCGCCAGACCGTCCTCGACTACCGCCATGCCTGAACGCGAGCCTGCCGGGCACGGGGCGAAGCCGGCCGCGGCGCGGCGGCGGCGCCGCGCGCGGGCCGGGCGGCGCTCCGTTTTCCCGGCCCGGAGCGGCCGGCCGTGAGCGCGCCCCGCGTCCGCGTGCTCGGCGACCACGTCGTCAACAAGATCGCCGCCGGCGAGGTCGTGGACCGCCCCGCCTCTGTCGTCAAGGAACTGCTCGAGAACGCGCTGGACGCGGGGGCGGACCGGATCGAGATCGAGGTCGCGGGCGGCGGCCGCACGCTGGTCCGGGTCCGCGACAACGGATCCGGCATGAGCCGCGACGATGCGCTGCTCTGCGTCGAACGCCACGCGACCAGCAAGATCCGCGATGCGGATGACATCGAGGGCATCGCCACCCTCGGCTTCCGCGGCGAGGCGCTGGCCGCGATCGCCGCGGTATCGCGCTTCGAGCTGCGCACCGGCCCCGGCGGCGAGGCGCCCGGCACGCTGCTGCGGATGGCCGGCGGCCGCATCCTCGAGGCCGCGGACATCGGCGTCCCGCGCGGAACCGAGATCTGGGTCCGCAACCTTTTCTTCAACGTGCCGGCCCGGCGCAAGTTCCTGCGCACCGAGACCACCGAGTCGGCGCACGTGCGCCAGGTCGTGCTCCTCTACGCGCTGGCCTGCCCGCGCGTCGCGCTGCGGTTCGAGGCCGAGCGCCGCGAGGTCTACCGGCTACCGGCCACGGAGACCCTCGAGGAGCGCATCCGGGCGCTCTTCACGCTGCCGGCGCCCGACGCGCTGCGCCGCGTCTTCCGGGAGACCGCCGGCCTGCGCGTGCACGGGTTTGCCGGTGTCCCTTCGCTCAACCGCGCCGAACGGGGCGACCAGTACCTCTTCGTCAACGGACGGCCCGCCAGCGCGCCGGTCCTCGGCTACGCCGTCCGCGAGGCCTACCGCACGCTCCTCCCCACCGGCCGGCATCCGATGGTGTTCCTCTTCCTCGAAGTTCCGCCGAACGCCGTCGACGTCAATGTCCACCCGACAAAGCGCGAGGTCCGCTTCCGGCACGCCGCCGCCATCCGCGACCTCGTCCTCGAGGCCCTCCGCCAGGCGCTGGCCGTCGGGCGGCCCGCCCCTCCGCCGGTCCCGGCCGAGGGCCTCCCGCCCCCGGCGCCGCAGCCGCCCGCGCCGCTCCTGCCCATCGCCGATCTGCCCCCGCCGCGCACATTTGTCTTCCCGCGCCTCCCGACCCCGCCCGAAGGCGGATCGCCGGCAAACCGCCGCGGCCTCGGCGCGCCCGCCGCCGCGCCGGACACCCCTGCCGGCGTCGCGCCCCCCGAGGCCGCCGCGTCCGGCGGCCAGGAGCCCTGGGCCTGGTGCCGCGTCCTCGGCCAGGTCGGGGGGCTCTTCGTCGTTCTCGAGACCGAGGATGGACTGGTCCTCATGGACCCGCACGCCGCGCACGAGCGCGTGCTCTTCGACCGGCTCATGGCCGAGGCCCTGGCCGGTCGCGTGCGGGCCCAGGGCCTGCTGACCCCCGAGACCATCGAGCTGTCCCCGGCCGAGGCTGAGCAGGTCCGCGCCAACCTGCCGGTGCTCTCGGCGATGGGCTTCGGCGTCTCCGATTTCGGGGCGCAGGCCTTCATCGTCGACGCCGTGCCTGCGCTGCTCCCGGATCTCCCCGTCGGCGATCTCCTTCGCGAGACCGCGCAGACCGCCGCGTCCGCCGGCGCCCGCGGCGGCCGCGAACGCTGGTCGCAGGAGCGACTCGCCATGGCGGCCTGCAAGGCCGCCGTCAAGGCGCGCGACCGGCTCACGCTGGACGAGATCGAGCGCCTCGTGCGCGACCTGGCCGCAACGGAGATGCCCTACACCTGTCCACACGGCCGCCCGACGCTGATCCACCTCGGGTTCGACGAGCTCCGACGGAAGTTCGGCCGCGCCTGATCGCCCCGCCCCGGTCAGCGGGCGTAAAAGGCCGCGATGGTTTCGACGACGTACGCCTGGGCGTCCGGCGGGAGTTCCGGGTAGACCGGCAGCGCCAGAGTCTCGCGCGCCGCGCGCTCGGATTCCGGGAAGACGCCCTCGGCATACCCTAGATCGGCGAAGCACGCCTGGAGGTGGAGCGGGATCGGGTAGTAGATCTCGCAGCCGACGCCGCGCTCCCGCAGCCAGTCGCGCAAGCCGTCGCGGTCGGCGGCCCGGATCACGTACTGGTTGAAGACGTGCCGCTCGGTCTCCACCGGCGGCGGCGTCACGCAACCGCGCGCCACGAGGCCCGTCTCCTCGAACAGCCGCCCGTAGCGCGCCGCGTTCGCGCGGCGACCCTCGGTCCAGTCGTCGAGATGGCGCAGCTTCACCCGCAGGACCGCGGCCTGCAACGCATCGATCCGGAAGTTCCCGCCGACCGACTCGTGCACGTAGCGCTCACGCGAGCCGTGCACCCGCAGCGAGCGGAGCCGGGCCGCCAGCGCGCCGTCCTGGACCGTGACCAGCCCCCCGTCTCCGAACCCGCCGAGGTTCTTCGACGGGAAGAAGGAGAAGCACCCGTACGTGCCCAGCCCCCCCGCCCGGCCGCCGTCCCGGTCCGCGCCGATCGCCTGCGCCGCGTCCTCAATCACCGGCAGCCCCTTCCGCGCCGCCGCCGCCAGGAGCGGCGCCAGGTCCGCGCCCTGTCCGAACAGGTGAACCGGCAGCAGCGCGCGCGTGCGATCGGTGATCGCCGCGGCCGCGGCGGCCGGATCGAGGTTGAACGTCACCGGGTCGATGTCCACGAAGACCGGGCGCGCCCTGAGCCGCGCGATGCTGCCTGCCGTCGAGAAGAAGGTGTAAGGCGTCGTGACCACCTCGTCGCCCGGCCCCACCCCCTCGGCCATCAGGGCGAGCAGCAGGGCATCCGTCCCGGAGCTGACGCCGACCGCATCGGCGCAGCGGCAGTAGGCGGCCGCCTCGCGCTCGAAGGCTTCGACCTCCGGCCCGAGGATGAACCACTGGCTCTCGCAGACCGCGCGGACGATGGGTTCGATCTCCTCGCGGATGGTCGCATACTGCGCCTTCAAGTCCAGTAAGGGAACGTTCATGTCTTCTCCCGTCCGTCGTGCGGCCCGTCCTTTTACTCGTCCGCCGGCCCGGGGTCAATGTCGGGGCGTGGGGAGGAGTGGGCAGTGGGTAGTGGGCAGTGGGCAGTCGGGG
>PWTM01000346.1 GCA_003563855.1 PVC group bacterium | reverse complement strand
TCGACGAGGCGCGGGGCGTCGAGCTGGGCCGGGAGATCCTGCGTTCGCAGGCCGAGCACGTCTGGACGATCGGCACGATCGGCCTGGCGCCGCAGCCGATCGTGATTTCGCGGCGGCTGCAGAATGTCGCCGATCGCGGCTATTGGGGCTGGGATAACATGTGGCTGCGGCCCTATCATACCGAAACATGGTTTCTGGAAGAAGGGCAGGCGGCGGACCGTCGCCGTCGTCAACCGAAATGAGGATGGCCGCGAGGAACCGGGAAGAGGCCGCCACGACCGTCGTTGACGGGGGCGCCAGAACGTGCGAGCATTTCACGATCCTATCGACGTTGCCGGGCCCCGCGGTGGGCATCGAGGGGTATCCCGCAGCGCACAAACACTGAGGAAGAGACGAACGATGCAACGAGAACCCCATCGCCGTCGGGGCGCGCGGCTTGCCGGCGCCGCCGCCGTTCTACTGCTCCTCCCCCTCGCGGCAACGGCCGACATGCCCGGGGATCCGGAAGGGTGGGCCTCGCCGAGCGAGATCACGAATCCGCCGCCACACCCGCGCCTCTTCGTGACACGGGCGCAGCTCGAGCGGGCGATCGCGGGGCGGGGCGAGGCCTTCGCCGGGATCGAGGCGAGCGTGGAGGCCGCCGCGACGGCCGCGCTCGAGGACCGCGAGGATCCCCTGGCCGGCGAGTCGATCTGGGTCCGCGCGATCCGGATGCAGGACCGGATCATGTCGCTCGTCGTGCAATGGCACCGCACCCGGGACCGGCGCTACCTCGATGCGGCGTTGCAGGATATCGAAACGATCCGGCGATGGGTCCATCCGCACCAGGTCCGGCTGGTGGAGGGCCAGCTCGCCACCTGCCTGGCGGTGGTCTATGACCTGCTCTACGATGACCTGACGCCGGCGCAGCGCGCCCGGTTGGTCGAGATCGCCCGCGAGGATTTCATCGAGCCGTTCCTGAGAAACACGGGAGGTCGCCGCCGCATGTGGTGGCAGGGGCAGATCTCGAACTGGAATCCGGTCAGCAGCAGCGGCTTCGGTGTGCTGGCCCTGGCCATGGTCGAGCATGAGCCCGAGGCGCAGGCGGTTATCGACCGCGTCCATGCGACGTATCAGCCCATCTTCGACTATGTGCAGGAGACGGAAGGCGGCTGGGTCGAAGGGTTGGGCTACTGGAACTGGTCGATGCGGTACATGTCTCAGTTCCTGATCAGCCACGAGCGGACGAGCCGCCGGTCGCACCCCGGGTTCCGTTCGGCCGGGTTCCGGCGGGCGCTGACCTTCGGCACCTACTTCGCGCCGCACAACGAGGCCTGCGGTTTCGGCAACAACCAGCACGGCAATTTCAGCCCGCAGCTCCTGGCGGCGGCCGAACACCTGCGGGACCGCGACACCTTCAGACGGCTGCTGGAATACTGGCTGCGGCAGGACGAGGCCATCCGCGTGAAGGCCGAACGGCGGGCCGGGGCCGCCGGCGCGCCGGCCGGGCCGTGGCGCGGCGGCGGGCCCTACGAGCTGCTGATGCTGCCGGATCCCCCGGATTCCTTCCCCACGCCCCGCCGGAACAAGGTCCACACGTTCCCGGTACAGGGCTGGAGCATGCTGGCGGATCGGTGGCCCAACCCCAACGTGTATGCGGCGGTCCGGGGCGGGCAGCTCGGCGGGCACCATACCCACCAGGACCTGCTCTCCTGGCATGGCGTCGTGGGCGTCGAGCGCATGATCCTGAACATCACGGTGTCCGACTACTACAACACCGCCTGGGCCGGTCGCGCCCACGAGATCTACGAGAAGGGAAGCGCGTCGAAGAACACCCTGTTCATCGGGGGGTTGGCCGCGTATACGGGCGGGCCCAGGCAGCGGGGAGGCCGGTCTGCGCAGGCCCACGCCTCCCATTTCCAGTTGCCCACCGGTCCGGCGCTGCGCCTGGACGCCACGGCGGCGTACTGGCTGACCCGGAGCGAGCCCCGTCTCGTCAGCCGGCTCTTCACCACGATCGACGACCGGGGCCTGCTCGTGCTTGACCGGATCATCACGCAGGGCCAGCACCCGGTGGAGGCGCGCGCCTTCACGGTCAAGGAAGCGGAGTTCGGCGAGCGGGACGTGCTGCTCCGGGGTGAGTTCGAGACCGCCCGGATGACGTTCGCCGCCGACCAACCGGCCGTCCTGCGCCGGGCCGTGGCGGTCCTGACCGACGGCCATCGTGACCCGCCGACCATGATCCGCTGGCAGACCTACCGTCAGGCCAACACTGTGACCCTGGCCACGCTGCTGACGCGCGGCGAGGCGCCGGTCGAGCTGACGCTCGATACGAGCGAGTCCACGGTGCGGGTGATCGTCGAGTCCGAGGACTGGCGGCGGGAGCTTCGGTTCGACGGCAGCCTGCGCCCGCAACCGGAGACGCCGTGAGCGGTTCCGCACCGGGCGGATCGCGACCGCGCCGGCCGCCGGCGCGGGGGGGGGCGGCGGCGCGGCGGTCCCGCCTCCTCCTGGGCGCCGGCGCGCTGCTCCTTTCGCTGGCCGGCCACGGGTGGGCCGAAGCGCCGGGGATCCCGGATTCCGCCTGGCCGGCCTCCTGGCTCCGGCCGCCGGCGACGGCCGAAGCGCTCGGCATCACCGCGTTCCGGGAGAGCCCGGTCCTGGCCGCGCAGGT
>PWTM01000175.1 GCA_003563855.1 PVC group bacterium | reverse complement strand
GGGGTGATCGTACCGGCGAAGAGGTTCATCGGCGGCATGACCAAGAGCGAAAGAAACCCCACCTGCGCCAGGTTCCGGCTGAACGAGGCGATCAGCAGCCCGACGCCCGAGGCGTTCACCGCGAACACGCCGCTCAGCGCCAGGTAGAGCAGCACGTTGCCGTGCAGCGCGACGCCCAGCGCGCCCCGCACCACGACGAACAGCGCCACGGTCGTCGCCCCCAGGATGATGCAGGTCATCGGCAGGACTTTCGACAGCATGATCTGCACGGGCGTCAGGGGCGAGACGAGCAACTGCTGGACCGTGCCGCGCTCCCGCTCGCGGGCCATGGCCGTGGCCGGCAGCAGCATGGAGAACAGCAGGGTCATGCGGGCGATCTGCTCCAGGGCACGGAACGGCTCGTCGCGCAGGTTCGGGTTGAACCAGTACCGCTGCCGGAGTTCGACGCGGGGCGCGCGCTCCGCGCGGGGGTCGGGGTCGAGGTCGTCGGCGAACCGCCGCAGAATGCGCTCGCCGTACGAGGCGCCCATGAAGGCCACGTGCGAGTTCGAGGCATCGACCAGCATCTGCACTTCGGTGGGCCGGCGGCGCCGCAGGGCCTTTCGCTTGAGAAGAGCCCCCCGACCTCGCTTCCGAGGCTTGGAAGGCCTGTACCCGACACCTTCCAGGCCTTGGACGGCGCGGGTCGGCGGTGCGCCGCGCCCGGGGGGAGACGAAAGCGCCGTCGCCGCTGCGCTCTGCCGGCGCACTCCATATCGCCGCACCCGTTTGGTGCCGCACCCATGTGGAGTGCGGCGGCAGAGGGCGAAGCCCGGCGACGCCGCTTTGCCGCATCCCGCGGCGCCGCCCACCGTGCGGGCCGGGCCGCCCGTCCGCCCCTTCAGTCCGCCGTCATCTGCAACGTGCTTTCTCCGGGCGTCCAGACGGCGCGGAGGTCGAGCGGCGGGCCGGGTTCGAGGTCGAAGACGCCCGTGACGGTTCCTTCGGGCGTCTCGATCTCGATGCGGTAGGGACCGTGGTAGCCGCGCAGGCGCAGCCGCCCGTCGAGCGGAAGGCGGCCCTGCGCCCGGGTGCGCCAGTCTTCGTGGATCAGCCGGTGGAGCGCTTCGTAGGCCGGGGTCGGTTGGTCGTCCGCGTCGAGCAGTCCGGCGCCGCGCATCCAGGTCCGGGATTCGATGCCCCAGAGGTTGATGGCGTCGACCGCCGGGTGGCTGAAGGCGACGGTGAAGACGAGCGCGTAGTACTCGGCCTGCAGCTCCGGCGTCCAGGTCCCCTGCCGCACGTCGCCGACGATCTGCCCGGAGGGCGTGATGCCGAATTCGCTGAGGTGCACGCGTAAACCCGCCTCGGCCACGGCGTCGAAGACCTCGTAGATCGTGCGCAGGTCGGCCCAGAGCCCGAACGGCCGGTGGCCGTGGTAGGCAAAGAAGTCCACGTCGATCCCCTGGTCCTGGAGCCACGCGATCTCCCGCAGGCCGCGCAGCAGCTCCGCGCTGCGCGACTCGCCCGTGCGCTCCGAGTAGAAGCGGGCGCAGTCGCTGGTGCCGAGCGGGACGTCCGGGAGGCGCTCGCGGAAGAGCGCGAAGAGCGCAGGCGCGTGCCTTATCAACTGGCGCTCGTTGACGAGCTGCCAGGCCGCCACCCGGTCGCCGTAGCGGTCGATCAGCGCGGTCGCGTGCCGCAGCAGCTCGGCGCGCTGCTCCTCCGCCGGCAGCGCGCGGACCCAGCGGGGGGGGTAGCCGCTGACGAAGTGGTACTCGACCGCGATCCCGTTCGCATGGCACCAGTCGATGTAGGCGTCCAGCGCGCGGTAGTCCGGCCGGCCCCGGACGGGTTCGATGCTGTCCCACTTTCCGCTGTAGCCGATGACGGAGTAGTTGAACAGGTCGGTGAAGCGATCGAGGACCGGCTCCGTGACGATCGGCGGGCGGAACCCGCGGCTGCGGCCGGCGGGCCGGACGAAATGCCCGAGCGCGGAGCCGAACCCGAACCGGTGCCCCGTCTGCTCGACCCGGTAGGGCAGGTCGGCCAGCGGCTGGCCGGCGGCGTCGCGCAGGCGGAGCGTGAACGGGCGGGTCCGGTACCGCTCGATGTTCGGGTGCACCACCTCGCGCAGGAAGGCCTGCTGTTCGGCCCAGACGGTCTCGTCGACGAAGCCCTCGGGCACGGGCGGCGGCGGGACGGGCTCGGCCCGATGCAGGACCCAGCGGTCGTTGCGGGCGACCTCGACGAGTTCGGCCGCGCGCGCGGCGGGCAGCACGACGTAGCCGGCCTCCATCTCTTCGGCGATGCCGAGGATCTCCTCCTCGGGCAGGTCCGCGAGGTCGCCGGTGCGGCCCTCGAGCGCAAGGCTGCCGCGGATGCGCTCCATGCGCGCCCACCAGCGCTCGGCGAAGGCGGGGTCGAAGAACTGCTGCGTGCCGTCGCGCCACTCGCCGGTCACGGCGCGGCGCGCGTGGATGCGGAACCCGCCCGGGACGGTCGGGGTCAGGATGCGGGCGTCGACCGGGGTGTGCGCCGCGGTCCGGCGCTGGATGTCGGCCCAGTCGGCGGCGGGGCCGGCGGGGTCGCGGCCCGTCGCGCCGAAGCCCGCGACGAGCACCGCGGCGAGCAGCGCAGCCGGGCCGAGCCCGGCGAACGAGGGGAGCGCGACGGCGAGGGTTGCGGCCGCGAGGACGGCCAGCGCGGGCAG
>PWTM01000107.1 GCA_003563855.1 PVC group bacterium | reverse complement strand
GGCACCGAAAGGGTCTTGTGCCGATCGTTGCGGCTGCGGCCCGTGGTGGTCCCCACATGCATCCAGCCGGCGGCTCGATAACAGGTTCCGCGAAAGCGCTGGCGATCGACATAGGTCTCGAGCAGCACGATCCCATGCCCGTACTTCGCATGCCAATCGGCGTCGAGCCGCCGCGCCACGGCCGCGAGCAGATGACTGGCCAAGTGAGGCACGCGCACCCAGGGCAGGACCAGAAAGCGCGCGTTGTTCGCCACGCGCGAGAGCGCCCGCTCTCGTTGCCTTGCCGACCACCCGATCGCCCGGTCCCGGGCCTTGGCCTTCCAGGCCGCTGCGCCGAAGAGCATGCACGCCAAGGGCCGGCCGCGGCGATCTCGTGCCAGGTACTTGAGGTTCTCGCCCACGCTGTTGCGCAGCCCCAGGTAGTGATGCCTCTGGAGCAAAAAGCGAAAGAGCCGCCCGTCCGCATGGTCCGCGCCCAGCGCCTCGATCCGTACCGGCCTGACCTCGCCCAGCGCCCCTTCAATCGGCGTGCGATCACAGGGGAGGTCCAGCACGCGGCGATTGCGCCGGGCGTTCGGACTGGCGCACTGACGCGGCGGGAGCCGAATCAGCCCACGGCGCTCCAGCTTGAGCAGCAGCGTGCGGCAGGCCATGTCCTTGATCCGGCCGGCCTCGTTGCGCCAGGCCCAGCGCTCACAGAGCTCCCGCGACAAGCGGCTGCGATTCCACCCCGGCTCGGCGGCCAGCAGATGCCGCACCAAGCCGAGGTCTTCCGGCCCCATCCGCCGACCCTGGATGACCTCTTGCGTGTGCACGGCACTGGGTATACGGGAAGACGGGTCATGAGTCCAGTCCTTTTTTGAACTTTTTTTCGTCCCCCCGATCGCCTGCAGCTCTCACCCGCCCTCACCCCACCCTCCGCCCCGCCCTCTCGCCGCCATAATTAGAATTGCTGCCAAGAACCCTGCGCTGAAAGCACCCAGCCGATTCTCGGGATCATGATCGGGAAGCCGGGGTGAGCCTGCAGCGCAACGCCCCGCGCCCGGCATCCCGGCGGGTTCCTGACAGCGCCCCGAGCCGCCCCCGCGCCAGTCTCCAAGGCCTGGAAGACGCGACCTCCGGGCGTTCCGAGGGTTGGACGGCCGGGCTCGGTGCCCACCAAGCACGAGTTGCTTACGCGTGCGCTTTCGGCCCCGAAAGCAGCGGCCTAAGGCCTCCTGGAGGTCCCTAAAAGACGCAATCTGCTGGCGAGGAGTTACTTGCCGAGGTCCGACCCCAGGCGCATGTCCGGAATCCTACGTGGTCGGGGAGGTGCTCAAGTCCTGGTGGCACCGGGGCAAGGACCCGACGCTCTATCACTACCGGGACAAGGACGGCCGCGAAGTCGACCTCCTGATCGCCTGCGACGGTAAGCTCTACCCGCTGGAGATCAAGAAAGCGGTCGCCGTGAAGCCCGGGGATGCGCGCGCGGTCGAACTGTTGTCCAGGCGCGGAGCCGTAGCCGGCGCCGGCGCGGTCATCAGCCTCTGCCCCGAAGCGACCGCCGTCACGCGCACCACCGCCTGCATCCCGATCGGCTGGCTGTAAGCAGAAAAGCCCGCCCCCGGCCGCCCCAGTACAGCGGAACCTTCGGGACCGCTGCTCCCCGCTTCCCTCTTTCAATCGGACGCACCGCATGCTTTCAACTGGACGCACATAAACACTGCAATCGGACGGATTATGGACTATGCGATGGTTGTCATGGATGCCGCCAGACTCTATCCCCGCTATATCCGGCCTCGCGTGATCGAAGCGCTGGCGGATTCTCCGGTCGTGTAAGGAGCTTCCGCCCTGGCACAGCAACCGGTTGAGCCGATTGATCAAGACGCCGAAACTGCACCTGGGCGATACCGGGCTGTGTTGTGCGCTTCTCGGTCTCGATGCCGATGGCCTGTGGCAGGACCGGGCCTTGTTCGGACAACTCCTCGAGACGTTTCTCTACCAGGAGCTCAAGCGGCAGGCAGGATGGCAGGAAGACCCGATCGGCTTCAGCCATTACCGGGACAAGGACAAGGCGGAAGCGGATATGGTCCTGGAGTCCCGCGGGCGGATCGCCGGGGTCGAGGTGAAAGCCGCATCGACCGTGTCGGCTGCCGATTTCCGGGGCCTGCGCAGGCTCCGCGATGCCGTTGAAGGCCGCTTCGACGCCGGGGTCGTGCTCTATGACGGCGAAGCCGCGGTCCCGTTCGGAAAGAACCTCCACGCGGTCCCCGCGTCGACGCTCTGGGCGGGTCGCTGAGCCCGGTACAGCGGGCCCTGCGGGCCCGCTGTCCCCCCGATCTTCGTCCCGCCCGTCCCGCGCCGCGTAGCGGCGCCCTGGACTGCGCGAGCTTGCCCGCGCTTTCCGCGGCGCGGCTCGCCGCGCCGCCGCTCTCGAGTTCGTGCTACACTCCCCGGGGTCATCGGATCACCGGAGGCGCGCGGGATGGACCAACGCACGTTGGGCTACTACGCGGCGAACAGCGCGGCGATCGCGCGGCGGTACCGCGCGATCCGGGGCGGGGTGTCGGAGCACTTCGCCGAGGCGCTGCGCGGCTTCGCGCGCGTGCTCGACGTCGGCTGCGGGGCCGGGCGCGACCTCGTCCGCCTGCTCGAACAGGGGCACGATGCCGTCGGGACCGACGCCTGCCGCGAGATGCTCGAGGAGGCCGCACAGACCTGCCGCGCCG
>PWTM01000365.1 GCA_003563855.1 PVC group bacterium | reverse complement strand
GTCCCGGGCGCGCCTCGCGCCCGGGACGGCGACACCGCTTTCGCCCGCGCCAGAGATCGCGTTTCCCCGCCAGCCGAAAGTGGCGTCGCCGGGCTTCGCCCTCTGCCGCCGCACTCCATATCGCGTTCGCGCTACGATGCGCAACAGGACGGACCGCTGGAATCCGCTGGCTTTCGGTCCCCGGGCCGCCCACCCCCGGGAACGCCAGGCTCCAGCCTGGCCGATCAAGGGTCCCGGGGAATGCGCTTGCCGCTGGCGGCGGGGGCGGGTAGAGAAGGCGGGGCCGGGTTGAGAGCATCGGCGGCGGGGAGGGGAGCGGATGAACGCGGAACGGTTTATCGAGAAGCAGACGGCGGAGATCCGCGCGGAGGTGGGCGCGGACCGGGCGATCAACGCGTTGAGCGGGGGCGTGGACAGCTCCGTGGTCACCGCGCTGGCGCACCGCGCGCTCGGGCGTCGGCTCCGCAGCATTTTCGTGGACACCGGCCTGATGCGCGCCGGCGAGCCGGAGTTCGTCGTCGGCGCCTTCCGCCGCCTGCGCATCCCCGTCGAGTGCATCGACGCGCGCGCCGAGTTCCTCGGCGCGCTCCGCGGCCTCACCGACCCCGAGGCCAAGCGGCGCGCCATCACCGACACCTTCTACCGCGGCGTCTTCTCGCGGCTCGTGCGCGAGTCGGACGCCAAGGTCCTGTTCCACGGCACGATCCTCACCGATATCGAGGAAACCGTCGCCGGGATCAAGCGCCAGCACAACATCCTCGCCCAGGTCGGCATCGACCCGCAGAAGGCCTACGGCTACCGCGTCCTCGAGCCGCTCCGCACGCTGCGCAAGGACGGCGTCCGCAAGGTCGCCTCGGCCCTCGGGCTGCCCGATTCTCTCGCCCGCCGCATCCCGTTTCCCGGCCCCGCGCTCGCCGCGCGCATCGTCGGCGAGGTGACCGAAGACGAGCTGGCGATCGTGCGGGCGGCGACGGCCGTCGTCGAGGAGGAGCTGGCCGCCAGCCGCGCGTTCCAGTACCTGGCCGTCCTGCTCAAGGACCGGGCGACGGGCATCCGCGACGGGCGGCGCGAGTTCGGCCGGATCGTCGTCGTGCGCTCGATCCGCAGCCGCGACGCGCGCACCGCCACCGCGATGCGCGTGCCCTGGAAGACGCTCGACCGGATCTGCGCCCGGATCACCGCGATCCCCGGCGTGAACCGCTGCCTCTACGACCTGACCCCGAAGCCGCCGGCCACGGTGGAATACATCTGACAACCGCCGCGGCCCGCCCCGGCCGGCCGCCCCGAACGCGAGGACCCGCCCATGCCCCGTCGCGACGACATCCACAAGGTGCTGATCATCGGCTCCGGCCCGATCGTGATCGGGCAGGCCTGCGAATTTGATTACTCGGGCACCCAGGCCTGCAAGGCGCTGCGCGAGCTCGGGTACGAGATCGTGCTCGTCAACTCGAACCCGGCCACGATCATGACCGATCCGGCGACGGCCGACGCGACCTACGTTGAGCCGCTGAACGCCGCGGCCATCGAGGCCGTGATCGCGCGCGAACGGCCCGATGCGCTGCTGCCCAACCTGGGCGGGCAGACGGGCCTGAACCTCGCCTCCGAGCTCGCGAAGGCCGGCGTCCTCGAGAAGTACAACGTGAAGGTCATCGGCGTGAACCTCGACGCCATCCGGCGCGGCGAGGACCGGATATCCTTCAAGGAGACGATGAACGCCCTGGATGTGCCGCTGCCGCGCAGCGCCCCGGCCTACTCGGTCGAGGAGGCGGAGCGGATCGCCGCCGACCTGGGTTACCCGGTCGTGCTGCGGCCCGCCTACACGCTCGGCGGCACGGGCGGCGGGCTCGTCTACAACGTCGAAGAACTGCGGACCGTCGCCGGGCGCGGCCTGGCCGCGAGCCTCGTCGGCCAGGTCCTCGTCGAGGAGTCCGTCCTCGGCTGGGAGGAGCTCGAGCTCGAGATCGTGCGCGACGCGAAGAACCGGATGATCACCGTCTGCTTCATCGAGAACGTCGACGCGATGGGCGTGCACACGGGCGATTCCTTCTGCACCGCGCCGATGCTGACCGTGCCCGGGTCCGTGCAGCAGCGGCTCCAGGACTACGCGTTCCGCATCGTCGAGGCGATCGGCGTCATCGGCGGCACGAACGTCCAGTTCGCGCACGACCCCGTGACGGACCGCATCTGCGTGATCGAGATCAACCCGCGCACCTCGCGATCCTCGGCGCTGGCCTCGAAGGCGACCGGGTTCCCGATCGCGCTGATCTCGGCGAAGCTGGCGGCGGGGCTGACGCTCGACGAGATTCCCTACTGGCGCGGGGGCACGCTGGCCGACTATACGCCCTCGGGCGACTACGTCGTTGTGAAGTTCGCGCGCTGGGCGTTCGAGAAGTTCGCCGACGCCCAGGACCGGCTCGGCACCCAGATGCGCGCGGTGGGCGAGGTGATGAGCGTCGGCCGCACGTACAAGGAGGCCTTCCAGAAGGCGATCCGTTCGCTCGAGAACGGGCGCCACGGCCTGGGCTTCGCCCGCGATTTCCACCGCCTTCCGCTCGCCGAGCTGATGGAGCGGCTCAGCGAGCCCTCGAGCGAGCGCCACTTCCTGCTCTACGAGGCGCTGCGCCAGGGGGCGGACGTGGAGGATCTCTACCGACGCACCGCCGTGAAGCCCTGGTTCCTTCAGCAGATGAAGGAGCTGGTCGAGCTCGAGGAGCGGATCCTGGCGCACCGGGGCGAGCTGCCGCCCGACGACCTGCTGCGGGAGGCCAAGCGCGACGGCTTCTCCGACCGCTACCTCGCGCAGCTCCTGGACGTTCCGGAGGGCGACGTGCGGGCGCGCCGGCTCGGCCTCGGCCTGCGGCACGGCTGGCACCCGATCCGCGTCAGCGGCGTCGAGGACGCCGCCTACTACTACGCTTCCTACCACGACGGCGACGCCTCTCCGCCGGCGAGCCGGCGCCGCAAGGTGATGGTGCTGGGCGGCGGGCCGAACCGGATCGGGCAGGGGATCGAGTTCGACTACTGCTGCGTGCACGCCGCCTACGCGCTGCGCGACCTGGGCGTCGAGACGATCATGGTCAACTGCAACCCGGAGACCGTCTCGACCGACTACGACACCTCGGACCGGCTCTACTTCGAGCCGCTGACCGTCGAGGATGTGCTGGCGATCTACGAGAAGGAGCAGCCCGAGGGCGCGGTCGTCCAGTTCGGCGGGCAGACCCCGCTGAACCTCGCGCGCGAGCTCGAGGCGGCGGGCGTGCGCGTGCTCGGCACGCCGCCGGACACGATCGACCTGGCCGAGGACCGCGACCGGTTCCGCGTCCGCATGGAGCGGCTGGGCATCCCGATGCCCGCCTCCGGCATGGCAGCCTCGGAGGCCGAGGCGCTCGACGCCGCGGCCCGGATCGGCTACCCGCTGATGGTCCGGCCCTCCTACGTGCTCGGCGGCCGCGGCATGCGGGTGGTCTACACGGAAGACGAGCTGCGCGCCTACATGGCGCAGGCGGCGGACGTGAGCCCGGACCGGCCGATCCTGATCGACAAGTTCCTCGAGCGCGCGATCGAGTGCGAGGCGGACGCCCTGGCCGACGGCGCCGACGCCTTCGTGCCGGCGATCATGGAGCACATCGAGGAGGCGGGCATCCACTCGGGCGACTCGGCCTGCGTGATTCCGCCGATCGGCATCCCGCCCGAGCAGCTCCGGCGGATCGAGGAGATGACCGGCGCGATCGCCCGCGACCTGGGCGTGGTCGGGCTGATGAACATGCAGTACGCGATCCACGAGGGCACGGTCTACGTCCTGGAGGCGAACCCGCGCGCCTCGCGCACGGTGCCGCTCGTCTCGAAGGTCTGCGGCCTGCCCATGGCACGGCTGGCGACGGAGCTGATGAGCGGCCGCCGGCTGGCGGACCTCGACCTCCGCCGCCGCGCGTTCCGGCACTTCGGCGTCAAGGAAGCGGTGCTGCCCTTCGCCATGTTCCCGGAGGTCGATCCGCTGCTCGGGCCGGAGATGCGCTCGACGGGCGAGGTGCTCGGGCTCGGCGATTCCTTCGGCGTGGCCTACTTCAAGGCCGAGGAAGCGGCCACGCCGGCGCTGCCCCTCGAGGGCACGGTGCTGATCACGGTCGCCCGGCGCGACCGGCCGGCGATCCGCGAGGCGGCCGCCCTGTTTCACGATCTAGGGTTCCGCATCCAGGCCACCGAGGGCACCTGCGCCTTCCTGCGCTCCTGCGACATCCCGGCCGAGCCCGTCCACAAGCTGCACGAAGGCCGGCCGCACCTCGTGGATGCGCTGATGAACCGCGAGGTCCAGCTCGTGATCAACACGCCGAGCGGCAAGGAGAGCGCGCGCGACGACTCCTACATCCGCAAGAACGCGATCCGGTACCGGGTGCCCTACATCACGACGCTGGCTGCCGCCGTCGCCGCCGCCCGCGGCATCGCCGCCGTGCGCAACGGCCGCGGCGAAGCCCGCTCGCTCCAGGAATACCACCGCGCGATGGATACCTGAATTACGCCTTGCGCGGCGTCGGCGCGGCCGGTAGAGTCCGGCGTTCCGTTCTTCAGTCCGCGAGGGAGTCCGTATGGCCGCCGAAAAGGAAGAGTGTATTACCGTTGAGGGCGTCGTCGCGCGCGTGCTGCCGGCGACGATGTACCGCGTCAAGCTTCCGAACGGGCACGAGATCCTCGCGCACATCTCCGGGAAGATGCGCAAGCACTTCATCCGGATCACGACCGGCGACCGCGTGACGGTCGAGATTTCGCCCTACGACCCGACGAAGGGGCGCATCACCTTCCGCCACCGGAACTGAGGCGCGCCCGCGCCGCTCCGTGCGCCCTGCGGGAACTACGCGGACAGCTTCACTTCGTCCTCGTCCACGACTTCTCCGTCCCCCAACCACCGAGGACGAGGGACGAGGACGATCACGCGGCTACGACGCCGGGCTCTTGTTCCTGACGGCTCAGGCGTCGAGCAGCTCCGTCCGCCGCAGCGTCTCCGCCAGGCGTTCGCGCAGCGCCTCGTCCATCGGCGCGAGCGGCAGCCGGCAGCGGTCCGACGGGATGCGGCCGAGCATGGCCATCGCCGCCTTGACCGGCACCGGGTTGGTGTCGAGGAACAGGTCGCGGAAGAGCGGGTACCACCGGCGGTGCGCCGCGCAGGCCTCCGTCCATCGCCCCTCGAGCGCGTCGCGCACCATCCGCGCGACGGCCGCCGGGATCACGTTCGAGGCGACACTGATGACGCCGATCGCGCCGACGGCGAGCATCGGCAGCGTCAGGCTGTCGTCGCCCGAGAGGATCTCGATGTCGCAGGCGTCGCGGATCTGGCTGACCCGGTCGACGCTTCCGCCGGCCTCCTTGATGGCCACGACGTGCGGGTGTTTCGCCAGTTCCGCGACGGTCCCGACCTCGATCTCGCAACTGGAGCGGCCGGGCACGTTGTAAAGCACGACCGGGAGCCCGAGGTCGGCCACCGCGCTGAAGTGCGCGACCAGGCCCGCCTGGGAGGGCTTGTTGTAGTAGGGGGTCACCTGCAGCGTGGCCGTCGCGCCCGCGTCGATGGCCGCGCGGGTCAGCGCGAGCGCCTCGTCCGTCGCGTTCCCGCCCGTGCCGGCGATGACCTGGGCGCCGCCGGCGGCCGCGATGGTCTCGGCGATGATGCGGGAATGTTCATCCACGTTGAGGGTGGGCGATTCGCCCGTCGTGCCGACGGGCACGAGGCCGTCGATCCCCGCGGCCGTCTGCGCGGCGACGAGCGTGCGCAGGGCGTCGAAATCGACCTCGCCCCGGTCCGTCATCGGAGTGATCAGTGCGGTATGCGCGCCTTCGAACATGCCTGTCTCCCTTTCGGGCGCCGGCGGGGGTCGGCCGTCCGGATCCCTGTTCTCCCGCTACGGGCGCTCCGGCGCCGGGCGCCTTGCGGCGCGCCCGTCCGGCGTCGGCCCCCCGGGGGGCGTCACCCGCCCGATTTGGCTTGAGTGCGCCTCCGGTGCAGCAACTGCTGCCCGAGCATCAGGAACTGGTTCGTCGTCCAGTACAGCACGAGGCCCGAGGCGAAGGAGTAGAAGAAGACGAGCATGATGAAGGGCATCATCATCATCATCCGCTGCTGCTGCGGGTCGCCGCCCTGCGGCGTCAGCTTCTGGTGCGCGTATTGTGCAGCCGTCATCACGAGCGGCAGGATGTTGAGCGAGAAGCCGAAGAGGCGGCCGTGCAGCAGGTTCTCCGGTTCGCTCAGGTCGCGGATCCAGAGGAAGGGCGCGAAGCGCAGCTCGATGGCGCTGCGCAGCACGACGAAGAGGGCGATGAAGACCGGGATCTGGATGAGCATCGGCAGGCAGGCGCCGAGCGGGTTGATCTTGTGCTCCTTGTAGAGCGCCATCATCTCGCGCTGCTGCCGCTGCGGGTTGTCCTTGTACTTCTTGCGGACCTCCTGGATCAGCGGCTGGATCTCCTGCATCTTGCGCTGGCTCTGCGTGCTCTTGTGCGTGATCGGCCAGAAGACGACGCGGATCAGGAGCGTGAGCAGGATGATCGCCAGGCCGTAGTTGCGGACGACGGCGTGGAAGGCGGTCAGGAGCCGGAGCAGGATGCGGCTGATCGGCGACCAGAACCCGAACTCCATGACGGCCGGCAGGTGGTGGCCGAGGGCGGAGAGCTGGTCGAGCTTCTTCGGGCCGGCGTAGTAGCGCAGCGTGCGCTCGCGGTCGGCCTCGCCGGGTTCGAGCAGCGTGCGCTCGAAGCGCAGCGCGACGGCCACTTCCTCGACCTGGACGCGGCCGGGATGGAACGCGGGGTCGTCCTCCTCGCGCGGGTCCACGACGCGGCGGACCCGCGCTTCCGCGGCGTCAGCCCCGAAACGCGGGTGCAGGATCTGGACGAAGTACTTGTTCTTGGCGGTGGCCCAGTCGACCGGATGCCCGGGGGTTCCGGGCGGCAGCGGCGCGTCGACCTCGACCGGGGGCTGGGGCGTGCCCGGTGGCGGGCGGGTCGCGCAGCCGCGCGGCTGGGGTCCGAACAGGTTCGGCAACCGGCGGCCCCAGTGATCGGGCCGGGCGCCGGCGGCAAGGGTGTCGATGCCGAGATAGGTGATGCCGCGCACGGCCGTCTCGCCCGGGAGCGCGCGCATCGGCCCGGTGGCGATCCGGTGGGCGGGCAGCATCGCCGCGGCGTCGCCCTCGTTCAGGAAGGCGTCCTCGACGTCGACCACGTACCCGGTCTCGGTCAGCGTGAAGGTGCGGGTCAGCGCGAGCCCCGCGTCCGTGCGGCGGCGGAAGACCGCGCGCCGTCCGTCGGGATCGACCTCGACCTCGAAGGGGTGCGGCGCGCCGAACCCGGGAAGGTCCTCGTAGGCGAGCGCCGGGTTGCCGTTGAAGTCGAGTACGACCGGCTCGTCGGGCGTCTCGCGCGATTTCGGGTAGTCCAGCAGCCGCACCTCGAGGATCCCGGCGCCGTGCGAGGTCAGCGTGACCTCGATCTCGGCGCTGCGCAGCGTCACGCGCTCTTCCGGCGTGCCGGCGGGCGGCTCGCCCTCCGGCGCCGGCTCCACGGGCGGGGCGGGGTCGACGGGCGGAACCGTCGGAGGCTCGGGGTCGGGATCGGGTACCGGCGGGCGCAGGTCCGGCGGCGCCACGGGGTCGGGGCGCTCGGTGGGATCGACGGCCGGCGTGGGCGGCGCCTCGGGGTCGATGCGCGGCGGGAAGAGCCGCGGGTAGATCACCGGCCAGGCGAGAATCAGCGCGACCAGCAGGAGGATGAGCGGGAGGTCCTTGCGATTCATGGGCGCGTCTCCGCGGCGGGCAGGAGCGGAACGGGGTCGTGGAAGGGGTGGCGCGCGAACGGGTGGCAGCGCCCGAGCCGGCGCAGGGCGTACCAGGAGCCGCGGGCCGCCCCGTGCCGCGTGATGGCCTCGAACGCGTAGGCGGAGCAACTGGGCACATAGCGGCACGCGCCGCCCAGCAGCGGCGAGAGCGCTGCGCGGTACAGCCGGATCAGAAAGAGCAACACGGTCTTCATGCCTTCGGTTCCGTCTCCTCCGCCGCGCCGTCGGGCCGATCCACCTCGAGCCCCGCGCGCCCCAGCAGCCGCAGCAGCTCCCGCTCCACGGCCGCGAACGGCTCGGTCAGCACGGGCCGCCGGGCGACCAGCACCACGTCCGCCTCGCCGCGCAGCCGGTGCCGGTTCCGGCGGAACGCCTCGCGCAGCCGCCGCCGCGCGCGGTTGCGCGCCACCGCGTTTCCGACCCGGCGGCTCGAGACCACCCCCAGCCGCAGCGCCGCGCCGTCCCCGCGCCGCAGCCAGACGACCATGCACCGGCCGACGCGGCGGACGCCTTGCGCATAGGTTTCCGAAAAGAGTCCCGAGCGCGTCAGCCGTTGATCGCGCCGCAGCGTCCGGCGCAAGGGCCGATCGGCGTCCTGCTCCGACATGCGACCGCCATCCCGGTCAGAGGCTGACGCGCGCGCGCCCCTTCGCCCGCCGGCGCGCGAGAACCTTCCGGCCGTTCGCGTCCGCCATCCGCTTCCGAAACCCGTGCTTGCGCTGCCGTTTACGCTTCGAAGGCTGGTAGGTTCTCTTCATCGTTCCTGCGCTCCCCAAAGCCGAGCAGTCTACCTGCTCCCCGCCGCATGTCAATGCTTACCGGGGTTCTTCGCGCCAGAAGACGACGGTGGAGCGGGGGCCGGCGATCTCGACGACGCACCAGACGACGGCGCGCAGGCCCTGCGCCTCGCCCTCGGCGACGATCCGCACGATGGACGGGCGGCCGACGACGAACTGCGGGCCGTACTCCTCGGGCAGCCCCGCCGCCGCGAGCGCCTGGTCGACCGATTCGAACCCGTCGGCCGTCGTCCCCTCGACGCCGTCGAAACCGCTGCGGGCCTCGATCAGCGCATCGGCCTGCCACTCGGCCAGGCCCGTGACGGTCATCAGTACCTCGTGCGAAGCGGCGCTGAGATGCACGCGGCCGTCGCCCCAGGTGGTCAGCCAGCGCGCAATCCCGGGCCAGGGCGGGTCGAGCGGATCCTCCGGTTCGCCGCCGTAGAGAAGCCCGGGCTCGAACCCCTTGATCAGCGCCAGCTCCGAGACGACGGGGATCGGCGCATTACGGACCTCGTACCCGCGCTCGACGTAGAACGGGTCGTCGGACTCCGCGCCGTGCAGCCGGCGCAGGTCGTCGCCGTCGATCCAGTCCATGAAGCAGTCGACCAGCTCGTCCCAGCGTTCCGGCGGCACGCCGCCGAGCCGAAGCAGCGCGTGCCACTCGTCGACCTCGAGGAGGTTGACGTTGCGCCGTCCCTGCTCGGGCACGATGTGCACGCGGAAGGCACCCTCGCCCAGCGTGCGCTTCACGCCGCGGACGGGCACGCCCCGGGCCAGGTGGACGGCGGCAAGGTGCAGGTCCGGGTCCTCGCCCGGATCCCCGTCCGGATCGACGTCCGCGCTCCAGGCGATCGCGGCGCGCGCCCAATCGACGCCGGCGTGGGCCAGCGCCTGCGCGCGGCCCCGGCGGCGATGGCGGGAGGCGATGCCGGCGGCGATCCGCATCTCGAAGGCGAAGGTCCCGACCAGGAGCGAGAGCAGCAGGAGGATCCAGAGCGCGAGGATGAGCGCCGAGCCGCGCCCGCGGCCCGCGTCCAGGCCTTGGAAGACCCGGCCCGCCGTTCTTCCAGGCCTTGGAAAACGCGCGGCGCGGCTCATCGGCGCCCCCGGCGCGCGGCCGCGCGGCCGCCCGTCTCCGCGTAGGCCGCGAGCGGGATCTCGACCAGACGCCGCACCTCGACCGGCCGGTCGTTCGGATCCTCGCCCGGGAGCTGGAGCGTGATCTCGCCCCGCCGGGGCAGGGTGTTGGTCCGCTCCCACTCGGCCGACCAGTCGTCGGTCTCCTCGTCGAAGATGCGGACGCCGAAGCCGCGGAGCCCGCGCGCGATGACGCGGGTGTCGATGTGCTCCTCGTCGGGTTCCTCGATGAGATGCGGCCAGGCGCGCTGGATGAGCACGGGCCCGTCCTCCCCGTCGGGTTCGAGCGCGATCTCGACGCGGTGCAGCGTGCGGGCGAGCGGCGCGTCGGCGGGCAGAAACGAGGGGCCGGAGGTTACCCAGCTCACGCGGGTGGCCGGCGGGTCGAAGCCCTCCTCCTCGAGATGGAACCCGTAGCGGGGATCTTCGCCGGGGAAGTAGGCGGCCGAGCGCAGCGAGGCGACGAGCCGCTCGAGGACGAGGTCGCCCTGGTTCAGCGCGTCGCCCATCGCCGTGCCCTGCTGCCAGGCGCGCGTGGCGGCGGTAAAAGCGCCGAAGGCGACCGCGAAGGCCGAGGCGAGGATCGCCAGAGCGAGCAGCAGCTCGATGAGCGTGAAGCCGCGCGCGGCGGGCGCTGGCGGACGCGTCTTCACGAGGGGCCGCCCGGTGGCTGCGTGGGCGCGCGCCCGGGCGTGAGCGTCGGGGCGCGGTCGGGCGGCGTCCGCCCCGGCGCCGCGGCGGG
>PWTM01000233.1 GCA_003563855.1 PVC group bacterium | reverse complement strand
CTCTCGGCCGAGGACCGGGCCTGGGATGCCGCCCGCGCCATCCCCGCCTGCGCCGCCACCGGCGAGGCGGCCGGCATCGCCGCCGCCCTGGCCGCCGCCCGCGCGCAACCCGACCTGCGACGCCCGCCCCCCGCGCTCGCGCCCCGCCTCCGCGAAGCCGGCCTGCGCCTCGACCCGGGAGAATTGCGCTGAGGCCGTCATTCGACGTGAAAGACCGCCACCCCCTGCCCCGTGGCGATCGCGACCAGGCCCGAAGGCGACACGTGGAGCCGATGCACCGTGCGCCCGACCGTGCAGTTCAACCCCACCGCATGCGTCACCACCACCGGCGCGTCGGGATTCCCGCGATCCGGCGCCCCTTCCGGATACGCGATTCGAAAGACGTTCAACGCCGGGATCCCGGAAAGGAGTCCCGATGCACTGCCCACCACGAGATAGCGGTCCTCGCCATCGGTGTACGGCTCGAAGCCGATCGCCACGTTGGCCGCGCCGAAGACGTCGCCGCCGAAGCCGGTCTCCCGGCAATCCCGATGCCAGCGGATCGACGGCGCGTCCGGATCGACCACGTAGGCGCGAAACCCGTCCCGGCGGGTCGCCATGAAGACCAAGTCCGGCTCCATCCAGGCGACGCCGATGGTCGGATTCATGGTGCCCGCCACCGTGATGGATTCGGATTCGGCCATGAGCTCGATCCCGGACTCCGTTTCGCGGTAGAGCAACCCGATGATCTGAGAACCCCAGGCCATGGTCTTCTCGTGACCCATCGCGGCGATCAGGCGTCCTTCCGGGGTGTCGCGCACACAGAGCCCGCTCACGGGATGGGGTTGCGGCTTCTCGCGGTCCCAATCCCAGGCGACACTCCGCCACTGCGCTTCGTCGGCCAGGTCAGAGCGGTCGACGCTCCAGACGCCCGCGCCGCGGCCCGCGACGTAGATGCGATCCGCGCGCACCTGCAATCCCTCGGTCATGGCGCCGGCGCGGATCTGCCGGTAGTCCGGCGCGCGAAGAAACTCGGCCGCCCCGCCATCCGCCCGGTAATCCAGCGTGAGGAACCCGCCCCATTCGTCGGCGACGAAGACCCGCCCGTCCCGCGTCGCGGTCTTCTCCGCATGGCCGGCAATATCGAACGCCCAGTCCACGGTGCTGTGCGTCGCCGCAGGCGTCGTGCCGGTTCCGTACGTGGTAAAAAGGAACAGGTCCGGACGGGCGCCGAACCAGGAACACCCGACCGTCACCTGGTCGTCCAGGATCGTCAGCCGGTTCACCCGACTCCACCCGAAGCCGCTTATGATCGAACGGCTTTGCTCAAGCGGTTCCTCCCCGGCATGGAGCGTATACGACCGGAATACTTCGCCCCCGGTCACTGCGACCCCGGTCCAAAGCAACGCTCCGCGCGCCTCCATATCGCTGATGAGCACAGAACCGGTCTCCTCGCGATGGTTCAACACCGGCGCGGCAAGATCGCCGGTATCGAGCTCCAGCAGGTACCGGTCGGCGCCCAGCAGTGAGCTCCAACCCGAGACATAGGCCTTGCGGTTCTGCGGATCGAGCGCCACGGCAAACTGCCGCTCGCCGGCGGCCACGGTGCGCGTGAACACGCCGAGGCGTTCCAGCGTTTCGTCCTCGAACCGGTAGAACAGCACCCGGAGAAGGTCCGTGCCGTGTCGCGGCGCATACTCGCTCAGGGCCAGCAGCACGCCGCCATGCTCGCCGGCCGGATCCGGGCCGATATCCACGCCCATGAATGCCGCGCCCGCGATGGCCGCCACGGGGTCCCACCGGCCGGCCTGCAGGTCCGCACACCGGAAGACGAGCAGACCGTGATCGCCCACGCAGTAGAGATACCCGCCACGCACCCGAATGTCGCCGACGCGCTGGTTCAGGTAGAACCGGCTGCGCAGCGCGTGCGGGCCATCCTCGCGCAGCGCATAGGTGACCAGCGTCTCGAAGCCCGTCACGCCGTAGAGATGGGTTCCGTCGGTCTCGACGAGAAAGGCGGCCCCGGGCAGACCGGTGTCCGCGATCGCGAGTCCCATCGGCGCGAACTGGTCCGGCGCGAGCGGATGATCCACCGTCAGCGAGGCGGCCTCAGAAACCGTGCCCGCTGCGCTCCGCACCTGGAGCGGTCCGGTGACGCCGTCGGCGGGAACGCGAAAGGCGATCGCCTGCTCCGCCCAGTCCTCGGGAGTGATCCGCAGGCCGCTGAGCAGCACCGTGCCGGGCGTCCCGCCGAAGCCCGCGCCCGAAACCGCGACCCGTTCGCCCGGCGCGGCGGTATCCGGCTCGATCCGCTCGATCCGTGGCCCGGCCGCGGCGATCGCCGTCAGCCCCACCGTCAGCGCCATCCCGCCCGCGCCGGCGCGAAGCCCGAAGCCGAACTGCCAGGCCGGCGCCCGAACGCCTCGCCGCCCTCCCGGTCGACGCCCCGGCAACCGCGGTGCCCATCGAATTGAGATCATCCCCCGAACTCCAGCCGATCCCCTCATCCCATGGCGTATCCTGCGCCACCACGCCCCGAATGGTCAACCCACATCATCTCGGCATTGCTGCGTCCTCCCCGACACCCCCCACCCCAATCCTCGTCGAAAAGCCCATGGAATCGAACCCGCCGCGAGCAATCCCAAAGACAACAATCTCGACAACGATGGGAAAGAGCACATCTTTGTCGACATCCTTGTCGAAATCATTGTCGAGAAGCCCATGGAATCGAACCCG
>PWTM01000013.1 GCA_003563855.1 PVC group bacterium | reverse complement strand
CGGTCCGGGCCGGGTTTTTTTCAGCGTGTCGGGTGTCGGGAGTCCGACACTCGCCAACCGGACCTTCCCCGCCCGGTGGACGACTACGGCGACGGCTGCGGTGGACGATTACCCCCGGTCAATCCTTTCTCCGCCCCTTTCTCCCTCCGCGATCCTCCGCCTTCCCGGCGGCGGCTTGCCCTACGAAGCCCGCAGGGGCGAAGTAGGGTCAACGCCCGCGGCCACAGCGGCGCTGCGACGCATCCCCGGTTTCGCCGCAAAAAGGCACAAGATTCGCAAAGGGTGGCTGCACGGCAGCATCCCGCCCTGCCGCAGGCCCTTTCTTGCGACTTCTGCGCCTTTTTGCGGCCGAAAGAAGACCCTGCTGACTCCATGACTCCGTGACTGCATGACGCCCGGAATCCGCCCGGTGAAGCCGCGGCAGCGTGATTTGGAGTGCGGCGGCAGCGCCGCCGCTTTTGGCCCGCCTGCAGGCCCGATGCGGGGAAAAGCGGTGTCGCCGTCCCGATCGCGCTTCGCGCGCCGGGACTCTGCCACGGCTCCACACTGTCCGCCGATTCCGCATTCCGCGTTCCGCGTTCCGCATTCGGAGGCGTTTTCTTATCGCAGCCCGGTCGCGCATATGGAAGATTGGTGAAGCATGCGCGCGCGGGTAGTCTGGGGTCGGACCTCGGCAAGCGTTTAGTAGCGAGTAGATTGCGTCTTCTATAGACCTCCAGGAGGCCTTAGGCCGCTGTTTCCGGGGCCGAAAGCGCACGCGTAAGCAGCTCGTGCTTGGTGGGCACCGAAGCCGGCCATCCAAACCTTGGAACGCCCCGAGGCCGCGTCTTCCAGGCCTTGGAGACTGGCGCGGGGGCGGCTCGGGGCGCGGTCAGGAACCGGCCGGGATGCCAGGCGCGGGGCGTTGCGCGCCAGGCTCACCCCAGCCTCCCGATCATGATTCCGAGGATCGGTGGGTGAGTCTGGCAGTTCTGCCCCGCGAATCATCGAGGTGATCCTCTATGGGGGCCGAGCATGTCACAGGCTGTGACATGCTCCGGGCAGGAGGGGGGGTGGGGTCGCGTTGGAGGTCACGCTTTGTGACCTCCAATCCTCAGCATAGGAGGCGAAGGTGGAAGTGCGCGCTCCGTAGAGAGCGCAGCGCGAAGCAGGGACGGCGCCTTTGCTGGCGCGTTGGCCGGCTCGCCCCGCGATCTTCTTCTTCGGGCCGCGATCAACGCTCGCGGCTACAGGATCGCGGGACGGAGCGGCGGGGAGAGAGGATGGGGCGCAAGGGCTGTAGTTCCGGCGCTCTGTCGTCGGAATGCGATGATGCAGGCCGGGGCTCTGTCCCCGGCGGGCCCTATCTCAAGGAACCGGGTAGTCGGCAACGGGCTCCAGCAGACGGAAGTAACCCTTGATGCAGTTGGGATTGCATACGCAGACCTGGATGTGATCCTTGTCTCTGATGGCGGACCCCGGGTACACGGGATCGCCTTCGGGGAACACACCGCGCAGGCTGTCGTAGGGCTGCTTGTTCTGCATGGCGTGGAACCTGTGCATCGACTGGATAACCGCGCAATCCAGAAACCGCAGCAGCATGTCCCTGCCCTCGCCCAGCGGCTTGTTCACGGCGAGCGGAACGGCAGCGGCCTCACTGACCTTCCTGTAATCCTCGAAGCTCTGCGCCAGGATCGCCAGGCACGCTGTGTCGAGGAGGTTGAAGCAGTGGCCCAGATCGATCGCGGCCCCGATAACGAACGGGTCTTTGACGTGGGGCCGGCCCCGCCGGGGATGGTCGCGAAGCAAGGTGGCGAACTCCAGGGCCCGAGCGGGACTGTTCTCCCAGAAATAGGAGCCGTGCCCGAGCCAGTCGTACTCGTTCTTGCTCGGCTTGAGACGGGCTCTGCCAGCGAGAACTTCCTCCCCGACCGCCCTGTCGCAGCCGTGAAACCCGAGCACGAAAGTCGGCAGGGAGGAATACACCGTGGGTTTACCGATAGACGGCCTTCAGGTTGCCCTTCGGAGTGGCGATGCCGGCTTCAACAAGGAACCGAAGAGCCCTCGCCTTAGACGAGGTCGTTTCCTTGGTGACCTCGCGCATCTGGGCGAGATACCGCCTCAGCTCACGGTCGGTCTTTGGCCTGTTGCCGTTCTTCATCACGCCACCCCCACCGTGTCGCGTTTTCCTGCCCTGCCCTCTCCTGCCGCTAAGCTACCCGTATCCCCACCTCGGGTCAACATGGATGGGTCGCAAGCAGGGTCGCCCCAAAAGGGGTCAGTCCCTGAATCTCGTAATCTTGTCCCGCGAATCCTCGTCCGCGCCGGGGAGACGAGGATAGGGACGAGGATCGGGACGAAGAGCGGGGAGCAGCGGTCCCGCAGGGTTCGCTGTACGGTGGCGGCGAGGGGTGGGCTGCGCGGATCGGGGCCTTCGGTGGGGCGTTGGCCGGCTCGCCCCGCGATCTTCTTCTTCAGGCCGCGATCAACGCTCGCGGCTACAGGATCGCGGGATGGAGCGGCGGGGAGAGGGTCTCGTCGGGCAGGTGCATGAGGACGGCGGAGCAGACGGCGGCGTCGAAGGCGGCGTCGGGAAAGGCCGAGAACTCGGGCAGGCGGTCGTGGACCAGGCGGCCGGCGGGGTCGAGGCCGGCGGCGCGGCAGGTCTGTGCGGCCTCCTCGAGCATCTCGCGGCAGGCGTCGGTCCCGACGGCATCGTGCCCCTGTTCGAGCAGGCGGACGAGGTCGCGCCCGGCCCCG
>PWTM01000263.1 GCA_003563855.1 PVC group bacterium | reverse complement strand
GCGGCGGGCTTAATTAAAGCACATTACAGGATGGTTAGCATGATATTGTCACGTATACCGGAACGGTTTTTTGAAATAGCGGGGACGGGATTTGGTTTTCTCGCTTTGGCGACGATCGCGGCACAGGTCTATGCCGAGTATACCACAAAGAGGCCTACAACGATGTCAACCTTCTACGCGGCCGGATTTCTGGTCATCTTTGTGTTCTGGACGCTGTATGGTATTCGATTCAAAAGAGTCGCGCTCTGGTTGACAAATGGTATCGCGGTATTATTTCAGACGCTTCTCCTGGTGGTGATCATGCTGAAGTAAAAGAGAATGAAAGGCTGGATATGAGGACCCTTAACCGCCACCCTTAATCGTATACTCTTACCCGGATACTTACCCGATACGGTCACGAACATCGGGCAGAAGTCGTTCCAGGACTGTACGAGCCTGCGGCACGTCACCGTCCCGCCGGGGATCACGGCCATTCCCTTCGGGCTGTTCTGGAGATGCCGAAATCTCGCCGGCGTCACCCTTCCGGACGGGATTGTCAGCATCGGCAATTACGCGTTCGCGGAATGTCGAGAGCTGACGCTCCGCGCCTTTCCCGCGAGCCTGACGACGATCGGGACAAGGATCGCGACGAAGATGGGGGCGCGTGTCGGGTGTCGTGAAGCGCCAAGGTGGGTGGCGCGTATCACGGTTTCCAAGCCCTGGAAGAGCGGGCGCGCCGGCCTTCCAAGCCCTGGAAACGGGTTCCCGGCCGACGGTCTGGCCTCCGGCCTCGGCAGCTGCCGCCGTGCAGCTATGCGTCGCACAGCGACGCTACTACAACGCTCTCGGCTCTCGGCTCTCCGCTCCATTCGGCATTCGGCATTCATTGCCCTTGTCGTAAAGTCTTAGTTCGATGTCGGAAATTCACATTCGCCCTCTTCGGGCGGGTGGGCTACACTGGTCGCTTATCGCGTCGGAAGCGCGGTACGCCCCGGCGGGTGCAGGGCGGTGATGAAGGTTGTCAACGGTGTTGTGGCGGACGTCGCGGCGGCGGAACTCCACCGTCAACAGCGGTTCGGACGGGCGCGGAGTGGATGGGGCGAGGTTTTTTTGAATGATGGTTGCCGTGACGGCATGGCGTATGTGCGGGCTGTCGCTCCGCCCGTATCCGTCCGCAAGACGGCAGGTCGGCTCGAAGCTGCTGGACCCGTGGAGACGCGCCGGCTATCGTTGGAAACCACATCCTCGCGAATGACGGAAAGGTTCGAATCATGAGTCGTATGTCGCATGTCGTTCCCGCGTTTGCCCTGCTGGCTCTCGTAATCCTGTGCGGGAACGCGACCGGCGCGGCGGAAGCGGGGTACTACAGGGAAGAGCCTCTCTTCCATTACTATCCCGCGGCCGATACGCCGCGCTGGACGGTTGGACGGCTGGGGCCGATCGGCCTGAGCCTGGAATTGCTCCAGCCCGCGTTTACGATGCGGATTGCCGGGGTGGAGCCGGGATCCCCGGCGGAGGCGACCGGCCAACTCCGAAGGGGCCAATATATCGAAAGCATCAACGGTCAGGTGCTCAAGGACGTCGATCCGCGCATCATCCTGGGAAACCTGATCACCGAGGCCGAGGCCACGGACGGCCGGGTGGTCCTGATGATCAAGGAGGACCGGGATGCCGAGGCGGTTCCGGTTACGGTGCGGATTCCGGTGTTGGGCGCTTACAGCGAGACCTGGCCCGTGAACTGCCGGAAGTCGGATGCGATCGTGCGTCGGTTTGCGGACTACCTGGCCCGGAGCGATCAACGGGGCTGGGGCGCGGCGCTGTTCCTGCTCTCGACGGGCGAGGAGCAGGATTTGGAAGTCGTCCGCGACTGGTTCAGTGGACTTTCGGCAGACCACGTCGGCTTTCCCTGGTCGATCGGCTACGACGACACGGCCCTCTGCGAGTACTACCTGCGTACCGGCGACGAGTCCGTGCTTCCGGCGATCCAGGCCAGGGCGGACTACCTGAAACGTACGATCTACAACGGTTCCTGGATGGGCCGCGGCGGCGCCAATTTCCGGTACATGGCCGGCGGGCACATGAATGCCGCCGGGGTGCACTGCCTGACGTTCCTGCTCATGGCCAAGGAGTGCGGGGTGGATGTGGATGAGCACACCCTGCAGTCGGCCCTTGCGCACTTCTATCGTTATGTCGGGCATGGCAACGTGTCCTACGGCGACGCCTTCCCCGAGGGGGGCTTCACGGACAACGGCCGCGTCGCCAAGCTGGCCTTTGCCATGCAGGCGGCCGCGAACCTTGTCCCCGACGGCGAGAACTCGGTGTACGCCCGGGCGCGCGATATCAGTGCCACCAAGAGCTTCTATGCCACCTCCTGGCTCTTTCACGGCCATACCGGCGGCGGCATCGGCGAGCTGTGGCGCGGGCCCGCGATGGGCCTGCTGCGGGAAGCGCGCCCGCGGCAGTACCGGTCGTTCATGGATGAGCGTCGCTGGATCTACGAACTGGCCCGCACGCACGAGGGGGCCTTCGGGTGGGCGGACGGTCAGAACGTGGGCTATACGGGCGTTAACATTTCACGTCCGAGCGGCAACTTCATCCCCCTGGTCTTCACGCAGCATCGCCGACAATTGCGCATGTTCGGCGCGCCGCCGACGCAATTTTCCAGGACCTACGCGCTGCCCGAGCGCCCCTGGGGCACCCCGGCCGACGATGCGTTCTACGCGCTCACGGCGGGGGAGGTCGCGCCGGGCGTGAAGCTGGATGTTTCGCAGGAGACCATTCGCACCGGGGCGTCCCGGGCCCTCTTCCGGCTTCTCGGCGACGCCGGGACGGCCGATGAGACCGTATTGAAATATGCCCTGCATATCGACCAGGCGATCCGGGATGCCGCCGTGGAGCGGCTGCTGGAGCGCGGACGGATCGATGCGCTGGAGTCGTTGCTGCGCTCGGAAGATCCGCGAGGGCGGCACTCGGGCGCCAAGGGGCTCGGCCGCTGGAACGGTCCGCTGACGGATGGGATGGTAGCGCGGCTTGGGGGGATCGCCGGCGATCCGGAGGAGTCCTGGTGGGTGGCGCAGGAAGCGCTCAAAACGCTGGGCCGCGCCACGGCGGATCAGCTGGCCCCGTTTGTGGACGACCTGGACCGGTGGCTGGACCACTGGGATTGGTGGATGCAGGCCGCCGCCGTCGACGCCGTGGCCCCGCTGGCGGCGGACCCGCGGTTCAGCGCGCGGATCCTGCCCCGGATTGGCGAGGTGATGAAGAGTAGCCGGAACGCGCCGATACTGGGCCATTTCTTCCGCCTGGTGAACCGCGTCAAGGAGGCCGACCCGGAGGTGCTGGGCCTCGCCCTCGAGACGCTGAGCCGGGTCTATGCCGATTTCCCGGCGATGCTCCCGGCCCCCGGGGGGCAGGATATGTCCCAGGGGACTCAATACATGCTCGACCATATGGCCCAGGCGCTGGCGTCCACGCCGGGGGGGTTCGATGCCCTGTTCCGCATTTCGCAACAGCGATTTCCCGGGGAATCCCTGCCGCATCTCGACCTCTACCTGCAGGCGGACACGGATCGTTTCGGTTCCGAGCTCCGGGAGGCCTTCGAGCCGATCATCCGCGACCAGGTCATCTGGCGCTACGTGGGGGAACACCTGCGTGCGCTGGAGCGGGAAATACGGTCGCGCGAGCCGGACCGCGCGGTGGCCGGGCTGGTGAATCTTTACCGTAGAGTCGGGACCGCGGAATATGACTGGCGCCTGTGGGGGCCGGCGCGCGATACGATCGCCTGGCAGTACTTCAGCTACGACCCCAGGGAAGAGCGCCTGTGGGAGCGCGGCGGGGAATATGGCGGACGCTACCGCCCGGTCAGTTGGCCCGAGGGCGCCGAAGGCTGGATGCGGCCCGGATTCGATGCGCGGCGGGCGGGCTGGAGGACGGGGTTGGCCCCTTTTGCCCACAACGACGGCAAGCTGGCGCCCGTCGGTTCCTGTGTCGGGGACCATCACTTCTGCGGCTGCGGCAATCCGCCGAATACGTTCTGGGAAAACGAGGTGCTGCTGATGCGCACGGAGCTTGAATTGCCCGCCATGCGCGATGGCTTCGCCTATCGCTTCCTGGTCGGCGGGCGCTCCCATGTGGGCAGCGGCGAGGGCACCGATGTCTGGATCAACGGCACGCGCAGGGAGGGAAGAAGACGGGAAGATCCCAGCCTCCGCGGGGTGGGCCGCCGCGTGGGAGGGCAGCCCTGGGGCTTTGTGATCAATGATGAGTTTCGAAAGAACTTCACCGGCGGCTCCGTGACGCTGGCCGCCACCGGGTTCCTTCCGATTCACCGGTCCGGGGTGAAACGCAACTACCAGGCGTTCTGGTTCGAAACCATGCGGTTGCCCGCCCTGGGCGAGCCGGAAATGCTGGAAGTGCTTCGCGTGACGCCGCTGCGGACGTCGGCCTGGCAGGCTTCGCTGGATGGACGTGACGCGTTCCAGTTCGATGGCGCCTTTGAAGCGAATCCGGCGATTCTCGGGCGTTGGCGGCAACGGGGGCGGGTCGCCGCCATGGCCGACTTCGATCCCGCCGCGCGCATGCGCGTGGACCGCAACGCACCCTTCCAGGAGGAGGTTACGTTCAAGCCGGAGGGGCGCACCGATGACTTCAAGGTGATGTATTCGGGCGATCTGCTGCTGGACCTGGCCGGCGGGCAGGGGCTGAAGATGCAGCTCCGGACCCTGGACGGATCCGAGTATCTCTTCATCGAAGCGGGGGGGTTCCGGGAAGACCAGGCGGGGGACTGGCAAACCTCCTACTACGTCATGCAGCGGGCTCGCGAGTGATAGGGAGGATGACATGACCGAATCCCGTCCCGCGGCCACCTCCCTGCGTTGCGAGTACCTGGTGAATCCGCCGGCGATCGATGCGCCCCGTCCGCGCCTGAGCTGGGAGATGGCCGGCGCCGCCCGAGGCGCGGCGCAAAGCGCCTACCGGGTGCTGGCGGCCGACCGCAAAGACGCGCTCGATCGCCACGCGGGCACGCTGTGGGACAGCGGCAAAGTCGCTTCCGGCCAATCGCTGCATGTGCGCTATGCCGGCCGGCCCCTTGCGAGCGGCCGCCAGGTGTTCTGGAAGGTGATGGTCTGGGACGAGCGGGGCCGGGCGGGCCGCTGGTCGAAGGCGGCCACGTTCACCATGGGGCTGCTGGCGCGGCGCGAATGGCAGGCCGAATGGATCGGGAACTACCTGGCCAGCGCCCCGGCCTGTCCGCTGCTGCGCAAGGAGTTCGAGTGCAACGCCCCGGTCCGGCGCGCCCTGCTGTATGTCACGGCCCGGGGGCTCCACCACCTGGTGCTGGACGGCCGTCCGGTTTCGGATGACCGCCTGGCGCCCGGCTGGACGGATTACGACCAGCGCCTTCACTACCGCTGCTACGAGGTCACCGCGCGGCTGCGCAAGCCGGGCATGCACTGCCTCGGGGCGGAGCTGGCCAACGGCTGGTACAAGGGCCGCATCGCCGAACAGCACCAGGGCAAGCCTTACGGGAACCGGGTGGGGTTGCTGGCGCAGTTGCGGATCGAATACGAAGACGGCCGGATCGAGCAGGTCGTCAGCGACGCGAGTTGGAAGACCACCTTCGGTCCGACCCGGCAGGCGGATCTCTACGATGGCGAGGTCTTCGATGCCCAGCTCGAACCGAAGGGCTGGAGCCGCGCGGGCTTCGATGATAGCGACTGGGAACCGGCCTTTGTGCTCAAGAAGCCCATGGCGGAAGGGGCGCGGCTCAACCCATATCCGGCCGAACCGGTACGGGTGACCGGCGAGCTTAAGCCGGTCAAGTGCTGGTCCGTCGCTCCCGGCAAGGCGATCTACGACTTCGGTCAGAACTTCGCCGGCCATGTCCGCCTGCACGTCAGGGGTCGGGCCGGCAACGTGGTGCGCATGCGCTTCGGGGAAATGGTCAACCGGGACCGGACGCTCTACACCGACAACATGCGCAGCGCCGTCTGTACCGATACCTACGTGATGAAGGGGCGCCCGCGCGAGGTATGGGAACCGAAATTCACGTTCCACGGCTTTCGCTACGTCGAGGTCAGCGGCTGTCCCGTTCCCCCGAGCCTGGCGAATGTGACCGGCGTGGTGGTGGGTTCGGATACGACCCGGGCCGGCCACTTCGCGTGCTCCAGCCCGCTGGTCAACCGGATCTACCGCAATGCCGTCTGGACGCAGCGCGCCAACTTCCTCGAAATCCCGACCGACTGTCCGCAGCGCGACGAGCGGCTGGGCTGGACCGGCGACGCGCAGGTCTTCATCCGCTCCGCCATCTGCAACATGGACGTGGCCGCCTTCTTCACCAAGTGGACGGGCGACCTCGTCGACGCCCAGTACGAAGACGGGGCGTTTCCCAACGTGGCGCCGGACGTGCTGCACAGCCGGGGGGGCGCCGCCTGGGGCGACGCCGGCGTCGTCTGTCCCTGGACCCTCTATCAATGCTACGAGGATCGCGACCTGCTCGAGCGGATGTACCCGGCGATGCAGCGCTGGGTGGCCTACCTGGAGCGGACCAGCAACCACCTGCTATGCGAGACGACGCAGTGTTTCGGCGACTGGCTGGCGATCGGCGCCGACACGCCCAAGGACGTGATCCGCACCGCTCACTTCGCCCGGGCCGCGGATATTCTGCGGAAGGCGGCCGGGGCCCTGGGGAAGGCGGCCGACGCCGATCGCTACGGGCAACTGTTTGAAGGCATCAAGGCCGCGTTCAACAAGGCCTATGTCCGGCGCAACGGCAAGATCGAGGGCGACACCCAGACGGCCTACCTGATGGCCCTGAAATTCGGCCTGCTGGAGGGCTCCCGGATCGGGCAGGCGGCCCGGCGCCTGGCGGACGACATCCGGCGCAAGAGCGGCCACATGTCCACCGGCTTTATCGGCACGGCCCTGATCATGTCGGTGCTGCGCGACCACGGGAACCTGGAGGTCGCCTACCAGTTGCTTGAGAACACCACGTTTCCGAGCTGGGGGTACTCGGTGGTCAATGGCGCCACCACCATCTGGGAGCGCTGGAACGGCTGGACCAGGGAAAAGGGGCCCGGCGACGTGAACATGAACTCCTACAGCCACTATGCCTATGGCGCGGTGGTCGAGTGGATGTTCGACACCATCGCGGGCATCGATCACGGCCCCCGCGGGTTCCGGCATTTCCGGCTGGCCCCGCGCCCCGGCGGGAGCCTCACCCACGCCGAGGCCGCCTACCACGGTCCCTATGGACGCATCCGGAGCGCCTGGCGCAGGCGCGGCAGGCAGATGCGGTACGAGGTCACCATCCCCGCCAACACCCGGGCGTCGGTGACGCTGCCCGTGGCGGATCCGCGGTCCGTGAAGCTGGATGGCAAACCCCTGCTCCGGCAGGGCGTGACGCCGCGGGCGGACGGCAGCTTCGTGCTGCCCGCCGGCGATTATGTCATGACCTGGGGGACACCCGGGGACGGCAAATGAAAAGCAGGCGGACGGTGTATTTGTCGAACCCGAAGAATGAATCCCGATGCTTTTTTCGGCGGCGGCGGGGGGAAGACGCATAGACGCAGTGATTATGACGCAAAGACGTGTGCGGCTTAACGCCGGCTCGTTCGTTGTCCGTAAAAGGCCCGAGGGAGGCGTGTGTCGGCAACGTGAATGGAGAGATGACGGATGGATAGGATGCGAGCGGGAATATGCTCCGTATCGGCGCTTTTTCGGGCGGTGGTGGCGATTGGCGTGCTGGCCGTTGCCGGCCTGCGCGTGGCCGGGGGCTAGTATAAAGAGAAACCATAGGAGAAGGAACGAATGAATAAGACACGGAAGACAAGAGTGAGCGCGAGCGTGGCGGGCGCCCTGATGCTGGCGGGAACGGTTTTCGCGGCGAATGCGGCGCAGGAACTGCCTCGCCCGGACGGCAGGCCGGCGGACATGAGCAAGCCCGTACAGGTGTTCATCCTGATGGGCCAGTCCAATATGATCGGATTCGGCCGGATTGCCGGCAACCAGGACGGCGCCCTCGAGTATGCGGTCAGGCAGAAGAACCTCTATCCGTATCTCGTGGACGAGCATGGCGCCTGGACCGTGCGCCAGGATGTGCGCAACGTGCGCGTGATGGGCAGTCCCGATAACATGCGAACGTTCAACAACGAGTGGCTGACGATCACGGGCAGGGCGATCGGCCCGGAAGTCGGTATCGGCCATCACCTGGGCCACGCCCTCGATGCCCCGGTGCTCCTCGTCAAGGCGTGCGTCGGCAACCGTGCCCTGGGATGGGACCTGCTGCCTCCGGGCAGCGAGCGGTTCGAGTTCGGCGGCAGGATCCACGCCGGTTACAGGGATTCGTATTCGAACGTCCCGGGCCCCTGGGAAAGGGGATCCGAGCCGGCGGAGCCCGACGGGGGACAGTGGTACGCCGGCTGGCAGTATGACATCGACGTGGCGCTGGTCAGAAGGGTGCTGGACGATCTGGACCGGTACTACCCGGACGCGACGAACTACGAGGTGGCCGGCTTCTTCTGGTGGCAGGGCGACAAGGATCGCGGTCGGCCGTATTGGGCCAGCCGGTACGAGACGAATCTCGTTCAACTGATCACGGCACTGCGCAGGGAATTCGACGCGCCCGACGCCAAATTCGTTCTGGCCACCCTCGGCCAGACGAACAAGGACAACGCGCGGGGGACGGAAAAGGACATCATCGAGGCGATGTTTGCCGTCAGCGATCCGGACAAATATCCCGCGTTCAAGGGCAACGTGGCCACCGTCTACGCGCATCCATTATCCAGGGGCGGGTCCTCGAGTGGACACTACGGGAATAACGCCGAGACGTATATGAACGTCGGCGAAGCCATGGGCAGGGCCATGGTGGAACTGCTCAAGAACGGCAGGTAGAAATGCAATCGTCGCGCGGCAGGGCGCCGAGGCCAGAAAGAAACCACGTTATGCAGAAGCGACGGACCCCAGGGAGGATGCTTGCCTCCATCGCGCAGGCGGCATTGCTGGTAACCGTGTGGACGGAGGCGCGACAGGCGGCCGCTGGCGACCGTGCGGCCAGGATCGAGAATATCAGAGCCTACAGTCTGGACTTCAACTGGGGGGAGGGGCGGCGCTTTGCCCAGCCGGGCCGCTGGAGCAGCGCCGATCCGGCCGAGCACGTGGCCTGGTACAAGGCCATCGGCGCGAATGTGATCCAGACCTTCGCCGTCTCCTGCAACGGTTACGCCTGGTACAAGAACGGCGTCGTTCCCGAACAGCCGGGACTGCTTACGTGCCTGGCTCACTGGAACCGACAGGACGCCACGAGCGTCGTGCCGCAAGCGCTGGATGCGGGGGTTGGGCTCTACGGGTTCACCCGCCCCCGGACGGATGGCGGTCTTGTGCCGTTGGAGCCGGTCCTGTCGCGTTCGGTAGGCGCGCTACGGGGCGACGATCGCAACATCGCGGTACTGGCCCGGGCGTACCATGGCGTCTCCCTGAATGCCGTCTGGAAAGACGGGGTGACTTTTGTTGAAACGGACGACGAATAGCAGGGAGAAGGGAGTACGGAACATGAAGGTAAGAAGAAGCGAAAAACAGCTGCGTATCGGTGTTGTCGCGGTGGCGCTGGCCGCCGTTTCCGGGGGAGGCCTAACAGGCGCACGCGCCGCGGAGAGGGAAGAGGCCTTGCGCGAGCGCTATGCCGGCATGCTGACGGCGTTGCAGGCGGAAATAGTGGCAACCCTGCCGGAGGTTGATGCGACGAAGAGAGCGGCCTATCAGGAAGCGCGGGCTGCGGAAGTGGGGGCGGAGCAGAAGATGCAGGCGGCCCGGACGGCACATGCGGATAGTCATGGCGCGCACGGGCTCCTGAATCATCGCCGCGATTGGATCGCTCGTGCCACGCAGGGGGTTGCCGAGGCCCAGGCGGCCTTGGCGCAAGCCGAGGCCATGGAGGGGGATGCCGCAGAGAAGGAAGCGGCTGTTGCGAACGCACGCGAGGCACTGGCCGAGATCCAGGAGAATCATGACGCGGCCGCACGCGCGCTGAAGGAGGCCGAAGAAGCCGTTGCCCAGGCCCTACGGAATGAACCGGCGTTGTTGGCGGCCGTGCAAGCCGCCGAGGCGGCGCATGCGTCGGCGAAGGCGCGGACGATTTCGGCGGTGAAGGATTTGGGATTGGAACGCCTGCTGACGGACGATGCCTTGGATGTCAGGCTTGCCAAATTCATGGTCTTGTGGGAAGCGCAACCTGCTCGGTTGGCAGCTTTCGCGGCGCAAGGCAGGGCCCATGCACGCCTGGTGGATCGTTTGTTGGGGGATGATGCCCTGCTGGTCCAGATGACGGTTGCGGATGGCGCCCGGGATGGCCGTTACGGCGAGGCCATGGAGATTTATGCCGCGATCCGGAGGGCCAGTCGCAGAGCGCGCCGCAGTGGCGTGTTGCAGCGCTTGGCAGTGGCTATCGCGCTGGAGCACGCGGTTCCCGTGGCGCAGCGCAATGCCGCGGCCGCCACCGATGCGCCGGCCACGGTCGATCCGGTGCAGCGCTATTTGCACTACGAAAGGGCCTTTACCAACGGCGAATTGGATCCGGCCTTCGAAGGGTTTACGGTTTGGGATCTGCGGATGGT
>PWTM01000041.1 GCA_003563855.1 PVC group bacterium | reverse complement strand
GTTTGAAGGTCGTCCTCCTTCGTTAACTGCCTCGACAACTCCTGCGAGACTAACTCCAACGCTATCTTTGCCGCGAACTCCACCGAGTCGGGGAAGCAGAATCGTCTCCGTCGACCTTTCGTGCGTCGGCGCATTGCACCATGCGCACATGCTAAGATAGCCGGGGCCAGGCGTTTCGGGCAGAGACCGCCAGAAGTGAGATGCGCCCACGGGGGAGCGGCGGCGCGCGCTCGCCCGATCTCCCCGGTCGGGGGCTTCTCCCAGTTCTTCGCGGCGTCTTCGTTTCGGTGGACGACTACGGCGACCCGCCTGCCGCAAGCGCGTCGGCGCGGCAGGCGACTACGGATTACGACGGTAGTGTGTCGCAGTATGGAGAGATGCGTTTTCATGAAAAAGAGGTGTTGACAGCAAATATAGATTAGGATTTCATTCTCCCATCTTCAGGGGAGGCCGGGCCGGAGCATGGGGAAGAAACCACAGGGCGGGGCTGGACGGGCGCCGGCGGCTCGGCGCGACCTGGCGTTCATCGGGCGCAACCTGCGGTTCCACCGGCGGCTGGCGGGGCTGACCATCCGCGAGCTGGCCGCGCGGATCGGGATCCGGCCGGGGCCGAACGTCGCTGACGGGCGCCGGACGTGAGTTGTGGATCGAAAGCCTTCGATCGGGTGATCGGGGGGACAGGAAGAGCAAGGGAACGAACAGAGGAGAACAACGATGAGCGAACACAGGGCATGGACCTATGAACAATTGAGGCAGGCGGTGGCCGGAGGCGGCATCGCGCTGCGTTGCCGGCGGCGGCTCCAGCCCGCGGGCGGACCGGGCGACAAGGTCTTTCCGCCGACGTACGAGGGCGGCAAGTACGCCTTCGAAGAGCGCACCATCGAGGGAACGCGGGTTCCGTGCGTCCTGCTCGACAGCGTGCAGTCGCAGGCGAACCGGATGGAGATGGCGCTGAGGGAGGCCTACTACGAGCCGGGCGCCGAGCAGACGAAAGAGCCCGGGCTGCCGGTCGTCGCGGTCGACTTCCCCGGCGCGGAGCTGCCGGAGGTCGGTTGGATCACGAGCCTCGACGCGCCGCATCGGATCGCGGACGCGATTCTGAGGGATAGCCTGCTGGGGGAGGTGAAGTTTCGCGAGACGGATGCGGGCAGGGCGTTCACGAACGCCGGCCCGGCGAATGCCACTGCCCTTCTCGGCATTTGCCCGACCTCGCTGGTCTTCGGGCTGTGGGATTCCACCGGTCCCAAGGGCGGACTGGGCACGAAGATCCAACGCGCCCTGGTCAGCGAAATCGTCGGCGTCGACGCTGTGCGCGGCGTCAAGACCAGCAGCCGGATCGACCCGTTGGGGATTGAACTCAATGCCGGCCCCTTGTTCCGCCGACCCGATGGCGACTGGACGTTGGACAGAGCGGAGGCGAAGAAGGAGGACGGAAGACTCGTGCTCTTCGCACAAGCCAAAGGTGGGAAGGATGTCCTCTGGGATGAAGCAAAAGCGAAGGGGGCGATTCCAGACAGCGGCCGACCCTCGAAGGCCAATCATGGCAACGTGACTCCGACCATTGACGTGCGAAAGGATGCGAACGGGAATGATGTCTACGAGGAGGAACCAATCGCTCTCCTTCGAGAGGGTTCTCCGGTTGTTGCGTATGCATCCCGCAAGAAGCCGGCATACGTTGGCGGCGTGACGATCAGCCACGCCCTCCAGACGACCACGATCTCGCTGGCCGCACTTCGTCGGCTGCGCTTCCCGGTGGACGGAAGGCAGGCGAACGACGAGGCGCGTGCAGTCCTGGCCGCGCTGGGGCTCTGCGCCGCCACGCTGGCGCAAGGCGACGCGGACCTCCGTTCCCGCTGCCTGCTGGTTCCCGAAGAACCTTCCGTATGGGAAGCGATTGCGCCCGACGGCCAGGTGACGGAGTTCACGCTCAACGCGGAAACCGCCAAAGCCCTGTTCGCTGAAGCGGTCGCTCACGCAACGGCGGCGGGTCTGCCCTGGCGGCGCGAGGTGCTGGCGCTGACGCCCAGCCCGCAGTTGGTGGAACTGGTCCGGCGAAGTCGCGAACTCAAGGTCGCCGCGGCCGACACCGAGGAATAGGCCATGTTCTCGGTTGCCTGGCAGTACCTAAACGGCCGGTCCGTGGCCTCGACGCCGGACCGGCTCGCAGCCGAATGGCCGCCCCACCCGGACCGCGTCTTCCAGGCGCTGGTCGCGGCCTGGGGCGAAACCGGCGAGAGCCCGGATGAACGCGCCGCCCTCGAGTGGATCGAGCGGCAGCCGCCGCCGGAACTGGCGGCGCCGGAGGCCGACCCGCGCGACGCGCACACGGCGTTCGTGCCCGTGAACGACGTCGAGGGGTCAAGACGGGCTCGCGAGTACGGCGATCCGATGCGGTCCCTCCTTCCGTCCGTGCGCGGACGGAAGGAGCGGCAGTTCCACTCGGCGCATGTCGGCGACGCCGTTTGCGCGCTGATCTGGCCCGAGGCCGTGCCGGAGCCCGCGGTCGCGTCCGCGCTTGAGAGCCTGTGTGCCAAGGTCACGCACCTGGGCCATTCCTCCTCGCTGGTCCGGATGTGGATCGAGAGCGATCCGCCGATGTCGACGCTGATTCCCTCCGACGCGGGCAGCCCGGCCTTCCTCAGGGTTCCCCATTCCGGCCGGCTCGACGCGCTGATCACGGCCTACAGCCGGGGAGAGGAGGGCTGGCAACGACCGCCCATGGCGCTGAGCGCGGCGTACGGGCCGCGCGCACTGGCCGACGAGGCGGTCACGGGCGACTTCGGGGTCGACTGGGTCGTACTTCGGACTGTGCGCGGTCATCCGTTCGGGCTCGGCCAGGCCCCGGCGCTGGTCGCGGCGCTGCGCGCCACGCTGATGAAGGCGGCCGACGCCAACCCGGCGGCGCTGGCCTTGATCAGCGGGCACGACCCGGATACGGGCGGGCGCATGGAGCGGCCGCACCTGGCGATTGTGCCCCTGGGGGATGTCGGTCATGCGCATGCCGACGGCCATGTGCTCGGCATGGCCATGGTCTTCCCGCGGGGCGTACCGTTCGAGACGCGCGATGCGTGCCTCGCGGCGTGGGTAGCGGCGGGCGACGAATCGGGCCGTGTCGACCTGGTCTTTGGCGCTGCCGGCGTGTTGTCGTTGGCCGACGAAACGCGGGAACGGCGTCCCCGCGCGCTCCGCGTCGAGATCTGGTGTCGCCCATCGACCCACTGGGCGAGCGTGACGCCGCTCGCGCTCGACCGGCTTCCGCCGCGGAGGACGAAGGATCCGGACGCCTGGGCGGCCAACCAGATCGCCGGCGCCTGCGAGCGTATCGGCCTTCCGCGTCCCGTCGGAGTCCGGCTTCTCCCCGTCTCGCGGTTCGAGGGCGCGCCGGCCTGCCGCGGCTTCCCGCCGCTCCGCAGGCGGGAGGATGGGGGACCCCGCCGCCATGTGCATGCGTCGCTCGCCTTCGACCGACCGGTCGCTGGCCCTGTCTTGCTTGGCGCCGGTCGCTATCGCGGCTACGGCATTTGCCGGCCGTTTGCATCGGGACAAGAGGAGGAGGTTCAAGCATGACGTGGGACGTTGCCGCATTCCGTGAGTTCTTCCACACCTGCCATGGCGTTCCGCCGTTCGACTGGCAGATGACGCTGGCGGAGCGGGTGTTGGACGGGGATTGGCCCTGCGTGCTGGCGCTGCCGACGGCGTCCGGGAAGACGGCCGTCATCGACATAGCGCTCTTCGCCCTCGCCGCCCAGTCCGGGCGCGCGCCCGCCGAGCGCACGGCGCCGCGTCGCATCGTGTTCGTCGTCGACCGCCGCGTGGTGGTCGATTCGACCTACGCGCGCGCCTGCCGCGTCCGCGACCGGCTCGCCAATGCGGCCGACGGGGCGCCGCGGCGCGTCGCCGAGGCGCTGGCGGCCTATGGCGGCGAGGCGCCGCTCCACTGCGCCGCGCTCCGTGGCGGGATCTGGCGGGAGGACCGGTGGGCGCGAACCCCCCTGCAACCGACCGTGCTCGTCAGCACGGTTGACCAGGTGGGTTCGCGCCTTCTTTACCGGGGCTACGGGGTATCGCCCGGCGCGCGGCCCATCCATGCCGGTCTGCTCGCCCACGACACGCTGCTGGTCCTCGACGAGGCGCACTTGAGCCGCGCGTTCGAGGATACGCTCCGGGCCGTCGAGCGATTCCGCCAGTGGGCGGAGTCGCCGATCCCAGCCCCGTTTCGCATCGTGCGGATGTCCGCGACGCCGGGGGCGAGCGAGGGCGTATTTCCGGCCGATCCGAGCTCCGTGCTTCGCGATGCGCGGCTTCGGCCGCGCCTCGAGCGGCCGAAACTGACCACTCGCAAGGAAGCCGATCGCAGGCAACCTGAGCGTACGTACGCCGACGAGACCGGACGGCTCGCCGAGGCGGGCGCGAAGGCCGTGGCCGTCGTGTGCAACCGTGTGGACCGAGCCCGCAGTGTGGCCCACGAGCTGATCGGGCGCGCGAATCGACCGCGCGCGGCACTGGACGCCGACGTGATCCTGCTGACGGGTCGAAGCCGGCCGATCGAGCGCGACGCGCTCCTCCGGCGGTGGCGGAAGCGCATCTTCGCGAGCGACCGCGATCGCGATGCGGAGCGCGAAGCCCGTCCGCTGATCGTGGTCGCCACCCAGTGCATCGAAGCCGGCGCGGATCTCGATTTCGATGCGATGGTCACCGCCTGCTGTCCGCTCGACAGCCTTCGGCAGCGATTGGGACGGGTCAACCGGCTCGGCGCCCGGGACGACGCGGAGGTGGTGGTCGTGGGCGATGCCGATGTGACCGGCGATTTTGAGAAGAAGCCGGACCCGATCTACGGGACCGCCGCCGGAAGGACCTGGCAGTGGTTGAACGCTCTGCCGCCCCGGTGCGATCTCAGCGTGGTCGCGCTGGCCGGGCGGCTGCCGGAGAATGCGGCCGAGCTCGACGCACCCGCCAATCCCGCGCCGCTGTTGTTCCCCGCGTACTGCGACCTGTGGGCTCAGACCTGGCCGGAACCCGCCGTGTCGCCCGACCCGGCGCTCTTCCTGCACGGAGCACGCCCCGTTGCACCCGAGGCACAGGTTGTCTGGCGCGCGGACCTGGATCCCGCGCGGCCCGAGACGTGGCGCGACCGGGTCGCAGCGGCCCCCCCGGTGGGTACCGAAGCGCTGGCCCTGCACCTGTCCACCCTTCGGGCCTGGTTGGGCGAAACCGGAAGTCTTCCGGAGGAGACGGACACCGAGGCGGGCGCGGGGGGCGAGTCCCTCCGTGCGGGAGAGGCCTCGCCAGAGCCGGCGCGCCTGTTCCTGGTCTGGCGCGGACCCGACGAGACTGCGCCACCCGTCTCGGATGTCGCGACGATCCGGCCCGGCGATACCATCGTGGTGCCGGCTGCCTACGGAGGATGCAGTGAGTTCGGCTGGGATCCCGGTTTCCGGCCGGACTCGGAAGAACGCGCGGTCCGCGACTTCGCCGACCAGGCGCGCTGGCAGGCGCGCCGTCCGCCTCGCCTCCGGGTCGACCCAAGCCTGCAGGCCACCTGGGGCGAGGCCGCCCCCTGCCTGTTGCCGCTTTGCGCCCTCGACCCCGATGCGGAGGACGCGTCAGCACGGTGGCGCGACGGCCTTCGCCAGGCGGCCGCCATGCGGCTGCCGGAGTCCGAGGCTTGGCTGAGCGACCTCTGCGCGGCGTTGGCCGACGATCCCCGCGCGCAGATGCTGCAGCAAGGCGACGGCGCAGGCCGCATCCTCGTTTCGTCGCGACGCTGGTCAGCCGAGGCGGCCGACTTTGCAGACGAGACCGATCGGTCCTCCGCGGCGCGCGTGCCGGTGGGGCTGCGGCCTCATGCCGAGCGCGTGGCGGAGACGGCGGGGCGGTTCGCTCAAGGCTGCTGCCTCGATGAAGGGAGTCAGCGCGCGATTCGGTTCGCCGCCGCGACGCATGACCTCGGGAAGGCGGACCCGCGGTTCCAGGCGTGGCTATGCGGCGGGAACCGCGCGGCGGCCTTGCGCGCCGCCGCCCGGCTCGGCACACCGCTGGCCAAGTCCGATGGCGTGTTCCGCGATCGGGCTGCACAGGCGGCGGCGCGGCGGCTCAGCGGCTATCCGGACGGGGCTCGCCACGAGTTGGTCTCGGTGCGACTGGCGGAAGAGCTTCTCGGCGACGATGCAGACGCCATGGATCGGGACCTCGCGCTGCACCTCGTCGCGAGTCACCATGGCCGGTGCCGTCCGTTCGCCCCGCTCGTCGAGGACCCCGCGCCGGTGAACATGTCCGTCGATTGGGACGGGCGCAGGCTCGCGACATCCTCGGATACCGGGCTACATCGCCTGGACGGCGGAGTTGCGGAGCGGTTCTGGCGGCTGGTCCGCCGCTACGGCTGGTGGGGGATGGCCTACATGGAAGCAATCGTCCGCCTGGCCGATCACCGGGTCTCCGAACAAGGCGAAGGGAGCGAGCGATGAACGCACTGGAACTTCGGGGCATCGACGGATCGAACCCGCTGGGCATGCTGGCCGCGCTCGGGGTGCTGCGGGTGGCCGCGACGAGCCATTCGGATGCGCGGATGGCATGGCGAATCGAGGCGTATCCGTTTCCCTTGCTCGAAACCCGGTTGACCCTGCCCGAGCTGGCGGAGGCGATCGGCAGGGAGGCTCTGCGCGTAGCTGCCGAGGTCGCGTCGGAGGAATACGGCGACATCATCTCGATCGACGTAGAGCGCTTCCGCGCCTGCGCCGGCCGGGCGATCCCGGAGCGGGCGCTTCCCGGAGACCCGGCCGACAGCGATCACTTCGCCGCCTGGGCCTCGGATGCGGTCAGGAAGCAGGATAAGGGAAAGGAGACCTTAGTTGAGTGTTGCGGGTTCAGTTTCTCGAATGGGGGGAGTGGACAGGTTCTCCTGAAGAACTACAGGCAACTGGCGGAGAGCATGCGGCCGGACGCTGCAGTTCGCAACCTGTCGGAACGAGATGCCTTGCTCACGGAGCAGAGCATGACGAACCTGAATTGGGATCCCTCGGCCAACCGTTCCTATGCGCTCCGCTGGCACAACCCCGAGGATCGGCGGAATTCGCCGAAGCGGACGAACATCGCGCTCAACGTCGCGGCGTTTCTCGGGCTCGCCCTGCTTCCGGCGGTTCCCGTCGGGGTTCGGTGTCTTGCCAGTACGGGGATGGGGCCCGCACAGGAGTCGTGGACCTGGCCACTTTGGAAGCCTGCCCTGGCGCTCCCCGTCGTTCGGTCGCTGCTTGCGGCGGGGCCGGCCGAATTCGGCTCGGCCGATGTGATTGCCGTCTTCCGTGCCCGCCGGTTCAGCATCAATAAGCGCTTCTACTTCGCCCCGGCGGAACCGGTGCCGACCCCCGCGCCGCAAACGGACGGGACCCGCCCGTGAAGCCCCTCGCACAACCCGTCCGCCGCCCTGACTCGCTCTCGCTCGCCGCCGTGCGGAGGATGCGGCGCCAAACGTCGGCGAGCGAAAGCGAGTCAGCCCGGTCGGCGGGAAGGACAGCCCTGTGAAATCCTTCATGGACAGGCAGGAGCATCAGCGGCTGGTACGTCGCGCGGTGGAGTTGGGGCGCGCCACGGACCCGGCTGCGGTGCCGGAACTCGCGGATCTGCTCCGTATGCCCTCGGCGGAGATACGCCGGCTGGCGGCCTCCGCGCTGGGGAAGCTCGCGGCGTTCGGCGCGGACCCGGCCGCAGCGGTCAGCGCGCTCGCGGCCGTGGCCCTGCGCGATCCGCACCCCCAGGCGCGGCAGTACGCGCTCAAGGCGCTCAAGGCCTATGGCGGGGCCGCGGAGGGGTTGCTTCACGACCTCGACGACCTCGCGGCGAACCCGGACGTCCTCGACTACGTCCGTCTTGCGGCGGCCTCCGCCGCGAGAACCATCCGCGAGGCGTGCCGTATCGCCGAAGGCGCCGCCGTGCATCGCTGCATGGCCTGCGGACGCGAAGTCGCCGCCGACGAATACGCCCGCGCCCAGAAAGCCTTCCAGCGTACGTACTGCGACCGTTGCTTCGACGAGGTCTTCCTCAAGCGGCGCAACTGGGAGACCAACGTCGAGCTGAACAAGACGATCCAGGCCGCCGACGGCACGGTCGTCCAGTCCGATGGCGAGCGCATCATCGCCGAGGAACTCGCCGCCCTCGGCATCGCTTACCGTTACGACAACCGCTTCCGCATCATCAAGGGCTATGCCATCCGGCCGGATTTCCACCTGCCCGAGGTCGATCTCTACGTCGAGTACTGGGGGATGGAGGGCAACCTCGACTACCAGATCGGCATGCTCGAGAAACGCAAGCTCTACCAGCAGGCGGGCAAGAAACTCGTTTCGCTCTACGCCCGCGAGAAGCCCCGCCTGCGCGAAGCCTTGCGCGAGAAACTCGCCCGATTCGCCAAACTCGATGATCGGGCTCCCGGGCCATGACGGATGATATCTGCCCCGACAGACTCGCTGACGATCGACCACCTGCACCAGTACGCATACTGCCCGCGGCGCATGCACCTCATGTACGTCGACGGCCGCTGGGACGACAATGCGTTCACCGAGGAGGGGCGCGCGGTACACCGGCGGACCGACGCTGCGGACGAGCCGTTGCCCGAGCCGAAGGCCGACGCGGAGGAAGGCGACCCGGCGCCGGAGATCGCGCGCAGCGTGATGCTTTCGGACGAGACCCTTGGGCTTATCGGCAAGTGCGACCTCGTCGAGATGCAGGGCGGGCGCGCCGTGCCGGTCGATACGAAGCGCGGCCGGCCGCCCGACGTGCCGGAGCAGTGCTACGAGCCCGAGCGCGTCCAGCTCATGGCCCAGGGCCTGCTGCTGCGCGCGCACGGGTATACTTGCGAGACGGGCATGCTCTACTTCGCCGCCGCGCGCCGTCGCGTGTCCGTGCCGCTCTCCCCGGAACTCGAAGCGAGAACGCGCTTCTTTCTCGGCCAGGCCCGCCTGGCCGCCGCGGCGGAGAAGCCGCCCCCGCCGCTCGAGGACAGTCCGAAGTGCAACGGCTGCTCGCTCGCGCCGATCTGCCTGCCCGACGAGACGAACCTGCTGCTCGAGCGCGCGGCGGGGGGCCCGCCGGACGTGCGTCGGCTCTACCCGGCGCGCGACGACGCGCTGCCGCTCTATGTCCAGGACCAGGGCAGCCGGGTCGGCAAGACGCGCGGCGCCGTCACCGTCTCGCGCGGCGGCGCGCAGGTGGCGCGGTTTCTCCTGAAGGACGTCTCGCAGGTCGTCCTTTGCGGCAACATCGGGATCAGCGCGCAGGCGCTGCACCTGCTCTGCGAGTCGGGGATCCCCGTCGTCCACCTCTCGATGGGAGGGTGGTTCTATGGCCTGACACAGGGACACGGCCTGCGCAACGCCTATGCGCGTGCCGCGCAGTTCCGGGCCGCAGGCGACGAGGCGCGACGGCTCGCGTTTGCCCGCGCAATTGTCGAGGCGAAGGGCCGCAACCAGCGTACGCTTCTTCGACGCAACGGGGGGCAGGCAGCGGGAGACGCGCTGGCCGAACTCGACCGCGGCTGCCGCCGGGCGCGCGGGGCCGATTCCTGCGAGGCACTGCTGGGGATCGAGGGCGGTCTGGCCGCCGCCTACTTCGCCCGCTGGACCACGATGCTTGTGGAGCACCCGTTCGCGGCGGCCTTCGATGCGAACGGCCGGAACCGCCGGCCGCCGCGCGATCCGCTCAACGCAATGCTTTCGTACGGCTATGCGCTGCTGGCCAAGGAGTGCACGGTGGCGCTGATGAGCGAGGGGCTTGACCCCTGGTGGGGGCTCTATCACCAGCCTCGGCACGGAAGGCCCGCGCTCGCCCTCGATCTCATGGAGGAGTTCCGGCCGCTGATCGTCGACAGCGCCGTCCTCAGCGCCGTGAACAACGGGATGGTCGCCGAGCGGCAGTTTACTTCGGGCGCGAGCGGCTGCCTGATGAAGCCGCCGGCGCGCAAGGCGCTGATCCAGGCCTACGAGCAGCGGCTCGACCAGTTGATCACGCATCCGGTGTTCGACTACCGGTGTTCCTGGCGCGCCGTCATCCGGCTGCAGGCGCGGCTTCTCGCCCGCTGGCTGCGCGGCGAGTTGAAGGAGTACGCCGGCATGACCACGCGCTGAGCGGGGGAGGGGACATGGCACGACGCTTCTATGTCATCAGTTACGACGTGGTGGACGACCGGCGACGGGACCGGCTCTACCGGCTGCTGCTGGACCATGGCGACCGGGTGCAGTACAGCGTCTTCTGTTGCCAGTTGAACCCGCGGGAGCGGGTCCGGCTGATCGCGGACATTCGCGAACGCATCCACGCGAAAGAGGACCAGACACTCGTCCTGGATGCGGGTCCGGTGGACGGCGCCCACCCGACGCCGGAGCTTACGTGGATCGGCCAACCGTATCGCCCGATGGCGAGGTGTCAGATCGTGTAGCTTCTTCGGGCGCTGCGGTTCGAGCGGTTCGGTGATGGCGGAATCCCGGCTGCCGCTCGAAGTTCTTTGACATCAATATAGTAGAGATCAACCGAGGCCCACAGGCAGGGGGCGAAAGGTCCGTGCGTCACCACCCCGTTGACACCGCTCGAAAACGGGCGCATAAACCCCGACATGGCAAGCGGTTCGCCGGCGTACCATTCCCGCGCCTTCACCGGCGCGGCCCCATTGAAGCGGG
>PWTM01000116.1 GCA_003563855.1 PVC group bacterium | reverse complement strand
TGCCGCCCCCTCCCGCCTCTCCCCGCCGATCCCTCCTTCCCCTTCACCGCACTCAGCGCCGGCCTCGCCTGCCGCTCTACGGCCTCCGGCGCAGCCTCCTCCCCACTGTCTGAACTGCAGCTCCGCCGGAATGCCGGTTGCGCGGGCGGGGGTAAACGGCTAGACTGCCGCCGAAAAGGGGCACCGCATGAGCCAGAACGCGCGCCTGGACGAGTTCATGAAGGCCGTCGCCTTCGAGGCGCTGACCTTCGACGACGTCTCGCTGGCCACCCGCTACAGCGATTTCCTGCCCGCCGATGCGCAGATCGGCACGCGGCTGACCACCCGCGTGCAGATGAATATCCCGTTCGTCAGCGCGGCCATGGACACGGTGACCGAGGCCCGGATGGCTATCGCCATGGCGATGCAGGGCGGCATCGGGGTCATCCACAAGAATCTCTCGATCGCCGACCAGGCGCGGATGGTCGACGCCGTGAAGCATTACCTCAACGGGCTGATCGCCGCCCCGGTCACCTTCCGCGACGACCAGACGCTCTCGGACGTCGCGACCACGCGCCGCGCCCAGGGCTACGGCTTCTCCGGGTTCCCCATCCTGAACGCCGGCGGGAAGCTGGTGGGCATTCTCACCTCGCGCGACGTGAAGTTCGCGCCCCGCCGCGATGCACGGATCGCCGAGGTGATGACCCGCAAGGTGATCACCGCGCCTCCGGAGACCAGCCTCGAGCAGGCGTGGACGATCATGCAGGAGCACCGGATCGGAAAGCTCCCGCTCGTCGATGGCGCGGGCGCGCTGGTCGGACTCTACAGCTACTCGGATGTCAGCACGCTGATCCATGATATCGAGCCGCTCTACAACCGCGATGCGCAGTACCGGCTGCGGGTGGCGGCCGCCGTCGGCCCGGGCGACCACGAGCGGGCGGAGGCCCTGGCCGGGAAGGAAGTCGACGTGCTGGTCGTGGACACGGCGCACGGCCACAGCCGCGGGGTGATCGAGATGACCCGCTGGGTGAAGACGCACTGCCCGGGGGTCGACGTCGTGGCGGGCAACATCGCCACCGCCGAGGCGGCGCGCGCCTTGCGCGATGCGGGCGCGGATGCCGTTAAGGTGGGCATCGGCCCGGGCTCGATCTGCACCACGCGCGTGGTGGCCGGCGTCGGCATCCCGCAGATCAGCGCGATCTACGCCTGCGCCAACGCGTTGGACGGCAGTATCCCCGTGGTTGCCGACGGCGGCATCCGCCACTCGGGCGATGTGCCCAAGGCGCTGGCGGCCGGGGCGAGCGCGGGGATGATGGGCGGCGTCCTCGCGGCCACGGACGAGAGCCCCGGCGAGAAAATCATCCACCAGGGCCGCCAGTACGTGATCTACCGCGGGATGGGCAGTCTTGACGCGATGCGCGCGCGCGAGGGCAGCCGCGAGCGCTACGGGCAGCGCGGGGTTGACGACGCCGAGCTGGTTCCGCAGGGGATCGAGGGCATGGTCCCTTACGCGGGGCCGGTCGGCAAGGTGCTGCTCCAGTTCGGGGGCGGACTCAAGGCCGCGATGGGGTACTGCGGGTGCCGCGACATTCCGGCCATGCAGCGCGAGGCCGAGTTCGTTCGGATCACGCACGCCGGCGTCCTCGAGGCGCATCCGCACGATGTGCGGATCACAAAGGAAGCGCCGAACTACCGCTCCTGATCCGCGCCGCGCCACGCGTCGAGCGCGGCCCGCGCGCGGGCCGCGCAGGCCGCGGCGCGGGCCCGCCGTCCGCGGACCGGTTCCGGCAACGGCGGCAGCAGGCCGAGGCTCGCCTTGACCGGCTGGAACCGTGCCGGCTCGCCCTCCGCGATGGCCCGCAGCAGGGCGCCGAGCATCGTCTCGGGCGGGGGCGTTTCCGGCGCCAGCCCGCGCGCCAGCCTTGCCGCGTTGCGACCGGCGACAAGCCCCGCGCCGATGCTGGCGGCGTAGCCCTCCAGCCCCGCGAGCTGGCCCGCGAAGAAGAGATCCGGTCGGCGCCGGTGCTGCAGGGTGGGGCAGAGCAGGAGCGGCGCGTTCACGAACGTGTTGCGGTGCATCTGGCCGTGCCGCAGGAAGACCGCGCGTTCGAGACCGGGGATCTGGCGGAAGACACGCTCCTGCGCGCCCTGCTTCAGGTTGGTCTGGAACCCGACGAGGTTGTACGCCGCGCCGGCCTCGTCCTCCTGGCGGAGTTGTACCACCGCATGCGGACGCCGCCCCGTGCGCGGGTCGCGCAGGCCGACCGGACGCAGTGGGCCGAACGCGAGTGCCTCCGGGCCGCGCGCGGCCAGGACCTCGATCGGGAGGCAGCCCTCGAAGTGCGGTCCCTCGCCGACGCGTACGCCGCCGTCGATCGCGCGCTCGAAGTCGCGCAGCGGCGCGCGCTCGGCCGCGAGCAGCGCCGCGACGAAGCCGGCGTATTCCTCCGCGTCCATCGGGCAATTCAGGTAGTCGCCGTCGGTGCGCGCCCCGCGCCCGTAGCGCGAGGCGCGGAAACAGCGCGCCGGGTCCAGCGAGTCCGCCTGCACGATCGGCGCGAGTGCGTCGTAGAAATACAGGTGCGGCCCGGTCCACGGCGCGAGCGCCGCGGTCAGCGCGGGGGAGGTGAGCGGGCCCGTCGCGACGATCGACGGGGTAGCGGCCGGGATCTCCGCCGCCTCCGCCCGCTCGACCCGGATGCGCGGGTGCTCGTGGATGGCCGCGGTGACGCGCGCCGCGAAGCGGGCGCGGTCCACGGCCAGCGCGCCACCGGCCGGTACGGCGG
>PWTM01000227.1 GCA_003563855.1 PVC group bacterium | reverse complement strand
TACTACGGCGGGCAGCCGCCGGGCGAGGGGGGCGGGTTCCTGGGCGAGCTCTCCCCGCGTCGGCTCCTGCGCGTGGCGCGGCGCAAATGGCTGACCATCCTGCTCGCCGGCGCCTTCGCCCTCGGCGTCGGCTTCTGGTTCCATCGCGTCCGCCCCGCCGTCTACCAGGCGACCGCCCTGATCGAGATGAGCGTCCGGCGGCCGCGCGTGGCGAGCGGACGCGATGCGATGCTCGACGACGGTACCGTGGCCTCCCGCGCGCGAGAGATCTTCAATACCCGGCTCGAGCGCTTCCGCAGTCCGTCCACGCGCGAGGTCGCCTTCGCCCAGCTGCGCGCGATCGCGCCCGACCTCGCGCCGCCGGCCGTGCGCGAGATGCCGCGGGCCGAGTTCAGCCTGATCCGCGACTCGAACCTCGTCCGCATCCAGACGCGCGCCGGCGATCCCGCTCATGCGGCCGCGCTCGCCAACGCCTACGCCGGCGCCGCCGAATCGGTCGTCATGCGCGAGAACCGCGAGGCCTCCGATATGGCCGTCGCCTGGCTCCAGACCCAGGCCGCGAGCCAGCGGGTCGCGATCGAGCGCGCCGACCGCGCGCTGGTCGAGTTCCGCGAACAGGTCAACCTCGACGCGCTCGAAGCGCGCGCCGTGGTCGCGCGCGAAACCCACCGCGCCGGCGGCGCCGCGCTCGGCGAGGTCCAGAACCGGCGCGTGCTCAACCGCGAGCTGCTCAGCGCGATCGATGCGGCCGAGCTCACCCCCGAGAGCGTCGAGCAGTTGCCGCGCGAGACGCCGGCCTCCGAGCGGATCGCGCAGGCGATGGCCCGGCTGGTCGAGCGGCGCGAGACGCGCGACGCCCTGCGCACCCGCTATACCGAGCGGCACCCGGACTGGATCGAGGCCGACGCCGCCGTCGAGGCCGCCCGCGCGCAGGTGGTCGACGCCATGCGCCATGCGCGCGAAATCGTCCAGGCCGACGCCCGGTTGCTCGAGGAGCAGGCCGCCGTCCTCGAACGCCGGGTCGACGAACACGGCGCCGAGGTCAGCCGGCTCGAACTCGAGATGGCGCAGGCGCGCGCCGCACTGGCCGCGCGCGAGCGCGAACGCGAGGCGGCCGACATCAGCTACACCGGCATCCTGCGCCGGATCGAGGAAGCCCGGCTCTCCGCCGACGAGAACACCGCAACGGTCGTCATCGTGCAGCCGGCCGACGGCTCGACGGCCTCGCGCGCCGGCGCGGGCCTGTTCCGCATCCTGCCGCTCGCGCTCCTGCTCGGCCTCGCCGCCGGCGGCGGACTCGCCCTGCTCAAGGACACGATGGAGGACCTGCTCCAGCACGACGAGGACGTCGAGCAGGTCTTCGGCGTCAAGGCGCTGGCCGTCATCCCCTTCGAGGGCCGGCGGACCGACCGCAACCAACTCGCGCGCCAGGTCCACGAGCACAAGCACGGCCACTTCGCCGAGGCCTTCGCCGGGCTGCGCGGGCTGCTCGACTCGGCCGAGTACCGCGAGCACGCGAAGGTCCTGCTCGTCACCAGCACCGTGCCGGGCGTCGGCAAGACCGTCTGCTCGACCAACCTCGGCATCGCCTTCGCGCAGCGGGGCGAGTCGGTCCTGGTCGTCGACTTCGACATGCGCCGCCCGCAGCTCCGCCGCGTCTTCGATATCCCCGAGACGCAGGAGAGCCTGCTGCACGTCCTGGCCGCGGGCGAGGCCGCGCGGTTCGAGGCGCTGCCGTTTCCGACCGGGATCCCGAAGCTGGACGTCATCTGCAGCCGCGGCGCGGGCAAGGGGCTGAGCGCGGCGGAGGTCCTCGGCCGTCCGTTCGTCGGCGAATTCATCGCCTGGGCGCGGGCGCGCTACGACCGGGTCGTGCTCGACAGCCCGCCGTTCGGCATCGTCGGCGACGCCGCGGTCCTCGCCGGCCTCTCCGACGGCGTCCTCATGATCCTGCGCCCGGAGGTCACCCGGACCCATCCCGCGCGCAACGCGATCCGCCACCTCGGCGAATTCGGCGCCCCGATCCTCGGCGCCGTCGTCAACGCCCTGGACTTCAAAAAAGCCGCCACGTTCAGCTACTACAACTACTACTACAGCCACTACCGCTACGGCTACGGAAAGCGGTATGAAGAGAGCGCGGCGGAGTAGGGGAGGTTGGCGGCGGAAAAAGCTGAAATGCTGAAATGCTGAAATGCTGAAATGGTGGCGCGGACAGGGGGGGAAGGTTGGCCGGGGGCGCTGGCGGAGGATGAGGGGTTGCGACCACGCAGTGGTCGCAACGCAGAGGGGGGAGGAGGCCCGCCCGCTCCCCGTTGCGACCACCGCGTGGTCGCCCCCCCCCCCTGTATGAGCACCGGCCGCGCCGGTTTGGAGTGCGGCGACCCGGCGCCGCTTTGATTGCCGAGCCCTGGCTCGGCGTTCCAAAGGATGCGGCTCCTTCATCCTGATAGAAGCGATTCTCTGAGCTCGGCGAGGAGATTAAGGCGAAAGATTAGGGCGAAGGATTAAGGAAACAGCGATGCCCAGCCTATTCTTTCGCCCTAATCATTCGCCCTGATCTGCACCTGCATGGTATCGTAGACCGAACTCCTCGCCCGCCCTCCGTTGCGACCACTGCGTGGTCGCAAACAACCGTCATTTCAGCATTCCCCCCCAACCGCCCATCGCCAACCGCCAACTGCCAACTGCCAACTGCCAACTGCCGCCCGCGCCAGCATTTCAGCATTTCAGCATTTCAGCGTTTCAGCGTTTTCCCCCAACTGTCCCCTGTCCCCTGT
>PWTM01000261.1 GCA_003563855.1 PVC group bacterium | reverse complement strand
CGCCGCGGCCGGTCCGGGCGCGGGGCGCCAGGCGCTCGGCGCGCTGGCCGGCGGGCTGGCCGGCGTCGGCTTCGTGAAAGGGCTCTACGCGATGACGCATCGGCGGAGGAACAGCGCGGCATGAGCGCGGCGGCCACGGCGCTTCCCGGTTCGGGCCGCATCGCGCGCGGCGTGCGCCCGGACACGCGCAAAGCGCTCGCGGCGGACGCGCCGGTCGAGGCGCTGCCCGCGCCGCCGACGGTCACGCTCCCGCTCGTCCAGCACACCGGCGCGCCCTGCGTGGCGCTGGTCAAGTCGAGGGACACGGTCGAGGCCGACGCGAAAGTGGCGGATACCGACGCGTTCGTTTCGGCCCCGATCCATACGCCGGTCGCCGGGACCGTCCAGCGGGCCGGCGTGGTCACCCTGCCGAACGGCCGGCACCTGGCGGCGATCCCGGTCAAGACGGCCGAGGGCGCCCCCGGTCCCGAGGCGGTGTACGCGGATGTGCTCGGCGGCGACTGGCCCCTGGACGATGCGGACGGGCGCGATCCCGAGGACGTGCTGCGCGCGATCCGCGAGGCCGGCCTGGTCGGCCAGGGCGGCGCGGCGTTCCCCACCCACGTGAAGCTGAAGCCGAACCCGGAGAAGCCGGTCGACACGCTGCTCGTCAACGGCTGCGAGTGCGAGCCCTACCTCACCGCCGACTACCGGCTCGCCGTCGAGGCGCCCGCGGCGGTTCTGGCCGGCGCGCGGCTGGCGGCCCGCGCCTGCGGGGCGCGCGCCATCTTCGTGGCCGTCGAGGACCACCTGCACGGCGCGCGGCAGGCGCTGCGCGGCGCGGCCGGGCCCACGGATATCACGGTGGCCGAGGTCCAGACCCGCTACCCGATGGGTGGCGAGAAGCAGACGGTCCGGGCCGTACTCGGCCGCACGATTCCGACTGGCGGCCTTCCGCTGGATGTGGGCGTCGTGGTGATCAACGTCGCGACCGCCGCGGCGATCGCGCGGGCGGTCCAGCGCGGAAAGCCGCTGACCCACCGGATTGTGACCGTGACCGGCGGCGGCATCCGCACACCGAAGAACCTGCTCGTGGCGATCGGCACGCCCTACCGCGCGCTCCTCGATGCCTGCGGCGGCCTGACCGAGGAGGCCGCCCGCGTGGTGGCCGGCGGCCCCATGATGGGGTTCGCGATCGGCGACCTCGACGCGCCGGTCACGAAGGGCACGAGCGGCGTGGTGGCGCTGACGCGGGCGGACGTCCGGCACGCCGCCGAAACCGCCTGCGTCCGCTGCGGGCGCTGCGTCGACGTCTGCCCCCTGAACCTCGTGCCCTCGCGGATCGCGCTGGCGGCGCGGCATAAGGACTGGGACCTGGCCCGGCGTTACCACATGGCGGCCTGCATGGAGTGCGGCTGCTGCGCCTACGTCTGCCCCGCTTCGCTGCCGCTGGTGCAGTTGATGCGGATGGGCAAGGCGCAGATGCCGAGGGAGACCGGGGGCTGACCCGGACGGGAGCGCGGGATGGCGACGGACGTGGAAGCGAACGGGGCGGCGGAACCGGTACTCGAGGTGGCGCCCGGACCCCACGTGGCCAGCGGATCGCTGACCACGCGGCGAATGATGGGCGACGTGTTGCTCGCCCTGCTTCCGCTCGTCGTGGTGGCCGTGGCCCTGTTCCGCCAGGCCGCGCTGCTGCAGATGGCGATCGCCGCGGTCGCCACGGTCGGCGGCGAAGCGCTCTTCGCCCGATGGCGCGGCCGGCGCGCCACGCTCGGCGACGGCTCAGCGCTGGTCACCGGACTGATCCTCGGCCTTTCGCTGCCGCCGGGCGCGCCCTGGTACGTCGGCGCGATCGGCGGCCTCGCCGCCGCGGGCCTGGGCAAGGCCGTCTTCGGCGGGCTCGGCCAGAACATCTTCAACCCGGCCATGGTCGGCCGCGCGTTTGTCATGATCGCCTTCCCCGCCGCCCTCGGCGCGGAGGCCTACCTCGCCCCCGCCGCGGCCGCGGCCACGACGGGCGCCACGCCGCTGACCGCCCTCCAGATGACCGGCGAGGTCGCGCCGCTCGGTCCGCTCTGGCTCGGCCTTACCGCGGGCTCGGTGGGCGAGACCGGCGCACTGGCCGCACTGGCCGGCGGGCTCTACCTCTGCATCCGCCGCACCGCCGCCTGGCAGATTCCCACCGGCATGCTCCTGGCCGCGGCCGTCATCGCCGGCCTGGTATCGCTCGCCGGCGGCAGCTTCACGCCCGCCCATCACCTCGGTGCCGGCGCGCTGATGTTCGGCGCCTTCTTCATCGCCACCGACCCGGTATCGAGCCCGCTGACGCCGAAGGGCCGGTTCGTCTTCGGCGCCGGAACCGGGGCGCTGGTCATGCTCATGCGCACCCTGAGCGGCTACCCCGAAGGCGTCATGTTCGCCATCCTGATCATGAACGCCTTCACGCCGCTGATTAACCGGGCCACCATCCCGACCCCGGTCGGCGGCCCCGTACCGCGGCGAGCCTGATGCGCATCGAGATGGCCCACGGCGGCGGCGGCCGGCGATCGGCCGAGTTCCTCCGCGAGGAAATCCTGCCCCGGTTCGGCGACGGGCCGTTGCAGGCGCTGCCCGACGGCGCGCGGATCGAGGGGCTCGCCGGTCCGCTCGTTTTCGCCACCGACAGCTTCGTGGTCAGCCCACCCGAGTTCCCCGGCGGCGACATCGGGGCGCTGGCCGTGCACGGGACGGTCAACGACGTGGCCGCCGCGGGCGGACGCGCACGATGGCTCTCGCTCGCGCTGATCCTCGAGGAAGGGCTCCCGCTCGACCTCCTGCGGCGCGTGCTCGACGGGGTACGCCGCTGCGCCGACGACTGCGGCGTGACCGTCGCGACCGGCGACACGAAGGTCGTGCCGCGCGGACGTGCGGACCTGCTCTACATCGCCACCGCGGGCTTCGGTCCCGCCTGGCCCGGCCTCCGCCTCGATGCCGGCCGCCTGCGCCCGGACGACGCCGTGCTGGCCAGCGGCACGCTGGGCGACCACGGGATGGCGATAATGAGCGTCCGTAACGCCCTCGCGCGCGAGGGCGGCCCGCGCAGCGACACGGGCCCGGTCCACCGGCTGGTCGAAGCCGCCCTGCCCTGGGCCGAGGCCGTGCGCTTCATGCGCGACCCCACCCGCGGCGGCTGCGCAGCCGCGCTCAACGAAATGGTCGAGGATCGCGCCGTGGGCGTCCGCCTCGTCGAGACGGACCTCCCGTTCGACCCGGCCGCGCGGGCGGTCGCCGAACTGCTGGGCCTCGACCTCCTGCAATCCGCCTCGGAGGGCCGCCTCCTGCTCGTCTGCGCGCCGGCGGCCGCCGACGCGATCCTCGCGGCCTGGCGTCGCCTGCCCGAGGGGCGCGGCGCCGCGCGGATCGGCCGCGTGACCGCCGGGCACCCCGGCCGCGTCGCCCTGGAGACGACGACGGGCGGCGACCGCCTCGTCGACCGCCCGCGCGGCGAACTGCTGCCCCGCATCTGTTGAGGCGCGTCGTGCACGAACTCTCCCTCGCCGTGGCACTGGTCGAGCAGGCCGAGGCCGTGCTCGAGCGCGAGGGCGCGCCGCGCGCGCTCGCGCTCACCGTGCGGATCGGCGACTGGTCCGGCGTCGATCCCGACGCGTTCGCCTTCGCCTTTCCGGTCGCCGCCGAAGGCAGCCGACTGGCCGGCGCGCGGCTCGAGATCGAGCGCGAACCGCTGCGCGTGCGCTGCCGGGCCTGCGGGGCGGTGACGGAACCGCCGGACGCGATCCCGTGCTGCGCGGCCTGCGGCGCTGCGGATGTCGAGCCGCAGGCGGGCCAGGCCTTCGACCTGCGCGCCCTCGAGGTGGCCGCGTGCTAGCGCACCGTTGACACGCAATCGCGGAACAGGCCATACTGCGGGCGTTGCGTTCGGCAAGGCGGTCGGGAGGACCGGCCCGTGGGCCACGGGGGAGATAGGGATGCGAAAGGGACTCGCGGCAGCGATCGTGATCGGACTGACCGCCGGCGGGGCGGCGCACGCGGAGCGGCTCACGGCGGTCGAGGGGCGCGGATGGTTCACCGTGGCGCCCGCGCCCGGGGCCAGCGCCGGCCTTCGGCTGGCGCACGGCTCACGCTCGTTCACGGCCCGCGGCCGCGCTTTCGACGCTGACGTCACGGCGCTCGCCTTGCGCGGCGGCCTCACGCCGCTGCGCGGCGTCCACATCTGGGGGGAACTGGGCGCGGCCCAGGCCAGCGTCGACGGGCGTTCCGGCGAGGTCGGGCCGGCCGGGGGGGTCGGCCTCGCGCTCCGGCCGCTGGTGCTCGTCCTCCGCGGCACGGACCTGTCGCCGCGCAAGGAACAGATCGCCCTGGACATCGAAACCTCCGTGCGCGCCACGGTGTCGAACCGGCGCGGCGAGCGCATGGACTGGTGGGACATGCAGGCGGTGCCTTCGATCGCCTACCGGCTGGACCGGAGCGACGAGCCCGGCCGGCGCGTCTACGAACCGGTCGAGACCGGGCTTCGAATCGGGGCGCTCTGGCGGCGAACCGAGGGACGGCGGGGCGCCGCCTCGCTTCGGGAAAACCGGAACTTCGGCGTCGCGCTCGGCGCCGACCTGCGCTGGACGGGCGGCTGGGCCACGCACCTGGACGCCGCGCTGCTGGGCCGCGGAGACCTCGAATTCGGTCTCGGACTGGCCCGGCATTTCTAGGGAGCATCGGACCATGCGACTCGGTCGTTTCCTGCGAACGGCAGCCGTCGTCGCGGCCCTCGCCGCGGCCGGCTGCGACCTGAACGCCAACGTCGGCGACGAGGATCCGGTGCCCTCCTCCTTCCGCCTCTCGCCTTCCGGCGCCCACCTCGGCGCGGACGGCACGCATGTACGCTTCCGACTCGCCGGCGGCCAGCCGCCCTATCGCTGGGTCGTCGCCGACGAAGATCTCGGTGCGCTGCTCGGGCCGGAGAGCCGCGACCACACGGCCATCTACGTCCGCGCCGACGCCGCCAACGGCGTCAACACCCTGCGGGTGACCGACGCCCGCGGCTGGACCGCCCGCGCCGTCATCGTCCAGGACCAGGCCGGCGCCAACGGCGACTGACCCCCGCGCTTGTCCTTGCGCCGCGGCCGGTGGTTCGGGCAGGATGGCGGCGGTGCCGCCGCGGGGGGGTCGATGGGTCGATGGCGTTCCGGATCGAGATCGGACTGAAATCGGGTATCCGCGACGCACGCGGCGCAGGCGTCGCGGCGCACGCGCGCGCCTTTCTTCACCTGCCGGTGGCCGCCTGCCGGACCCGCGATGTGTACCTGGTGGACGGGTCCTTCGAACCCGCCGAGCAACGCCGGATTCGGACCGCCTTCGCCGACCCGGTCGCCTGCCGCGCCGCGATCGGCCGGCTCCCGCCGCCCCGCGTGTTCGACTGGATGATCGAGGTCGGCTTCCGCCCCGGCGTGACCGACAACGTGGGCCGCACCGCCGCCACCGTGGTCGCCGATGCGCTCGGCCGCCCGCGCGACGCCTTCGGCGGGGTCTACACGGCGGTGCAGTACTTCATCCGCGCGCGCGCCGGCGCCGCGCTCGCACGCGGCGACGCCGAGCGGCTGGCGCGCGACGCGCTGGCCAACGAGCTGATCCATACCATTCGCCTCTACGACGCCCCGGGCTGGGCGGCCGCCCCCGTCGAAGCGGCGCCGCCCCTGGTGCGCGAGCCGGCCGCGCCGCAGGCGCGGTCGGTCGACCTCTCCGGTTCGGACGAGGACCTGCTGCGGATCAGCCGCGAGGGGATCCTCTCGCTGAGCCTGGCCGAGATGCGGGCGATCCGCGACCACTTCGACCGACCGGAAACGCGCGCGGCACGCCGGACGCGCGGGCTTCCGGAGACGCCGACCGACGTCGAGCTCGAGTGCCTGGCCCAGGCCTGGTCCGAGCACTGCAAGCACAAGATCTTCGCGGCCGAGATCCGCTACCGCGACGCGACCACCGGGCACGAGGAGACGATCGACGGGCTCTTCCGCACCTTCATCCGCGGGGCGACCGACCGGATCGGGCGCGAGACCGACCGGCTCGTCTCCGTCTTCTCCGACAACGCCGGGATCGTGCGGTTCAACGAGCGCTACCACGTGGCCTGCAAGGTCGAGACGCACAACAGCCCCTCGGCGCTCGATCCGTACGGCGGGGCGATCACCGGGATCGTCGGCGTGAACCGCGACCCGATGGGTACCGGCATGGGCTGCGAGCTGCTGGCCAACACCTGGGGCTACTGCCTCGCCTCGCCGTTCCACGCCGGCGCGGTGCCTGCCGGCCTCATGCATCCGCGGCGCATCCGCGACGGCGTCCACCAGGGCGTGATCGACGGCGGGAACCAGAGCGGCATCCCGTGGGTCCGCGGGTTCGAGCGCTTCGACGAGCGTTACCTCGGGAAGCCGCTCGTCTACTGCGGCACCGTCGGCCGCATTCCCTGCACCGTCGCCGGCGGCCCCTCGGAACGCAAGGAGATCCGGCCGGGCGACGCGATCGTGATGTGCGGCGGGCGGATCGGCAAGGACGGCATCCACGGCGCGACCTTCTCCTCCGAAGAGCTGCGGCACGAGTCCCCGGCGCAGGCGGTGCAGATCGGCGACCCGATCACCCAGCGGATGATGTACGAGTTCCTCGTCGAGGCGCGCGACCTCGGGCTCTACCGCGCGCTGACCGACAACGGCGCCGGCGGCCTCAGCTCCTCGGTCGGCGAGATGTGCCTGCTCAGCGGCGGCGCCGAGCTGGACCTCGCGCGCGCCCCGCTCAAGTACGAAGGTCTCCAGCCCTGGGAAATCCTTCTCTCGGAGGCGCAGGAGCGCATGTCGCTCGCCGTGCCGCCCGACCGGCTCGACGCCTTTCTCGCGCTGGCCGCCCGGCGCGAGGTCGAGGCGACCGCTCTTGGCCGGTTCACCGACAGCGGCGCCTTCGTCCTGCGCTACGGCGCGGAACCCGTCGCGCACCTCGACCTCGCGTTCCTGCACGGGGGCTGCCCGAAGATGCGGCTCGAAGCCGTCTGGTCGCCCCCGTCCGTCGCGGCGCCGCGCCGGCCCCGGGCCGGGCGCCGCGACGGCGCGCTACGCCGGCTGCTCGGCGCGCTCAACGTCTGCTCGCGCGAGTTCAAGTCGCGCCGGTACGACGGCGAGGTCAAGGGGCTGAGCGTCGTGAAACCCTTCGTCGGCCGGCGGGCCGACGTGCCCTCGGACGCCACGGTCATGCGCGTCGAACACGGCGGCCGCGACGGGCTTGCCTTCGCCGAGGGCATCAACCCCTTCTACGGGGACCTGGACGCCTACGCGATGGCGGCCTCCGCCATCGACGAGGCCGTCCGCCGCGTCGTCGCCGTCGGCGCGGCGCCGGACGGGATCGCGGGGCTCGACAACTTCTGCTGGCCCGACCCGGTCGCCTCCGACGCCAACCCCGACGGCGCCCACAAGCTCGCGCAGCTCGTGCGGGCGAACCGGGCGCTCTACGACCTGACGACCGCCTACCGCGTGCCCTGCATCTCGGGCAAGGACAGCATGAAGAACGACTCGATCCGCGGGGGACGCCGCATCTCCATCCCGCCGACGCTGCTGTTCTCGACCCTGGCGCGCATCGAGGACGTCCGGCGCGTCGTCACGATGCCGTTCAAGGCGCCCGGCGACGCCGTCTACGCGATCGGCCTGACCCACGCCGAACTGGGCGCGTCCGAGTACCACCGGAACCTGGCCGCGGCGCAGGGCCGTCCGGAGGCGTTCGGCGGCGCGGTCCCCGGCGTGGCGCCTGCCCAGGCGCTCGCCCTCTACCGCGCGATGCACGCGGCCAACGGCGCGGGCCTGCTGCGCTCCGCCCACACGCCGACGCTGGGCGGGTGGGCCGTCGCCTTCGCGCTGGCGGCGCTCGGCGGCGACCTCGGCGCCGACCTCGACCTGGCCGCGCTCCCCGTGGAGGAGGCGAAGCTCGACGACGATGCGCGGCTCTTCAGCGAGTCGAACAGCCGATTCCTCGTCACCTGCGCGCCGGACCGCGCGCGCGCGCTGGAAGCCGGCTTCGCGGGTTTGCCCTGCGCCCGGATCGGCACGGTGCGCGCGGAGGCGCGCCTGCGCGTGACCGGACGCCGCGGCGTCCTGCGCATCGACAGCCCGCTCCCGCCGCTGCGCGCCGCCTTCCGACGCACGCTCGAGGGTATCTAGGAGGCGCGCCGTGTCGGACCTGGCCCGCTTCAGCGTCTCGGTGGAACGCCCGCTCTTCGAGCGGCTCGAACGCCTGGTCCGCGAGAGCGACTACCGCAACCGCTCGGAATTCATCCGCGACCTGGTCCGCGACCGGCTCGTCGAGCAGGAGTGGCAGACGGAGCGCGAGGCGCTCGGCATCCTCTCCCTGCTTTACGACCACCACGCGCGGGGGCTGAGCGAGCGGCTGACGCATGCGCAGCACCACTTCTCCGGCCAGGTGCTGGCGACGACGCACGTGCACCTCGACGCGCGGCTCTGCGCCGAGATGATCATGCTGCGCGGACCCGGCCGCGCCATCCGGGCGCTGGCCGACCGACTGCGCCGCGAGCGCGGGGTCCTGCACGCCGGGCTCGTCGCCGGCACCACCGGCCGCGCGCTGCGCTAGCGCGCTACCAGTTCACGAGGCGCGCGCGGCGCACCTCGTTGGCGTAGTCGAGGATGCCCAGCGCGATCGCGTCGGCCATCCGTGCGCGGGCGCCCTCGTCGGCCAGCCGGCGGGCATCCCCGGCGTTCGTCAGGAATCCGCACTCGACCAGCGCCGCCGGGCAGGGTGCCTGTCGCAGCACGAGAAAGCGCGCATGGCGAAGCCCGCGGTCGCGGGCACGGCCTTCGCCCAGCATCCGGCGCTGGAGCAGGAAGCCGAGAATCGCGTTCGCCGCGTCGTGCGCGTTCCCGGGATCGGCGCCCCAGCGCGGGGATGGGCGGCCCGTCGGATGGTTGGTCGACGGAAACCCGGGCTTCGACAGCACGTAGGTCTCCACCCCGGCCGCCGATGGATCGTCCGAGGCGTTCAGGTGAATGCTGACGAAGACATCCGCCCGGAGCCGCGCGGCCAGCGCAGGGCGATCGGCCAGGTCCACGAACCGGTCGTCTTCGCGGGTGAGGTGCACGCGCAGCCCCGCCCGCTCAAGCCGGGTGCGCGTCCGCCGCGCGAGGTCCAGCGCGAGATCCTTTTCGAGCAGCCCGTCCGGACCCGACGCACCGCCGTCCGCACCGCCGTGGCCGGGATCGAGCACGACGACGAGGGCGGGCCGGGCGCCGGTATACGGCACGCCCTCGAAAACCGGCGAAGGGGCGCCCGCGCCCGGCGTCCGGCCGGCCAGGTAGCGGTGCGGCCGGAGCAGCGGCGACAGCGTCGCGTCCGCGTCGACCCGGGCCAGTACCCAGTCGTCGCCCACCCGCTCGAGCGGATGCTGGAGCCAGACCTGCACCCCCCGGATCGAGGCGCGCCGCCCGCCCGGCATGAGGCGCAGCGTCGGGTTTCGTCTCCCGAGCCAAAGGCCTGCCTCGGCCCGGTCCTCGACCGCCAGTCCGTGGGCGGCCGCAAACGCCGCGAGGGTCACCCGCTCGACGTCCCCGTGCGTGAACGCCCTGCGCCCGCCCGGCGCCGCCCCGGCCGTGGCCGGTCCCGCGTTCGCCAGCGCCGCGAAGCCGAGCGCGGCCGCCGCCGCGCGCACGCTGCGTCTGTACCCTCCGCGCTCGCCCATGGTCCTCCCCCGCGCCGCTCCGCGGCCGCCGGCCATCCATACGCGACCCGCCCCCCGCCGTCAACGCCCCGCCGGTGGACTTTCCCCAGTTTTCGTCGTGCGGGGGGTGAGATCTCCCGGGCGGCGTGGTGCGGCAGGCCGTGCCGCCCCGCGGGATCGAGACGAGCGGGCGGCAGCGCAGAGAGGCGCGTGCCCCCCGGGAACGGTCCCCGGGTTTCGCGGCATCTCCTTCTCGGTTGACGACTACGCCGACGACTACGGTGGACGATGGGACGTATCGCCGTCGTGATCCGTAGTCGTCGCCGTAGTCGTCGCCCGATCCTCCCGGCCATGCTTTCCAAGACGTCGTGCCCCCCCCGGGAACGCCAGGCTCCAGCCTGGCCGATCAAGGGAACGAGAACGGTTGGCAGGGGGGGGACAGAATCATCAGGTCAGCATCATTGGGGGAGGGCTTGCGCCGCTGCTCGTCGTGCTCGTCCTCGTCCTCAGCAAGCGAAGCGAGCGGTCCTCGTCCTCGTCCTTCGAGATCCGAGGACGAGGACGAGGACGAGGACGAGGGAAGGAGCCCGGGCTCCCATCGTCCGCCGCTATCGTCGCCCCCTATCGTCGCCCGAAAGACCCCCGCAAGCATTTCATTTCAGCGTTTCAGCATTTTCCCCAAACGCCGCTCGTCCACCCCATTCGCGTCCATTCGCGTCCATTCGCGGGCGATCCTCCCCCGCTTGGAGATCTGTTGGCCGTTGGCCGTGGGTGGTTCGCGGTTGGAACGATAAGCCGCGACGCTGGAGCGGACTGAAAGCACTGCCCACTGCCCACTGCCAACTGCCCACTGCCCACTGCCCACTCCATCACTTTACGCAGACCGGCCGGCGAGAACTGGGGCATGTCCTCCCGGGCGCATCTCACTTCTGCCGGCGCATATACCGCATTGACGGGGCCTGGGGCCGATGTAGTTCGCGGCAAAGTTGACGGATACGTTAGATCCGGTGGAGTTTACGAGGAAGTTGACGCCGT
>PWTM01000022.1 GCA_003563855.1 PVC group bacterium | reverse complement strand
TCCCCTTGTCCTTCAACCCTCAGCCTGCTGCGCGCGGGGTTTGGAGTGCGGCGACCCGGCGCCGCTTTCAGTCGCGCGACCCGGCGCGCGTTCCCAAGACCACGTCCACCTCTTCGACCTAGCGAGCCAGGGTTCGGCAATCAAACCTGGCCGACCAGGCGGACAAGAACCTGACGGACCAGGACCGTGCCACGCTGGAGCGTGGCGTTCCCGGGGGGGCGGGCGGTCCCCCGGGTCTCGTGCCGTCTTCTTCTCGGTTGACGACTACGCCGACGACTACGGTCTACGATTGCCTTCGGTCTTATCCTTGCCCGCCCGCTCTGGGCGGGTACCTGAGCAGTTGCATCTGCGGCATTTCCGCGGCGCGAAGGCGAAAACAGCTTGCGCGTCCGACGCGGGTGGCCTAGATTCTCGCGCTCGCCGGCGCGAGGCGCCGCGGAAATCGGAGGGCGAAACATGGCCACCACGCTGCAGCGGAACAAGAATCGGACCCGCCCCCGGAAAGGCGCAGCCGGGCGTCGCCGGCGCGAGGCGGACCAGCGGCGGCGCCTGGCGGCGCTCGGACACGACGAAGCGTCGCTGGCCAAGCTGACGGCGCCGGAGCTCCGGGCGCTGCTGCGCCGGCCCCGGCCCGCGGGGTCCTGACGCGGCCGGCGATGGGCCGGACCGCCCCCGCGCGGCCGACGGGCGCCCGCGGCGCGGCGTCCTTCGTGCGCCGGACCGCGACGCTGCACGGCGCGGTCCAGGGCGTCGGTTTCCGGCCGACGGTCTTCCGCCTGGCCCGCCGGTTCGCCGTCGGGGGCGAGGTGCGGAACCGTGCCGAGGGCGTGCGGCTGGTGGTCGAAGGACCGCGTTCGGCCGTCGACGCCTTCCTGCGCGCGCTGCCTGGCGCGCTGCCGGCGCAGGCGCGGATCGACCGGCTGCGCCTCGGGACGGAGGTCCTCCTCCCGGCCAACCGCGCCCGCCGCGCCTTCGCCATCCGCGCCAGCCGGCGCGGCGGCGCCGCGCTTTCGGTGACGATCCCGCCCGACCTCGCGATGTGCGAGGCCTGCCGCGCCGAGGTGCTCGATCCGCGGACGCGGCGCTACGGCTACCCGTTCGCCACGTGTACAGACTGCGGGCCGCGGGCGACCGTGGCGACCGGGCTGCCGTACGATCGCCGGCGCACGACGCTGGCCGGCTTCAGGCTCTGTCCCGACTGCCGGCGTGAGTACGAGGACCCGGCCGACCGCCGGTTTCACGCCGAGACGATCGCCTGCCCGGTCTGCGGCCCGACCGCGCGCTGGCTGGACGCCCGCGGCCAGCCCGTGCCCGGCGATGCGATCGCGCACGCCCGCGCCGCGCTGGCCGGCGGAGCGATCGTCGCCGTGCGCGGAATCGGCGGGTTCCTGCTGGCGGCCGACGCGTTCAATTCGGCCGCCGTCGAGCGGCTGCGCCGACGCAAGGCGCGTCCGGACAAGCCGCTCGCGCTCATGGCCCGCAACCTCGCCGCCGTCCGGCGCGCCTGCCGCGTGCCCCCGGCCGCCGCGGCGCTCCTGCGCTCGGCCGCCGCGCCGATCGTGCTGCTCGACCGCCGCGCGGACGCCGGCGGGCTGCCCGGCCCGCTGCTCTCGCCGGACGCCCCGACGCTGGGGGTCATGCTGCCCACCTCGCCCCTGCACCTGCGGCTCTTCCACCCGCGACGCGGGGATCCGACCCCGCGGTTCGAGATGCTCGTCATGACGAGCGGGAACCGGCGCGGGGAGCCGATCGCGCGCGACGACGCCGAGGCGCTTGACCGGTTGCGCGGGATCGCGGACGGGTTCCTGACGCACGACCGCGAGATCGCCATGCGCAACGACGATTCCGTGGCCGTGGTCCGCGCGGGCGCACCGCAGATCTGGCGCCGGGCGCGCGGCTACGCGCCCGGTCCGCTCCCGCTGCGCCGCCCGCTGGCCGGCGCCGTCCTGGCACTCGGCGCCGACCGCAAGAACGCCGTCGCCCTCGGTCGCGGACGCGAAGTCACGCTCTCGCCGCATGTCGGCGACCTGGACACCCCCGAGGCGGTGGCCGGCCAGCACGAGATGGTTGAGCGGCTGTGCGCCTTCCTCGCGTTCCGGCCCGAGCGGATCGCGGTCGATCTGCACCCGGACATGGAATCCACGCGCGCGGGCGAGGCGCTGGCCGCGGCTGCGGGCGTCCCGCTCGTGCGCGTCCAGCACCACCACGCGCATGCACGGGCGGCGATGGCCGAGCACGGGCTCGAGGCGGCGCTCGCGCTCACGTTCGACGGCTCGGGACTGGGGGAGGACGGGACGATCTGGGGCGGCGAGTTGCTGGCGGTCGCGGCGGACGGATTCCAGCGGCTGGCGACGCTGGCCGGGGTTCCGCTGCCGGGGGGCGACGCGGCGGTGCTGCACCCTGTGCGGCAGGTGGCGGGCCGCCTCGTCGCGGCGGGGATCGAGGCGCCGGACGGGCTCTGGCCGGCGCTCGGGGCGACCGCGGAGGAGGGCGGGGCCTGGATGCGGCAGGCGCGCCAGGGGTTGAACGCGCCGGTGACGCACGCGGCGGGCCGGGTCTTCGACGCGGCGGCCACGCTGCTCGGCGTCGCACCCGCGCGGGCGACCTGGGAGGGCCAGCCGGCGGTCCGGCTGGAGGCGCTGGCGCGCGCGGCAACGGGGCGGATCGAGGCGCCGTGGCCGATCGGCGAGCGGCAGCGGGACGGGCGGCTCGAGCTCGAGTTCGACGCCCTGTTCGCGGCGCTGGCCGCCGAGGCGGTGGAACGGCCCGCGCGGCCCCTGGA
>PWTM01000256.1 GCA_003563855.1 PVC group bacterium | reverse complement strand
GCTTCAGGAAACCTGGCCGCAGATGCTTCGACGCTTCGACCGCGATGGGTCCGGGCAGTTGAACCAGCAGGAGCTGGCCGCGCTGCGCCAGGCGCTGCAACAGCACATGCAGCGGTTCGCCGACGCCGGCGGCGCGGCGCCCGCGCCCGCACCCGCGGCCGGGGCGGACTGGTAGTCCGGCGGAGCGCGCGGAACCGCCGGGTCCGAATTCGGATCGCATGGATACGGGCGGCGCCCTGCGCATCCAGGCGCTCACGCGTGCGCGCGAAAGGCTCTGGGTAGGGCGAGCGTGCCCGCAACGTGGGTGCCGATCGAACCCATGGCGCCGTCGACTCGTGAACGGCGCTTGTGCGGCCGGGCGGTGTTCTTTTATCCTTTGCTCCGGGTCGCGCTGCCACGCCACGGTCGGCGGCCGGGCGCGGCGAGGCGATGGAGCGAGGCATGGGTACGGACGGGCGGCGGGAGATCGGAACACGGCGGGCCGTTGACACCGACGGCGGTGGGGAACGTCCGCCGGAGAGCTTGGCGCCCTTGGTTTTCTGGCCCGCGGAACGTCAGCGACGGGCGCGCATCGAGGCGATGCTCGGGCCGACCGAAGGACTCCCGTGCCTTGAGATCGGCGGCGCCGACGGCGGGTTGGGCTGGTTTCTTCGCCGGCGCGGGGGGAACTGGAGCAGCGCCGAGTTGGACCCGGACGCAGCGCACGCGCTTGAAGCGCTGATCGGGGCACCCGTGGCTGCCGTCGGGGAGGATGGGCGCCTTCCGTTCGAGGACGAGACCTTCGATCTTGTCCTGGTGGTCGATCGACTCGAGCGCGCGGCTGACGACGCGGCGCTGATCCGGGAGTGTCACCGCGTACTGAAGCCGGCGGGGCGGCTGGTGCTGCATGTGATGCGCGCGAGGTACGCGGCGCGGACCCCGCCTGGCGGCGGAACCGGCGGCCGTCGCGCAGGCTATTCCGAGGCGGACCTCTTCGAGGTGCTGAAGGACGGGTTCGATGTGCAGGAGGTGGCCGGCTACGGGCGGCCCTTTGCCGAGGGTGCGGACCGGCTGGGCTGGCGGATCGTGGAGCAGGCGCGCGACGCGGCGCGCGCCGCCCGACTCGCCGCCCCGGCGGTCTGGTTGATCTCCCGGCTCGACGTGCTGCTTCCCTTTGCCCGGGGACGCCGCATAATCCTGCGCGCCAAACGCCGGCTCTGGATACCCCGGCGGCGCCCGGTGTTGCGCGACGGGCGTTCGATTGCCGAGGCCACGCTCGGCACGCGGATCGGTTCGGCCTCGCCGCTGGCCGCCGCCAAGCGGCCCGACGCCCGAAAGCGCTAGATTAGATGGGAAACGACGGTGCTGCGCGTTGCAGGCCGGCCGGCCAGTGTACCTGTCCGCGTGCGTACGTCGCCGTGCCCGGCGTCGACCGTGACGGCCGGGAGACCGAGCGTTTCCCAAGCGGGGGAGACGGAGAATCGTGAGCGCGTTGGACGAGGAAATCCAGGTGCGGGCGATGGAGATCGACGATCTGCCGAGCGTGTTTCACCTCGGCGAGCAGCTCTTCACGCCGCGCGAGTTCCCGAACCTGTACCGGACCTGGGACCCGTTCGAGGTGACGGGTCTGTTCCACTCCGACGGCGAATTCTGCTTCGTCGCCGACCGCGGCGCCGCGCTGGCGGGTTTCGTGCTCGGCACGGTGATCGAGAAGGCGCGCTCGGCCTGGACCTACGGGCACCTGCTCTGGCTCGGGGTTGCGCCGGCCTGCCAGCGGATGGGCGTGGGCGACCGTCTCTTCGAGCAGTTCCGGACCGGGGCCGAGGCGCACGGAGCGCGCATGCTGATGATCGACACGCAGGCCGACAACGCCCCCGCGCTCGCGTTCTTCCGCCGGCACGGATTCGCGAATCCGACCGAACACGTCTACCTGACGCTCAACCTTCAACTCTGGGAGGGCTGAGCGGGTGTCGGCGGGAATTCCGAGGGCGATCGATACGGCGGCGCTGCGGCGGCGGTTGATCGAGATGGTTTCGATCTACAGCCCCTCCGGCCGCGAGGAGGAGCTCTGCGGACTGCTGCACGCGCAATTGCGCGCGGCCGGATTGCCGGCGGCCATCGAGCCGGTGGACGGCCTGCGCGGAAACCTGGTCGTACGGCCGGCCACGGAAGAGCCGGACCTGCTTCTGCTGGGCCACCTCGATACCGTGACGGCCAGCGATCCGGACCAGTTCCGCCCCGCGGAGGAGGGCGACCGCATCCAGGGTCTCGGGGCGGCCGACATGAAGGGCGGCTGCGCGGCGCTGATCGAAGCCTTCGGGGCGGCCTTTGCCGAAGATGCGTCCCGGTCGGTGATGCTGGCCCTGGTCGTCGGCGAGGAGGAGAACGGCGACGGAACGCAGGCGTTGCTGGAGACCTGCCGGCCGCGGACGGCGTTGGTCGCCGAGCCGACCGGGTTGCGGCCCTGCCTCGCGCACTACGGCTATGTCGAGATCCGCCTGGGTACGGTCGGCGTGCGTCGCCATGCGGCCGAGGCGACCCGCGACCGCAACGCGGTTTTCGGCATGCTTCGCGTGCTCGATGTGCTGACCCGAAGATTCGAAGAGGCGCGCACGGACCTGGTCTACAACATCCGCGACCTGCAGAGTTCGACGGCCGGATTCGTGGTCCCGGACCGATGCGACGCCTGGATCGATCTGCACCTCCCGCCCGGGCTCGCGGCCGGGCCGCTGATCACGGAAGTGCGCGGCCTGGCGCTGGAGGCAGGGGCCGCCGAGATCGAGTTTCCGACCGTCGCGGGCGGCTACCGGGTTCCGGATGGAGACCCGCTGGCCGTGGCGCTGCACGCGGTCTACGAGGAGCGGGCCCGGCCCTGGACGCCCGATGCGTTCCGGAGCCATTCGGATGCGAACCTGCTGGCCGCGGCCGGATGCCCGGCCGTCGTGCTCGGTCCGGGCCTCCTCGCGCGGGCGCACACGGCGGACGAGTGGATCGACTTCCGCGAGGTGGTCGAAGCCGCCGAGCTCTACCGGGCGGCCATCCGGCGCATCTGAGCCGCGCCGGTTTCTTGCGGGTGTCTTTGTGCGACGATCGCGGCGTCCGCGGAGTCCGGTTACGCAAGGGCGTCGGGCGTTTGGCCTTCCGCGAGGGGGGCGAGGCCGGGGAGGGCGCCCTGTCTGGGGCCGGCCCAGGGCTCGATGCAGGCGGGGGGGTCGCGATCGGCGCGATTGACCGCCGGGTTCACATCGTAGACCTCCAGCGCCTCGTCCGGGGAGTGACCGTCCAGTTTTCGGGCGAGGGGCTCGAACGGTTCGTTCGGGTCGATCCACGCCGGTTCGAGTTCCGTCGGAAGAAGAACCGGCATGCGGTCGTGAACGGCCGCCAGTGGGCCGGTAGCGCGGGTGGTGACGATGACGTAGCAGGGCCGTTCGCCGGACGGGCCGGTCCGCCAGAGTCCCGCCATGGCGAAGAGCGTGCGGGATTGAAGCCGGCAGCGCACGGGCCGCCGGGGTTCGCCCGGGACCGCCGGTCGCCACTCGTAGAAGCCGTCGGCCGGCACCAGGCAACGCCCCTCGCGGAGCAGGCCCCGGAACGCCGCACGCTGGGGCAGGGTCTCGATCCGCGCGTTGATGAGCCGGCGCGCCGCGCCGCCGGGCGGCGGGAATCCCCAGGTCATGGCCGAAAGCCGCCGCCCGTGTGCGCCCGAAACGACCGTCGGCGCCGCCTGGCCGGGCGCGATATTGAACCGGGGCGAATGCACGGCCGCCCCGGCCTCGTCCGCTTCGAACCGTCGCGCGAGCGCCTTCTTCGTGACCGTCAGCGAGTAGCGTCCGCACATCGGCGTTCCTCCGCATCGCGCCTCGCGGTTCAGCGGGTCGACGGATCGGCGGGCATCCTGCTCTCCGCGCCCTCGTCCTCGTCTCGCTCGCGGAAGCGGAAGATGATCTCGTCGGAACGCGCCATGCCGAGGTCGTGTGCGAGCCGTTCGACGAACCGCGGGTCCCGGTGGAAGCGCTCCTGGTTTTCCTTCAGCCGCTGGAGAAGCTCCGCGTGCAGCCGCAGCCGGTCTTCCGCCTCCGCCCGCTGTCGCTGCAGCGCGCGGTATTCCTGCCAGCGCGGCACGAAAACCATGGCGAGCCCGACGATGAACAGGACCGCGAGGACCGCGACCGCCGCGCGATGGAGCGCGTCCCAGAAACTCAGTGCCATCCCTCGATCTCCTTCGCCCAGTCGCGCTCGATCGCCTCGTACCGGTCCAGCACGCGTCGGACATACCCGCGTTTCTCGCGGTAGGGGCCCGGGAAAAATGCGCCCTTGAAACCGGCGACCACGAGGTTGCGGAACTGTTCGCGCGTGAGCGGCACGTGTTCGGCCAGCCGCTGCAATTCGCGGGTCGCGGTCGTGTGCGAGACCAGCCGGTTATCCGTGCAGAGGCAGACCGAGAGCCCGTGCCCGATCATCTGGCGGACCGGGTGGTCCGCCACGCGCGCGATGCCGGGCGTGGTCTGCAGGTTGCTTGTCAGGCAGACCTCCACGGTGATCCGGCGGTTGGCGAGGTATTCGGCCAGTTGCTCGACGTAGCGGCGCGGGTCGGCGATCGAGGTGTCGCGCACAAGCCGGTGGTCGAAGAGGAATGTGCCGTGTCCGATCCGGTTGGCGTGGCAGACGGTGATCGCCTGGAAGATCGATTCCGGTCCGTAGGCCTCGCCGGCATGCACGGTCTTGAGGAGGAAGTTGCGATGCGCGTGCGCGTAGGCGGCGCGGTGCGCGCCCGCCGGGTACCCCGCTTCCTCGCCGGCCAGGTCGAACCCGACGATCGGCAAACCGGTCTCGTCCCGGATCGCGACGGCCGCGCGGACCATTTCGAGCGAGGCGGCCGCGTAGAGTTCCTCGGGCGGCGCGAAACGGAACCGATCGATCAGTCCGGCAAAGTAGGCGCCCATCTCTGCCGAGAACCGTCGCATGGCGCAGACGATCAGCCCGAAGGCGAAGGGGACATCGTCGCCACCGGTCACGCCCGGGCCGCGGTTGTGCGCGGTGGCCGCGCGTTCGAGTCCGCGCGCGACGGCACGCAGCACCTGTTCGTAGCCGAGGTGCTTGCGCACGTGCAGTTGCGGGGCGAAACGCACCTCGATGTAGCGGACGTTCTCGGCCAGGCAATCCTCCGCCAGCTCGCAGGCCGCCCGCTCGAGGTTCTCCTCGTTCTGGAGCACGGCACAGGTATAACGGAAGCCCGCCAGGTACTCCGGAAGATCGCGGTAGCGATCCTTGAAGACCCGCTCGCGCAGCCCGGCTTCCTCCTGCGAGGGGAGGGCCACGCCGGTCGCGCGGGCCATGTCGATGAGGCTCGAGAGTCGCAGCGATCCGTCCAGGTGCAGGTGCAGATCGGTCTTGGGAATCTGGGCAATAAATCCCGGCGGTATGCGTTCGGCCATCACGAACTCCGGCGTCGCGCTTGGGCGCGGCCGCACGCGTGCAGTATACTGGCCGCGCCGCGGGCGTGAACAGGAAAGTGATGGAGGAACCGCGCGTGCTGGTCGTGCGTTCGGGACGGCGGAGCATCTGGGACAACCTGGCGATCGAGCAGACGTTGCTGCGCGAGGCGCCGCGGGTCGGCCTCGTGGTGCTGTTCTGGGTCGATCGCCCCTGCGTAGTCTTCGGCAAGAACCAGAACCCGTGGCGCGAGTTTCGCGTGGAAGCGCTGGCTGCCCGCGGGATTCCGGTTGCGCGCCGGTTGACGGGCGGCGGCGCCGTCTACCACGACGAGGGCAACCTCAATTACAGCCTGCTGTTGCCGCGGGAGCGGCACGATCCGGAACGGGCCTTTGCCTGGGTGCTGGCCGCGCTGCACGCCTGTGGCGTCTCCGCGGTGAAACGCGACCGCACGAGCCTCGGCGTGCGCGGCCGGAAGTTCTCCGGAACGGCGTTCGCGTTGCGTGGCGGGGGCGCGATTCATCACGGGACGCTGCTTGTGGCGTCCGATCTCGAGCGGCTCGCGGAGGCGATGCGGCGGCCCGATCCGGCCGTCGATGGGCGCGGGGTCGCTTCGATTCCCGCGCCGGTGGTCAATCTCGGCGAGGCCGCGCCCGGCCTGTCCCGCCCCCGGATCGAGGCGGCGCTCGTGGCGGCACTGCCGCGCCACTACGGTCACGGCGCGGACCGCGTCACGGAGATCGACGAAACCGCGCTCGACCCGGCCGCATGGAAGCCCGACGCGGCGCGCTTTCGCACCACCGCCTGGCGGTTCGGCGATACGCCCCCCTTCGCCGCGGTCTGGCCGGGTCCGGACGGGCCGGCGCTTTGCGTCGATGTGCGGCGCGATCGTGTGCGGCGCGCCGCGATGGCAGGGACCGGCGGCCGACCGTACCCGTTGCCCGAACTGCATGGGCTTCGGTTCCGCCCGGCCCGCCTGGCCGAACGGTTGCGGCGTACGGCGACGACGGAACCCGACGGCACGCAGCGCCGCGCGCTCCGGCGCGCGGCGCTGGCCTTGGCCGGCGGGTGGCGCTGAACGCGCCGCCGCCCGCTCCTTACGCTTCGGTGGAAGATGCCGGCGGTGTCGGCGCAGTCTGGGCCGACGCCTTCTTCGCGGCCGTCTTCCGGCGCGCCGCAGTCTTCTTCCCCTTCTTCCCGCGTGCCGGCGCTTTCTTCCTCGGGGCTTTCTTCGCGGTCGTCTTCTTCGGCGCCTTCTTCGCGGCCTTCCTGGCCGTCTTCTTTACGGCTTTCTTCGCCGCCTTCTTCCTGGTCTTCCGCCCGGCTTTGGCGGCCGGTCCCTTCTTCGCGGCGGCTTTCCGTCCCTTGCGCCGACCATTCCCGACCTCTAGGCCGAGTGCAGCCAACCGCGCCACGACTGCGCGTTTCCCCATGCCGCGAATCGCGATCAACTGTTCCTGCGTCGCCTCGCGTACCCGGAGCATGCCCGGCTTCTTCTCCCAGAGCGTGACCGATTGCGGCGTGACGCCCGCCAGCTTAGCGAACTGCGCCTGCGAGAGACCGAGTTTGCTTCGCAGCGACCGGATTCCCTGTCCGGTCAATCCGGGCTTCCGTCCCGGTCGCCCTTTCTTCGGCGCCGCCGTCTTCGGGGCGGCCTTGGCCACAGCTTTGGCGGCGCGTTTCGCCACCGGTTTTGCTGTGGGCCGCGCCGTTTTCGCGGTGGCGCGCTTTGCTTCGGCGATGCCCTTTCGAAGCTGAGCGATTTCCTTTCGCAGCGCGGCGACTTCCATCCGCGCGTGTCGGCGGGCGATGCCCGTCATTTGGTCCTTCAGCAGTTTGCCAATCGTAGCCATACCATGCTCCTTTCGTGGGAATGGATCGCCCTGTTTGTGTGTGTGCAGAGCAAACAACAAACCCATAGAACACCGAATCGGACAAATAGTGCAATACTATTTTTTCGTTTTTTGCCAAATTTCTTCAGCCATGGAATGCGGCGCGAGCATGCGCGCGACGCGCACAAGGTGAAGGCGTGGCCGTCCATTTCTTCGCGACAGTGGCCGGGGTGTGGTCGGGTTCCGTTGCCGGTCCGCGTACGATTGCGACGAACTTCGCGGCGCCCGAACGTTGGCGTTGAACGCGGTTGCCCGGTATAGTATGCGACGTGTCGCAGGTGCAAACGCGACGGCGGGCGCAGGGGGGGCATGAAACGATCGGGCGCAAAGACCGGCCGCGTCTTTTCGGCGGATGCAGCGCGGTTGAACGCCGTGCGCGACGCGGTGCGCGCATCGCTATTGCCGTGGTTTGCGCGGTCGGCGCGGGATCTGCCGTGGCGTCGCCGGCGCACCGCCTACCGCGTGCTGGTCGCCGAGGTCATGCTGCAGCAGACGCGGGTGGACCAGGCGGCGCCCTACTACCGCCGGTTTTTGCGGGCGTTTCCCTCGACGCGTGCGCTGGCCGCGGCGCCGGAAGCGGCGGTGCTGAAGGCTTGGGAGGGCTTGGGATACTACCGGCGCGCGCGGCAGTTGCAGGCGGCCGCGTGTGCCGTGGTCCGCCGGCCCGGTGGCCGTTTCCCGCGCACGCTCGAAGGGCTTCGTGCGCTTCCGGGCGTGGGTCCGTATACGGCGGCGGCCGTCGGGAGCCTTGCGCTTGGGCTGGAGGCGGCGGGGGTGGACGGGAATGTTCGACGGGTTCTCTGCCGGGTTTTCGCGCAGCCGGGCGGGCCGCCGGGCGGTTCGGCCGCCCGCGCCGTGGAGGCGGCGGCTACGGCGCTGCTCCTGCCGGGCCGCGCCGGCGCCTGCAATGAAGCCTGGATGGAGCTGGGGGCGTTGCTGTGCGTCCCCCGCGTCCCGCGCTGCGATGCGTGCCCCTTGCGCCGCGTCTGTGCCGGCCGGGCCACCGGTGCACCGGCACGCTTCCCGGCGCCGCGCGCCGCGCGCCGCGTGCCGCACAAGGAGGTCGGCGCGGCCGTCATCCGGGACCGGCGCGGCCGGTTTCTCATTGCGCGACGGCGCGAAGGGGACATGCTGGGCGGGCTCTGGGAGTTTCCGGGCGGAAAGCGGGAGCATGGCGAGTCGATGGCCGCCTGCATCGCGCGCGAACTCGACGAGGAGATGGGCATCGGGATCGAGGTCGGGCGCTGCCTCGCGCGCGTGCGGCACGCGTACAGCCACTTCACGATGACGCTCCATGCGCACGAGGCCCGGCTCGTGCGCGGCCGGCCGCGCTGCCTGCAATGCGCGGACTATGCGTGGGTCCGTCCGGCCGACCTCGACCGCTATGCCTTTTCCCGCGCCGACCGCAAGATCATCGAGCAATTGGGGCCCGGCAAGGTTTGAAGCTCGCATCGCGGGTTGCCGGCGCCGTGAGGTCCGGGCGGCTCTTCGGGTCGCACCATGCCCGTGGGGTGCGCAAGCGGTGCCTCCGTGGTTGGCTTCCGGCGATTTCCGGATCGCATTCGGCTGGCCGCGGAGGGCGGCGGCGGGTAGGATGAAGGCATGGGAGCGGATCGCGCCAAGGCGGGGCAGGTCGCAGGCGCCGTCCTGTTGGCGGTGCTGGCGGCCGGGTGCGCCACGGTAGCGCGGCGCGATGCGACCGCGCGTCCGGCGGCGGATCGGGAGCCGTTGGTTGTGCGACCGACGGTGGCCATCACCGCGTTCGAGGACCGATCGGGATTCCAGGGCGAGTGGCGGCTGGGCGAGGGGCTGGCCGAGGGGCTGTCGGCGCGGCTGGTCGAAAGCGGCCGCGTGACCGTGATCGAGCCGCGGGACGACCGCGGCGGATGGGTTTCCGATCTCACGCGCCGGGGCCGCGAATGGTTGCGGCCGGAGGATCGCCCCCGCGCGCCGCCGCCGGTCGAGGCGCGCTACGTCGTGCGTGGGCGGGTGACCGAGTTCTCCATCGCGCCGGATGCGTCGGACTGGTTTGCCACGGGCGCGGACCGGAGACGGTTCCGCCGGACCGGGGCGCGCGTGTCGCTGGAGGTGCGCCTCGTAGAGTCGGAGTCGGGCCGGGTGGTCGGCGCGTTCACGGTGGACGCCCGCACGGGGGCGACCCCCGCGGCCGACTACCCCGCGCTGCCGTTCGGCAGCCGCGCGTTCGCGCGTACGCCGCTGGGGCGTGCGACGGAACGGACCCTGGACCGGGCGGCCCGGCGCCTGCTCGCCGAGATCCCGGTCGAGCGCTGGGTCGGGCGCGTGGCCGACGGCGGCGTCGACACCGTCGTCGTGAACGGCGGCGAGAATGTCGGGTTGCGCGTCGGCGACGAGTTCCTGGTTCGAAGCGAGGGGCGCCGGGTCACGGATCCCGCCACCGGCGCGGCGCTCGAGGCGCGCCCCGGCGCGGTGCGCGGCCGCATCCGCGTCATCGAGGTCCGGGCGGCCTCGGCCGCGGCGGCGATCGTCGAAGGGCAGGCGAACCGCGGCGATCTCCTGGACCCGATGCCCGCGCGTTGACCGGTGGCCGGAGCAGCGTCAGGGTTGGAAGGAGAAGACGCGCCGGCCGCGCTTGAAGAGGCTGACCCGCCGGGTGGATTGCGACACCACCACGGAGAAGGCGCGCGTGGCCTTTGTGATCGCGGCGGCGGCCGCGTGGCGCGCGCCCAGGCCCGGGGGCAGGTCATCCACCGGCGCCTCCGTCCGCAGGTACGTGCCCGCGGAGACGATGCGCCCGTCGCCGCGCACGATGAACGCGCCGTCCAGCCGCGCGAATTCCTTGAGCGTCTCTTCGAGCGCGGGGTCGAGGATGTTCCGGCTGTCGTCGCTGCAGCCACGAAAGGGATTGATGATCATCTGCCGGCAGTGCCGGCGCACGCGGCCGTAGTCGCCGACGATGAAGAGCGTGCCGACCGCGTCCCCCTCGCGCCCCTCCTCGGCGATGCGGGCGGCCAGTTGCAGCGTGCGCAGCAGCACCTGGCGGTCAAGGTCGCGTGGCAGGATTTCGTCCCCCGTGGCCAGCAGGTGCCGGTACTCGGCCGCGAGGTCCGAGATGCGGACCATGTCCAGCACGCCCGAGGCGGGAACGCCGCAGACGCTGACGACCCGGTCGGTGGGGTTGAGGATGTGCTGCGAGACGGCGTAGAGCAGCGCCACGTCAATCTGCCCGCCGCGGTCGTGGCCGCGGAAGGGAAGCGGAAGCGCCGCGTCCGCCCGGGCCGCGGCGTGGGGATAGCGCGTTGGATCCTCGGCCACCAGCAACAGCTGCTTGCCCCTCTGGACGATCTTTTCCAGGAGAGGCAGCAGGTCGTGAATGTTGCTTACCTTGCGATCGGTAAGAAGAATAAACGGATCTTCGAGCACCGCTTCCATC
>PWTM01000270.1 GCA_003563855.1 PVC group bacterium | reverse complement strand
CCGCCGTTCGCCGCCGGACCTGACGCGGGGCGGCGAGCCGGACAACACGCGCGACTGGCGGCTGGGGCCGATCGGCGCCAACGGCTGGGCCTTCACCCGCACGACCCGGGAGGGCGCGAGCCGCGAGGCCCGGCAGATCCTGATCACTCGGGTCGATCCCGGCGGCCCGGCCGACGGCCTGCTGGAGCTGGGCGACGTCATCCTGGGCGTGGACCGGCGTCGCTTCGACCGCGATGCGCGCAAGGCGCTGGCGGCCGCGATCGACGAGGCGGAGGCGCGCGAGAACGAGGGCCGCCTTCGGCTCCTGCTCTGGCGCGAGGGCGAGGTCGGCGAGCTGGTGATCGAGCTGCCGGTGCTCGGCCGGTACAGCGCGACCAGCCCCTACAACTGCGAGAAGACCGACGCCATCATCGACGGGGCCGTCGCCCACCTGATGGACCGGCCGCTGGAGGACAACTGGCTGGGGAACATCACCGCCCTGGGGCTGCTGGCGACCGGACGCGAGGACGTCATGCCCAAGCTGCGCGAATTCGCCCATTCCGTGGTCGACCCCGACGAGGTGCTCAACATCGAGACGCACGAAAGCATGTTGAGCTGGCGGTGGTCCTATAAGACGATCTTCCTGGCCGAATACTACATGCGGACCGGCGACGAGACCGTGCTCCCGACGCTCACCCAGCACGCCACCAAGATCGCCATGGGCCAGTCCGGCGTCGGCACCTGGGGCCACACCATGGCGGCGCGCGCGAACACGGGCTATCTGCACGGCCACCTCGGCGGTTACGGCGCCCTCAACCAGTGCGGCTTCACCCTGATGATGGCCATCTCGCTCGCCGAGCGCGCCGGCGTCACCAACGATCACATCACCAACTCCCTCGCGCGCGGCGAGCGGTTCTTCGGGCACTTCATCGGCCGGGGCACGATCCCGTACGGCGATCACAAGGGCGGAAACGACGGATTCGACAACAACGGCGGCTCTGCCGCCGTGGCGGTGATGTTCGACCTGCTCGGCAACCGGGACGGCGCCGAGTTCTTCTCCTCCATGGTCCTGGCGTCCGCCCCGGCGGGTCGCGAGGAGGGCCACACCGGCCACTTCTGGTCACACCTCTGGGGCGGACTCGGGGCCGCGCGCGGCGGCCCGGAGGCGCTGACGGCCTTCTTCCGTGATATGCGCTGGTGCTTCGACCTCGAGCGGGACTGGACCGGGCGGTTCGCCTTCCAGGGCAACGCCGGGGAGGCGGGCGAGCACGGCACGCCCAAGACGGGCTGGGATCCGACCGGCGCGCGGCTCCTGCAGCTCAGCCTGCCGCGCCGGCAGCTCGTGCTCACGGGCCGCGGCCTGGAGCCGCCGGCCGCCCCGCTGGACGAGGCGCAGATCGCGGACCTGCTGGAGGTCGGCCGCCTGAAGGGCAACCCCGACGCGCGCGCCGAGTTGACGCGCGAAGAGATTCTGGCCCTGCTCGGCCACCGGCTTCCCCCGGCGCGGCATCTCGCGGTGCGCGCGCTGCTGGAGCAGGAACTCCGGATCGCCGACACGCTGATCGAGATGCTCTCAAGCCCGAACGTCTATGCCCGTTACGGGGCGGCCGAGGCATTGGGCGCGGCCGGGTACCGCTCGGAGGCGGCCGTGGCGGCGCTGATCGAGACGCTGCGGGAGAGCGACGACCTGACCCTGCGCATCTACGCGGTCAACGCCCTGGTCGGGCGCGACCAGGACCGCGGACTCGCCGCCGTCGCCCAGCCGGCCATCCCGGTCCTGCTCGAGATGGCCGCCGCGCCGCCCATCGAGGGGGATCCCCGCCGCTGGTTCCAGCGGCACATCAGCCGGGCGCTCTTCTACACCGGACGCGCGCAGCCTTTCGTCGGCCTGATCCCGCATCACGGCGTGGCGGAAACGGACCGCGCCCTGCTCGTGCCGGCGGTCCGGTCGCTGCTGACGCTCGAGGACGGCCGCTCGCGCACGAACGTCGCCTCCGTCTTCGGCCGGCTCACGGCCGGGGAACTCGAACAGCTCTGGGGCGATATCTACCGCGCCACCCGCGACCTGGCGCCGTCCGGCATGATGTTTGCCGACGGCGTCCGCATCGACGGGCTCAGGCTCATGCAGGAGCACGACATCCGGGAGGGCGTCGACCTGGCCGTATCCATCCTCGGCGAGCGCCGCTGGGGCGCCCGCTGGCGGCAGCAGCAGGCGCTCTCCGTGCTCGAGGCCTACGGCGGAGCGGCCCGGCCAGCCCTGCCGGCCCTGCGCAACGCCAGGGTGGCCGATCAGCACCGGGAGCGGCTCGAAGCCGCGATCCGGGCCATCGAAGAGGGCGAGCCACGAAGCCTCGTCAGCATCGCGGAGCACCTCCGCTGACGACGGCCGGCGCGTGTCGGGGGTCGGGTGTCGCGTGTCGCGTGTCGGGTGTCGGGTGTCGGGGGTCGGGGTCGGGAGCAGGCGCCCGGAGTCCGGCGTCCGGAGTCCGGAGTCCTCGCCCGGCGCCCCGCCGAAGCCGGGACAAGGAGTGAAACATGAAGGCGATCTGCAAGAGCCGCGCGGAAGAGGGCCTCTGGATGGAGGACGTCCCCGAGCCCGTCATGGGGATCAACGACGTCCTGGTCCGGATCCTGAAGACCTCGATCTGCGGCACGGACGTGCATATCTGGAACTGGGATGACTGGGCGCGGCGGACCATCCAGGTCCCGACCGTCATCGGGCACGAGTTCGTCGGGCGCGTGGCCGCGGTCGGGAGCAACGTGACCGGCTTCGCCGAGGGCGACCTGGTCAGCGGGGAAGGCCACCT
>PWTM01000183.1 GCA_003563855.1 PVC group bacterium | reverse complement strand
CCGCGCGCGGCGTTGATGAGGATCCCGTGGTCCGGCAGCCGGGCCAGCCGCGCGGCGGTTACCGAACCGCGCGTCTCGTCCGACAGCCCCCCCCAGATCGCAACGGCTTCGCTCTGCTCGAACAGCGCGTCCAGGCTCTCCACGCGGCGGCTATCCTCGGGCAGCTCGTCGGCATACGGGTCGTAGACCAGGATCTGCGGACGGAACGGCCTCGCCATCTCCACGAAGCGGCGCCCGATGACGCCGCAGCCGTAGAGGCCCAGCCGCAGGCCGTCGAGCGTGCCCGAAACCAACCCGAGTCTCCGCGCGTCCCCCCCCCGGCCGTCCCGCAGGCCCTCGACGCGGCCGCGCAGGTCCTTGAGCACCGCCAGTAGAAGCGCCATGGCCCCCTCGGCCACCGACTGCGCCGGCGTATCGCCCCAGTTCGTCACCGGGATGCCCTTGCGGATGATCTCGATCGGCACGGTCGCCCGGCAGGTCCCGCCCAGGTTGAGTACGTATTTCAACCGGCCGGGGTCGTCCGCCAGCGCCGCCGGGATCGGGGTGGACGCCCAGTTTGTGATCAGCACGTCCGCCTCGCGCATCCGGGCCAGGATTCCGGCCTCGTCCAGCTCCCGCGCCTGTTCGACAATCGTCAGTTCGCCCATCTCCCGAAGCGCCGCCGCCAGCGGTCCCTCCGGCGCAATCTGCGACCGGCGATTGGCCATGTGCAAAATCCTCATCCCGCCCCCGTCTTCACCCGTAGCCCCCATCCCGCCCCATTCCGCCTTCCGCCCCGTTCCGCATTCGGAGCGTTCCGCCTTCCGTCTTCGCCGCGTTCCGCCGTTCCGCATTCCGCATTCCGCGTTCCGCATTCGGAGCATTCCGCCTTCGCCCGGTTCCGCCTCCCGCCTCCCGCCTTCCGCCTTCGGAGCGCTCCACCACCCGCCCCGTTCCGCATTCCGCATTCCGCGTTCCGCATTCGGAGCATTCCGCATTCCGCATTCGAATCAGTCTCTCACCACCCGGCTTCCCCACCAGTCCGCGTTCGGCGCCCAGTCCGGGTCGAGGTAGCGGGCGTGTTCGGCTTCGAGCTCCTGCATGACCTCGCATTCCTGGCGCCGCAGGTATTCGGCCTGCTTCTGTGGGTCGTACTGGGGATCGGGGACCGGGAACTTCGCGCCGACCTCCTTCAGCCAGGCGTCCAGCCGCGCGCGCAGCGTCCCGACCAGCTCCGGGTTCGCGGCGGCGACGTCCTGCTGCTCGCCGGGGTCCTTTTCGAGGTGGTAGAGCTCGTCGTGCCCGTCCTCGTGGTAGTGGATCAGTTTCCAGGGGCCGCGGCGGATGATCGAGGACGGGTCGCCGCCCTGGTTGCCGTAATGGGGGTAGTGCCAGAAGAGGTCGCGCGTTTCGAAGGCCGGCGCCTGCTCGCCGCGCAGCAGGGGGGCCATGCTCTCGCCGTCCACCGCCTGCTCTGCCGGAACCTCCAGTCCCGCGAGGTCGAGGAGGGTGGGGTAGAAGTCGATGCCCGAAACGCGCGCGTCGCAGCGGGCGCCCGGCGCGACGCGGCCGGGATAGCGGATGTAGAGCGGCTCGCGGATGCCGCCTTCCCACTGCCGTCCCTTGCCGCCGCGCAGGGGGAGCATCGAGGAGGAGAAGCTGTCGCCCGACGCCACGCCGCCGTTGTCGGAGGTGAAGCAGACGATCGTGTCTTCCGCCAGCCCGAGCCGGTCGAGCGCATCCAGCACCAGCCCCACGGCGTCGTCCATCATCTCGATCAACCCGGCATAGACGGGGCAGTCCTGGACCTGGCGCACGGGCAGCTTGCGGTCGAAGGCGAACCGTTTCCCGGGCGCGCCCTGTGCCACGGCCTTGCGGCGGAACTTCTCCCAGCGTTCGCGGGTGGTCTGGATCGGACCGTGAACGGCGTAGAAGGAGAGGTAGACGAAGAAGGGCTCGTCCTTGTGGTCCTCGATGAAGCGGGCCGTCTCGCGTCCGAGCCGCAGCGGCAGGCACTCGCCGGCCGGACCGGGCTCGAGCTTCGGGTTCTTCCACGGCGCGAAGTAGCCGCCCTCCGGTCCGCCGGCGCGCCAGCCGCCCCGGTTGACCTCGAATCCGAAATCCTCGGGGTAAACGCCCTCCTCGCCGAGGTGCCACTTGCCGGCGTGCAGCGTGCGGTAGCCGGCGCGCCGCAGCGCCTCCGGAAGCGTGATCTCGTCGGCGCGCAGCCCGTCGCCGTTTTCCGCCGGAAGCATCCGGTCGTGCCGGCCGAGGTCCCGCCAGGCTTCCCCGAACCTCGCGCCCAGGTAGTCGGTGATCCCGGTCCGCGGCGGGTACTTTCCGGTCAGGATGCTCGCCCGGGAGGGGCTGCAGACCTGGCAGGTCGCATAGGCCTGCGTGAACCGCATGCCCTCTCGCGCGAGCCGGTCGATGTTCGGGCTCTCGTAGAACGCGCTGCCGCCCAGCCCGCCCAGATCGTTCCACCCCAGGTCGTCGGCGAGAATGAACACAATATTCGGTCGCTTCATGCGGAACTGCTCCTCTTCCTTGCCGGCGTGGGTCACAGCGGCCGAAGAAAGCCCGCCCGTGCCGCGCTGGACAGCCTACCAGCCGCCCCCGCGCCGCTCAAGCGTGAGTCTTTCGTGGATTATCCACCCGCTTACATACTGAGCGGAACGCAGTTAGGGTACTATGCGGGAAGTGGGGTCTAAGCCGTGAAGACGCCCTTCCGTGGAATACAACACCCGGATAATCAGCAGGTTGCTTAGGTCCGACCCCGATGGCCCGATGGTATATGCGCGCCCGAATCTG